>APKF01000180.1 GCA_000353875.1 Candidatus Caldatribacterium californiense OP9-cSCG | reverse complement strand
ATCCCGGGCTTTCTGGAGGTGGTTGCTGTGAGAGCGTTCTCGAATCCTGTTCCCGATGAGAAGGTGAGTAGACTCATCCTGAAACACTATTTCCAGGACCTCATCGAGGCGGTGAACTCTGACGTCATTGTGGTCGGTGCCGGTCCTTCGGGTCTTGTCTGCGCCTTTACCCTGGCCGATGAAGGTTACCGGGTGACGGTGCTTGACCGCAGACTCGCCCCCGGGGGCGGCATATGGGGTGGTGCTATGGGTTGCAACAAAATCGTTCTCCAGAAAGACGTCGTGGGGATTCTTGAGGAAACCGGGATTCCTTTTGAGGAGGACGACGGTGCCCTTGTGGTTTCTGCACCGCTTTTTGCCAGCAAACTCATCGCTCGGGCTTCTGCCCATCCCCGGGTGAAGCTATTGAACCTCATGACTGCCGTTGACCTCCACGTGACGGGAGAGCGCATCACAGGGGTGGTGGTGAACCAGAGTGCTATCGAAATGGAAGGGCTCCATGTGGACCCCATGGTCCTTAGGGCTTTAGCTGTCCTTGATGCCACGGGGCACGAGGCGGTGCTCGTTACCCTCTACAGTCGACGCACGGGCCTGAGCCTTGTCAGGGAGTCCTTTATGAACGCGGAGAGAGGCGAAGAAGACGTGGTGGCAAACACCCGCATGGTCGCTCCGGGTCTTTTTGTGGCGGGGATGGCGGCAAACAACGTGGCAGGAGGGTGCCGTATGGGACCGATTTTTGGAGGGATGCTCCTTTCGGGCAAAAAAGCCGCCCACCTCATCGGTGAGTACCTTAAGGAAGTGGCAAAGGAGGTGTCGGGATGACTCAGCTTGAGGCAGCACGTCGGGGAGAGACAACTCCTGAGATGGTACTTGTGGCCAAAAAAGAAGGGGTGGACCCCGAGATTCTCCGGAAGCGGGTGGCCGAAGGAACTGTGGTGATTCCTGCGAATAAATGCCGTCCTCACCTCAACCCCTGCGGTATTGGTCGGGGTCTGAGGACCAAGGTCAATGCCAACATCGGTACTTCCCCCTCCCGTCCCAGTATTGAAGCGGAACTGGAGAAGCTCAGAGTGGCTCTTGAGGCTGGTGCGGACACCGTTATGGACTTAAGCACCGTTGGGGTTCGGGAGTGCCGGCGCCGTATCCTTTCTGCCTCACCGGTACCGGTTGGGACGGTGCCCGTGTACCAGGTTGCTTCAGAAGCCCAGGATAAGCACGGAAGCATTGTAGAGTTTACGGTCTCCGACCTTTTCCGGGTCGTTGAGGAGCAGGCTGCAGATGGTGTTGATTTCATGACCGTGCACTGTGGTGTGACCCTGGAGGTGGTGGAGCGCTTGAAACGGGAAGGGCGGATTGCCGATATTGTGAGCCGGGGAGGGTCCATTTTGGTCGGATGGATGCTCTACCACGAAAAGGAAAACCCTCTGTATGCTGAGTACGATCGCCTGCTGGAAATCGCCCGACGCTTCGATGTCACTTTGAGCCTTGGTGATGGTTTCCGGCCTGGCTGTCTCTCTGATGCCACCGATCGGGCGCAAATTCAGGAACTCCTCATCCTTGGGGAGCTTGTTGACCGGGCCCGGGAGGCAGGAGTGCAGGTCATGGTCGAGGGTCCTGGCCATGTGCCTCTTCAGGCCGTGGAGGCCAACGTGCTTTTTGAAAAGCGTCTGTGTCATGGTGCTCCTTTCTACGTTCTGGGCCCCATCGTGACCGACGTGGCGCCAGGTTACGACCATATTGCAGCAGCCATAGGAGGGGCGCTGGCGGCATCTTCCGGAGCCGATTTCATCTGTGTCGTTACCCCTGCTGAGCATCTGGGATTACCCACTGTAGAGGATGTGCGGGAAGGAGTTATTGCCGCCCGTCTTGCGGCTCACGTGGCAGACCTCGTCAAGGGGATTCCTGGGGCCTGGGAGTGGGACAGGGCAATGAGCCAGGCCCGAAAGGCCCTGGACTGGGAGAAACAGATTGCCCTGGCTCTGGATCCTGTGAAGGCAGAACGATACCGGAGGGAACGCAACGTGGCCTTGGAGGAAACCTGTTCTATGTGTGGGAGCTTCTGTGCCATGCGTCTTGTGGAACGATATCTGGGGAAAACCGGTGTGAGGTGCTGAGAGAAGTGTTTTTGGACCTATTGCGTGACGCTTTGAAGGCGAGTAAAATTACAATCAAGCGCCCGTAGCTCAACAGGACAGAGCAACGGACTTCTAATCCGTAGGTTGTGGGTTCGATTCCCGCCGGGCGCGCCAGGAGTTTGCGCCGCTTCTTCCGGAGCTCTGCGTCATCTGCTTTTTTCTCCCTGCTTTTCTTCTGACTCCGGTGGCCTTGATACAAGGTTGTTTAGCTCCACCATACTCGAAGTTCTGAGGCCCTGCTTGAGCTCTTCCTCCTTGAAAAAAGCCGAAGGTGTACCCTGGGACTACAAGGAGCATGTCTTTCGCGCTCTTCCACCGCTTCCCCAATGCCCTGTGCTTGGAGAGAAGGAAATGGCGCTGGTGAATCCACCGATGACGGGACGGGCTCGGAGATGGGATGGGCAAGCCCGGTGGATGGCAGACACTGCAGGGTTTGTATCCTCTCGCCTGAGCCTCTTTGTTCCAGGTCTTTTCTGAAGCTTGCCCAGAGTATTCACGGGGAGGTAACTTCCTATGTTGCTTACTTACGGATACGCGCCCTGATGCTGCGGCTCTTCCCCAGTTCAACGTGTTTTTCCGGATTGCTTCACCGGGCTACTGGTCCAGGGCCTTTCCCCACCATGGCGCGCTACCTGCTACTACCGGAAGAACTTCGACATTGCTTTCCCGAGGGTCCTCCGGAGGATTCTCTTTCCCAGGGCTTTGGGGCCTCCTTTTGCGACCTCGACGTCTCCGAGAAACCTTGCAAGCGTATAGAGGAAAGACCGGGTTGCCTTGAGGGAGTCTCTCCTTCGGGTCACCTTCCACCCCTCCTGGAGGGGAGGATACCAGAATTCCGACCTGGAGGAGAGGTACTGCAAGGCCTTTTTGACTTCTCTGACCGCTCATGGTATCTTCAGGAAGGGTTCCGTTAGACCTGTGAGGGGGTTTGCATTTCGGAGGGGTTCTTGTGGAAGAGCGGGAGATCATTGCCTCGGTCCTTCAGGAGGTTCTCGATGCCCTTCCACCTCCTTTGCGGGAGAAACTGGAGAATGTGGCGTTTGTCGTCCGGGACGAGGCAGAAAGGGGTTGGGGTTTGTCCTTGGACTCTACCAGGGAGTTCCACTTCCCAAAAGAGGTCTGGGGTACACCTTTGTGCTCCCGGACCGAATTGTCCTCTACCTAAAGAACATCCGGAGAATAGCGCCCCAGGAGGAAGAATTCCGCAGGAAGGTCAGGGAGGTGCTCCTTCACGAGATCGGACACTACTTTGGCTTTGGCGAAGAAGACCTGCAGCGCTTGCTCGAAGAGGGAGAGTGAAATGGCAATCCTGGAGAGAGAACAAAGGGTTATTGAGCTTTCGGCCCTTTTGCATGACGTGGGGATTGTTGCGGCTCAGAATACAGTTCCCGGGAGGGAAAGTACTGGTACTTCGAAGGTCCTTCCGTAGCCTTCCCGTCAACGCAAGGGAGGGGCGGTGAGTCGAGAAGATTTTGTCATCCTGGTGGATTGGGTTTTCGTCACCCCTTTGGGGAAAAGATTGGCCCAGGAGTTGCTCAATGCGTAGAAAAGAAGCCCCTGGTTTGTTATAATGTGTCTCGGTTTTCGAATTCCGTCCAAGGGAGGAGATATGCTATGGCGCTCCGAGTCGATGAGGAACTCTGCATTGGTTGTGAACTGTGTGTGCAGATTTGCCCCGATGTCTTTGAAATGAACGCCAACGGGAAAAGCGTGGTGAAAGACGGCGCCGACACAAGCGCAAGCTGTGTCGACGAGGCCATCGATTCCTGTCCCACAAGCGCCATCATCCGGGAGTAATTTTTGGAGGGCGCTCCGCATCCCTTGCTTTTTTGGAAACCTTTCGGTAAAATAGGGCTTGCCTGCGCCCCCATCGTCTAGCCAGGTTAGGACATCGCCCTTTCAAGGCGACGGCAGCGGTTCAAATCCGCTTGGGGGCGCCAGGGGCTTGGTAAAGCGCTTTTGAAATCTCGCTTTTTCTGTCTGGTGCATTTCCCCCTTTTGGTGCCATTGCCTTCGCAGTTGTGCTCTCTGGCCTCTGCCTTCCAGCTGCCGTCTGCGTGAATCTGTCTCCGGAGCGACCAGTGTGGCGTCATAGGATGCCCCTTTTTTTTGACACCTGGGACGTTCCATCCTCAGGAAACGACCTGCAGAATGGCAGATCCCCAGAGGCAGTACATCGAAAATCCTCGAGTTCTGCGACCTGCGGATTCATCACCCCTGGGTACCTTCGGGAATTTTCCAGAAAAAGGCCCGCGTCTTTTTGTCTCCCATTGACAGAAGGAAAGAAGTACTCCTATACTGATTTCTGAAGAAACGCTTCTTCTATGAGAGGCGCGCTTTCTGAGAGACTCAAACCCGAAGGAGAAATGGTCGGGGCGAGCCGACTTGAACGGCCGACCCCCTGCTCCCAAGGCAGGTGCGCTTGCCAGGCTGCGCCACGCCCCGACAGGGAGAATTATACCAGAGTCTCCGCGCTTTTCAAAGAACGTGTGGTGTCCTGGAAGGGGTGCTTTGAGGAATACGGGGGAAAGCAGGAGGGTTATTTCCCAAAAAGCAGGAAAGGAGGAAATGCGTGGAGTATCTCGTCCTTCCCAGGAGTTCTTTCGACCTTTTTGTGGAGTATCTGGTCCGCCGCGGAAAGGTGGTTGCGCCTGTAGCAAAGGGCAACGGGCAGTTCGTGTTCTCCGAGGTTCGAAAAGGTAGCGACATCGCCCTCCGGTACATTCTGACCATTCTCCCCCCAAAGAAGTACTTCATGCCCCAGTATGAGACTCTTGCAGAGTACGACACCCGCAGAGGACAGAAGCTCCAGCCAGTGGTAGAGGTTGAGCCCCTCATCCTCTTTGGGGTGCACACCTGCGATTTAGCGGGAATTCAGTGCCTTGATGTGGTCTTCAGCGACCGGCCCAAGGACTTGAACTATCTCGTCCGCAGGGAGTACATTACCGTCATTGGACTTGAGTGCAACGACTACTGCGATACCTATGCCTCCTGTGGGCTCATGGGGACGTTCCTTCCTCAGGGAGGGTACGACCTTTTCTTCACAGACCTCGGAGAGTACTTTCTCATCCACGTGGGTACACAAAAAGGTGAGGACCTTGTGCGGGATATTCCTTTTCTCGAGCGAGCACAATCGCAGCATCTTGCTGAACTCGAGGCGCTCCGAGCCAGGAAAGCCCAGATTTTTCGCCCCGAGGTTCCTGTAGACCGGGCTCTTCTTCCCCGGATGTTCAGGGAGGGTTTTGAGGCAGGAGTGTGGGAAGAAATTGGGAACCGGTGCCTCTCCTGCGCCAACTGCACCAACGTCTGTCCTACCTGCTACTGCTTTGACGTTCGGGATGTCCCCGATGTGAACCTCGTGACCGGAAGGCGTATCAGGGTCTGGGATTCCTGCCAGAATGAGCCCTTTGCGAAAATTGCCAGTGGGGAGAGTTTTCGGGCGGAGCGCTCAGATCGAAAGCGGCATCGGTTCAACCGAAAGTTTTCGTATCCTGTGAAACGGTACAACCGGTTTTTCTGCACTGGTTGCGGGCGGTGCAGCCGGGTTTGTATGGCCAAAATTGACCTTAAGGAAACCATTACCCGGCTTGCGCAGGAGACCGGATACCTCAAAGTGTAAGGGGTGGGACTGTGGAGAAACTCCTTTTGAGTCACACCGGATATGAGGTGAAAGAGGCCCGGATTCTCAGGACCTCTCGCCTCACTGAAAAGGACAAACTCTTTGAGCTCTCTTTGGTCGATGGAGAGATTCTCGATTTTGAGCCGGGGCAGTTTGTGGAGGTTTCGCTCCTTGGCGTGGGTGAAGCTCCGATATCCATTTCCTCTTCGCCCACAAAGCGCCAGAGCTTTGAACTCTGTGTCCGGGCGGTGGGCCGGTTAACCACTGCCTTGCACCGTCTTGAAGCGGGGGATGTGGTGGGTATCCGGGGTCCTTTTGGGGTTGGATTCCCTATCACCAGGCTCATCGGGCACGACCTTTTGCTCATTGCCGGAGGCATAGGCATTGCCCCCCTTCGTTCCCTCATCAACTACGTTATGGACAACCGGCGCGATTTTGGCAGGGTTCATGTGCTTTTTGGCTGCAAAGACCCTCAGAATCTCCTCTTCCGGGACGAAATCGAACTGTGGCAGCGGCGGATGGACGTGGGTTTCCAGTGTACGGTGGACCGTGCAGACCCCGACTGGAAGGGCAACGTGGGCATGGTAACGGCCCTTATCCCGGGGGTGGATATCAATCCTGAGGAGACCTTTGCGGTCATGGTGGGGCCCCCGGTGATGTACCGTTTCGTAATCGCCGAACTCCTCAAGAAGGGTATTCCCGAGGGTCAGATTGTTCTTTCCCTCGAGCGTCATATGAAGTGCGGTCTTGGGAAGTGCGGGCATTGTCAGATTCACGACATCTACTGTTGTCAGGATGGCCCGGTGTTCTTTTACGAGAAAATCAAGGATCTCAAAGGGGCGATATGATGAAGGTGCCGAAGGTTGCCTTTTTCGATTTCACCTGCTGCGAGGGATGTCAGCTTCAGGTAACCAATCTTGGGGAAGAGCTTCTCGAGCTCCTCAAGTTTCTGGATCTTGTGGAATTTCGGGAAACCATGAGTGAGCGGTGGGATGGGATCTACGATATTGCCGTCATTGAAGGGAGCATCACCACTCCTCACGATGTTGAGCGGATTCGAAGGATTCGCCAGCGTTCCAGAACGCTCATTGCCTATGGGTCCTGTGCCACAATCGGCGGAGTCAACGGCATGAAGAATGCCTTTGACCTTGAAGAGATTCTTCAGTACGTCTACGGGGAGGGAGCAAGGTTTTTCACCACCCTTCCCACCCGTCCGGTGCATGAAGTTGTTCCTGTGGAGTACTTTGTCCATGGGTGCCCTGTGTACCAGCCTGAGTTCCTCGAAGTACTTAAGTGTGCTCTCCTTGGGATTCCCTATCATGTGCCGGATGTGGCTGTTTGTGTGGAATGCAAGTTCAACGAAAACGTCTGTTTCTACGAGCGAGGTCTCACCTGTCTTGGTCCCATTACCCGGGCAGGGTGCAACTCCTGGTGCATCAACAATGGCAACATCTGCTATGGATGCCGGGGGATGGTTTCCAATCCCAATGAACGGGGATTCCTCGAGGTGCTTGAGCGTTACGGTGTCCGTGTAGAGTTTCTGGTCCGGCGGATGGACATGTACAATGCCTGTCGAATCCTGAAAGGAGCGGGGAAAAGGCATGGGGAAGAGCATACGCGTTGACGTTGAATACCTCACCCGGGTTGAGGGGCACGGGAACATCGTGGTGGATGTCCGGGACGGAACGTTGAGAGAGTGTCGCCTGGAGATTATCGAATCGCCGAGGTTTTTCGAGGGAATGCTCCGGGGACGGTCTATTTTTGAGGCCCAGCACATCACCTCTCGAATCTGCGGTATCTGCGCCTGTGCCCATTCCCTGGCCTCTATTCAAGCAGCGGAAGAGGCCATCGGTTTTGTACCCAGTGAGCAAACGGTGAAGCTGCGGAAGTTCCTTCTTGATATTGAAATTCTCGATAGCCACATCCTCCACATCTACTTCCTCGTTGCCCCGGATCTCCTTGGCGTGAAGAGCTTCGTTCCCCTTGTAGAGACCCACAATGCGGTGGTTCGGAGAGCGCTGCGCCTCAAAAAGACCTGTAACGATGTCTGTGATATCCTCGTGGGCCGCCATGTCCATCCCATAAGCTGTACGGTGGGAGGATTCACGAAGCTTCCCCGTCCCGGGGACCTCGAGAAGATGCGGAGCCTCCTCCTTGGGATGATTCCCGACCTTGAGGCTACGGTCGACCTCGTTCGAGGATTCCGCTTTCCTGAGTTTGAGCGGGAAACAGAGTACGTGGCCCTCGTTTCTGATGACGACGAGTATCCGCTCCTTATGGGGGATATCGGTTCAACCGATGGGGTCCGCCTTCCCAAAAAAGAGTACAGGAAAATCACCAATGAATTCGTGGTTCCCCACTCGACGGCAAAGCATACCCGCCTGAACCGTGACTCCTACATGGTTGGAGCCCTGGCCCGTCTGAACCTGAACTTCTCTAAGCTCCATCCCAGAGCGAAGGAAATAGCGGACCTTTTTGGAATGAATCGAAAGGTTACGAACCCCTATCTGAACACCGTTGCCCAGCTTGTGGAGTGTTTCCACTGTCTCTACCATGCGGTGGATATTGTGGAAGAGTTTCTCAAAACGGGCCTCAACTACGACGAGGAGATTGTGGTGGGGCTCAATGAGAAACAGCGCATCCCGGTTCGGGCAGGAAGCGGTGTTGGAGCGGTGGAAGCACCCCGAGGAACACTCTACCACCACTACGAGGTTGACGACTACGGCCGCATTATGCACGCCAATTGTGTCATCCCCACCGGACAGAACCTCCGGAACATCGAGTACGACATGCGAAAGCTCGTTCCGGAAATCCTTGACCGGAGCGAAGAAGACATTCAGCTTGCCCTTGAAATGCTCGTGCGGGCGTATGATCCCTGTATTTCCTGTTCCACTCATTTCCTCAATGTTACCTTTGTTGGACGCGACAATCCGGAGGGCTCTTGAGCCCTCTTTACAGGGGAAAACGGTTATTGTCACCGTTGGGAATCCTCTCCGGAGAGACGATGGGGTGGGGGTGTATATCGGGGAGAAGCTTGCCCCGGTTCTCCCTCCCTGTTTTCGCCTTATTCAGGCAGGTTTTGCTCCGGAGCGGTTCATCGACGATATTGTGAGCGAACAGCCGGCGAAGGTTATCTTTATTGACGCTGCCTCCTTTGGCGGTGTTCCGGGGGAAATCCGGGTGCTGACGGAGGAAGAGGTCGTTTCAGTCACGCTTAGCACCCATACGTTTCCCCTTCCGGTGGTTGCAAGGATTGTGGCTGAGGAGACAGGGTGTGAGGTTGTCTTTGTAGGGATTCAGCCTGAAGACGTTTCCTTTGGGGAAGGATTGAGTGAAGCAGTGGAGCGCACCGCCTCTACCATTGTGGAGTACCTTGGGGGGTTGCATTATGCATGAACTCCGACTAGTTCGAGAGGTTTTCGAGGATCTCCTCCGTCGGGGGGAGGCGGAGGGCCTGCAGAGGATTACCCGGGTGTACCTCCGGATGGGGGACTTCAGCGAGATCGACCCGGAGATTCTCAGGCATCTCTTTGCCGAGGAATCCCGGGGGACGATCCTGGAGGGGGCTGAGCTTATCATAGAATACAGTCCATTGAGGGAGTTGCGTCTCCTCTCCTTTGAGGGGGAGTAGTCGCTTTGTGCTACGCCATTCCAGGACAGGTTGTTGCCCTTGACGGGCGTATAGCCACGGTGGAGTATTTCGGGGAGCGGAGGCAGGCATACAACGAGTTTCCCTCCCTCAAAGTGGGGGATTTTGTCTATGCCCAGGGAGGGTTTGTGATCAAAGTTGTTCCGCCTGAGGAGGCACAGGAAATCCTTGCTGTCTGGAAGGAAACCTTTTTCGAGCTCCAGGAAGTGGACCTTCGCCTTGCGCGGCTTGAGGTGGAAAGGGAAGGAGTGGAGCGACGAGTTCTCCGCATTCTTGACAAAGCCCTTGAGGAACGTCCACTCTCGAAAAAAGAGCTCCTTGCGCTTCTTGGTCTTCAGTCTCCCAGAGAGCGGGAGTTACTCTACAAAGTGGCTAATTTCCTCCGGAGGAAGTACCACGGCAACGCCACGTGTGTCCACGGCATTCTCGAAATCTCGAACTTCTGCTTTCGCAACTGTGCGTACTGTGGCCTTTCGACCCACAATGGTTCTCTTTGGCGGTATCGCATGAGCGATGAGGAGGTTCTTGAGGCAGTACGCGAGGCTGTAGAGGTCTACGGGTTCCAGGCACTTGTGCTCCAGAGCGGAGAGGATCCGGGGCGTTCGGTTGAGGAACTTGCAGAACTTGTGCGAGAAATAAAGAGACGCCATGCTGTCCTTATCTTTGTTAGTTTCGGAGAAATTGGTCTTGAAGGGCTTGAGGTGCTCTACGAAGCCGGGGCGAGGGGGATTTTGCTCCGCTTTGAGACAAGTAACGCAGAGTTGTACGAGAAGCTGCACCCAGGGTACAACCTTTCACAGCGCCTTGCCCACCTTGAGCGGGCTCTGGAGCTCGGGTACATTGTGGCCACGGGGGGACTTATCGGGCTTCCGGGACAAAGGCTTTCCGACATCCTTGAGGATATTTTCCTTACAAGAGCACTTTCGGCGGAAATGTACAGCTTCGGACCGTTCCTGCCCCACCCGGCAACTCCTTTGGCGTTTTCCGCTCCTCCTTCCCCATCCCTTGTGCTCAACACCCTGGCGGTGGCCCGGCTTGTGGACCCTAAAAACGCCAAAATCCTCATCACCACAGCTTTTGAAACCCTGGATCCTCGGGCCCGAGAGATAGGGCTTCTTTCCGGGGCAAGCTCGCTCATGCTGAACGTTACACCCCTCAGGTTCCGGCCACACTACGCTCTGTATCCCGGAAGAGCTCATGAGGAAGAGACTGTACAGGAGCAGATTGCACAGACGCTTCGCCTTCTCCGGTCTCTTGGGCGAGCACCTATGGATCTTGGAGTTTAGAGTCCTGGTGCCCTTCCTCTTCGAGGATATCGATGAAGGCTTCGACGATCCGGGGATCAAACTGCGTGCCGCTACAGCGCCGGAGTTCCTCGATGGCTTCTTTCTTGGTCCTTGCCCTCCGGTAAGGGCGGCCGGTCACCATCACATCGTAAGCGTCGCAGATGGCGATGATGCGCGAGAGAAGAGGAATGTCCTCTCCTCGAAGTCCCCGGGGGTATCCGGTACCATCGAAGCGTTCGTGGTGGAAGAGGATGTAGTTGGCGATTGAGGAGAGCTCCCAGATGGATTGGGTAATGCGGAAACCCACCTCCGGATGCTTTTTGACGATGGCCCATTCCTCCTCATCCAGTGGACCAGGCTTTTCCAGAATATTCTGGGGAATGGCGATTTTCCCGATATCGTGGAATTCGGCAAGAAGGCTCAGCTCATCGAGCTCCCTCTGGGAGAGACCAAGGGCCTTTCCAAGGCGAAGGGCCAGTTCCCGAATGCGCTGGGAGTGTTCCTCGGTTTCCTGAGTTACTGCCCGGAGTGATGCCCGGAAAGCCTGGAGAACCTGGTTATGGAAGCTCAGGCTTTCGGTGAGCTTGCGCTGGTACATCCAGTTTTCAGCAATACGCAGGACCTCATCAAGAGGCTGGTTCGGGTCAGTCTTTGTGCCATAGCCTAAGGAGATACTCAGCGGGATGGATGCCACCGCGGTCCTTTTGAACTCTTCCTGGATGCTTTCCCCAAGCACCTGGACTTCAGCGCTTGAGGTCCGGGGAAGGAGCACCACGAACTCGTCTCCCCCCAGACGGGCCACCACCCCCCGATCCCTGCAGACTTCCTCGAGAATGCGTGCGGCCTGGCGCAGGAACTCATCCCCCATGGCATGGCCGAAGGTGTCGTTCACGAGTTTCAAACCGTTCAGGTCCCCCATGATGACGCTTAAGGGGAGGTTCTCGGGAGTGTCAAGGCGGTTCATTTCCTGCTCAAAGAACGTCCGGTTATAAAGACCCGTGAGGGTGTCGTGAAAGGTGAGGTAGCGGATGCGGTCTTCGGCGAGTTTTCGTTCCGTGAGGTCCAAAAGGAGCACAAGGAGCGCCGCTTCCTCGCGGTACCGTATGGGCGTGAGGCGAGCCAGAACCCATTTGGTTCTCTGGCCCTTTGTCGTCAGGGTGAATTCCGCCTCAAAGGGGAGCATCTCCGCCTCTTTGTGCCACCGCGAAAGCAGTGCGGCACCCTCGGGGGAAATCTCTGACCAGAGTTCGTCGGTGAGCTCTGTCGCTCGGTATCCGGTGAGGGCCTCGAAGAAGGGGTTGACGTAGACCCACCCGGTGTGCGTGCGGATGAGGGTGGCCACAGGGAGGGACTCGGCAAGGGTCCGGAACTGCTCTTCGCTTTCCTGTAGCACTCGCTGAGCCTCTTCCCGAATGGCCTCAAGGTCGAGGCTGTAGAGGGCGAAAGAGAGATCCTGGGAAAGCTCAAGAAAAAGCATTTCTTCTTCCTCATCGTCCAGAGAGGACAGGGGGCAAGCTGCGACAATTCCCCCGTAGAGGTGTTCCCCCCACTTGAGGGAGGCGACGAAAAGCCCCTCGCCCGGACGGGGGAGAGGGGAAGCGGTGAGGTCTGTGGGGGCAATCTTTCTGACCCTGTCCTGTGGGTGCTCGGGGTCCTTCAGGAGTTGCTCTAAGACAGCACCGAATGCGCCGAGATGTTCCTCAGAAAACCCCAAAGCGGTGATGGAGGGTTTCTCGGTGCCGAAGAGCACCACACCTGCTCCAGTATACCCGCATCCTTCGACGAGTTCTCGGCATATTCCCTGGACGAGGCGTTCCCGATTCTTCTCCCGGACGATGAGCTGGTTCACGTTCCGGACGGCTTTCAACACCCGGTTTAAGTGGAGGAGACGAGCCTCCCGGCGCTTGTCCTCCGTGATGTCAAGGCACACCGCAAGGCCGGCGAATCGACCCCGGTAGCGGATGGTTGAGCCACGGACCAGGATCCAGCGTTCTTCTCCATCCTTGCGGAGGATTTTTACCTCGTACTGGGCCTCCCCTTCTTCTCCACGTTGCCTTTTGGCAACATTTGCCCGTACCCGCTCCACAAAGTCAGGGTGGACAAGAGCCTCAACAGGAAGCGTCAGGAGCTCTTCCTGGGAGTACCCCGTGATTCTCTCGGTTTCCTCGTTGCACCAGACGTAGCGACCGTCCTGGTAAATGAGGATGGCTGCTGGAGCAAGGCGGGTAAGGGTCCGGAATTTACGTTCGCTTTCCCGCAGGGCGTCTTCGGCCTGGATTCTTTCGGTAACGTCTTTTACGTACTCGATGACCCCAAGAATGGTGCCATCTCTGTCCCGGTAAGGGTAAGCGGTGAGCTCAAGCCACCCTCTGATTTCTCCTTCTTTCGTGTAGGGGACGACATGGGTCACTCTTTTCCCGCTCTCCATGGCAGGAATGGTGGGGCAGAAAAAGCAGGGGGAAGTGCGACCATGGTACGCCTCGTAGCACTTTTTCCCCACAAGGGGCATCGCGTGTTCGTAAAGTCGCTCTATGAAGGAGTTCACCCGGAGGATAGTAAGGTTCCGGTCAAGGACGGAGAGACCGTCCTGGATGCTTTCGAGAACGTCGTTCAGGAACTGTCGTTCCCGTTCCAGAGCTTCCTCTTTTGCCTTGAGTTCGGTGATGTCTCTGGAAATCCCCACAATACCGGTGATTTCCCCCTTTTCGTTCCGGAGAGGAATTTTGGTGGTGAGGACCCAGCTTGTCCGGCCATCGGGCCAGGTTTCAAGTTCCACCTTCCCTACGATGGGTTCGCCGGTTTCCATGATGCGCTGCTCATCGGCATAGGCTTCCTGGGCGTGGGGTGGGGAGAAAAAGTCGAAATCGGTTTTGCCCAGAAGGTCCTCTACTCGCTCAAGGCCAAAGTATCTCGCCAGGGATTTGCTTCCTCCGGTGAAGCGGCTTTGCCGGTCCTTGAAGTAGAGGTGGTCCGGGATGTACTCCAGGAGGAACTCGAGGAGGCGTTCCTGCACTTTTACCCTTTGGGTAAGGATGCGTTCCTCGAAAAAGAGGAACATAACCCCAAAAAAGAGCATGGCAATTCCCCCAAGAAGGAGCAGGAGGAAGAGGGATGGGAAGGTTTCCATGAGCCTTGCGTGGAGGACCACAGCAACGCCAAGAAGGAGGAACCCGAAGGCCAGCGCCCCGTATCCTCGTCCTTTCCTCCCAAGAAAAGCCCGAAGCATCTCAACCACGGTTCTCACCCTGAGGGATTTTCCCCGGTTGCAAGGGGCACTGGTTGCACGCTTCAGGGTGGGCGAGGGCGCTCACCCGGTAGTCTATCACGAATCGCGTGTTGAGCCAGCGAAGGAAGAGGAACGATCCTCCCAGGCTTCCAAAAAGCCCAAAGAGCGCAAAGACCTGCCGGGCAAAAAGCGCCAGAAAAAGCAGGTACACACCCAGGGCAAGGAGAATGGGGAAAAGGTACAGGAAGAAAGCAATGGAGAGTGCCACGGTGTCCCGCACTTCGACGAAAACCGTATCCCCCGGGCGGGCGTGGACATCGTTTCGGGCCCGCACCGTGTAGAAGTCGCTTCCAGAGTCATCGATGAGGGAGGAACTTAAGGGGCACCTTTCCCCTCCACATCCCGACCGTTTCTCCACGTGAACCAGAGCGTATTCACCTTCGGTGCGCAGAACCTTCCCCACCTGTCTCATGGGTCTCCCCTTCCATTTATATCAAAACACTTCTTCAGGGACAACCTGCTTCCTGAGGAGGGCTTTCAGGAGCTTTGCGATATCCGTGTTGCTTGAGGCGTTCTGGAAAACCTGAGAACCCTCTCCCCAGGCGTACAGTGGCACAGGGCAAGCAGTGTGTCCTGCAGTGGACCAGGAGAGGCCTTCTCGCTCAGCAAGGAGCCGAACCATCCTTATCCAGAGGGTGTTGCCGTTTCCCCGAAGGAGGAACTCCCGGAAGGCTGCGGAGAGCTCCTCCTCAAGCCCCTGCAGGGTTTCCTCACCCCAGGTGGAGACAAAAAGCGCAAAGAGGGCCTCTTCTTTCTTGGGAGTGGTTCTGAGCTTTGCCAGAAACCGCTCGTATGAGAAGGCCTGCGGGAGGATTCTGGGGAGGGGGTTTCTCCTGAATGTGGGGCCACCGGTATTGTGGTCGGAAGTCACAAGAATCAGGGTTTCTCCTACATGTGCTTTCCCAAAGGAGAGAGCAACGCGGACGGCGGCTTCAAAATCCTCAACTTCGGCAAGGGACGAGGCGATATCGTTTGCATGGTTGCACCAGTCAATGCGTCCACCTTCTACCACAAGGAAAAACCCTGGGGAATCCTGCAAGAGCTCTATGGCCTTCTGGACGGAGGAGGCGAGGCTCGGTGCAGGATCCCTCCGGTCAATGGCGAAGGTGAAGGGGAGAAGGGCAATGACCGGAAGGGAAGCAGGCTTGAGCGGGAAGAAGGCGGCAGGGTCTTGGATAACCCTGTACCCCTTCTTTCGGGCTAAAGCAAGAACCCTTTCCCGTGCTGCTTCACCTGAACTTGTGATACCACTTCCCACAAAAAGGTCAAAGCCAGACTCCACGAGTTGCTGAGCAATGTCGTCGTAGGACTTTCGGGATGGAACGTGGGCGTAGAAGGCTGCGGGAGTAGCGTCGTTTATGGCGACATTGGTGACGATGCCAACCTGGAATCCCTGGTTTTTCGCCACCTCAGCAACGCTCTCAAGGGGACGACCCTGACCGTCCACGCCCAGCACGCCCTGGGGAACCTTCACCCCGCAGGCGATGCTTGTGGCTGCGGAGGCTGAGTCCGGGATGCCGCCCTGTGCGGTCCGGTTGTCTAAGAAAACTCGTACGGGGAAATCCACAAAGGCAGGAACACGTCCTCTTGCTGCGGCCAGAGCCATATACAGGTCGATTTCCTCCTGGCCCAGTCCGTCGGCGACGAAGAGGAAGACGTACCGTGGTAGTGCGTCCCCTAAAGAAGGCAGAAAAAGGGCCAGGAGGAGCAGAAACAGGAGAACGTACCGCCCCATCAGAGTCGTGAGGCCACCTTTTCTCCCCGATCCAGGCGGGCGATGGCTTCGTGCTCTTCTTGAGTGAGGGAGAAATCAAAGATTTCAAGGTTTTCCTGCTGATGTTTCACGTCTTTCGCCTTGGGAATGGCCACCACCATGTCCTGCTCAACGAGCCAGCGGAGGACAACCTGGGAGACGGTCTTTCCGTACTTTCTGGCGATGTCCTGGAGAAGGGGATCCCCGAAGAGCCGGCCCCGGGCAAGGGGGGAATATGCGGTGAGAATGATTCGGTGTTTCTGGCAGTATTCAAGGAGGGGTTTCTGGGAGAGGTAGGGGTGGTACTCCACCTGGTCGGTGAGGATGGGAAGGGTGGTGAGCGTCCGGGCCTTTTCAAGAAGGGCAACATCGAAGTTACTCACCCCGATGAAGCGAACCTTCCCCTCTTTGTGCAGCTTTTCCATGGCCCTGAGGCTCTCCTCAAGGGGGACGGCCTCGCTGGGCCAGTGGATGAGGTAGAGGTCGACGTAGTCGGTGCCGAGCTTTCGCAAGCTCTCCTCGCAGGAGTGGACGAGGTCCTGGAAATGCAGGTGGGTGTACCAGACTTTGGTGGTGAGGAAAATGTCCTCCCGGGGAACTCCCGAATCCCGGATGGCTCGCCCAACCTCTCTTTCGTTGTCGTAGAATTCGGCAGTGTCAATGTGCCGGTATCCCAGAGAGAGCGCGCTTAAGACCGCCCGATATCCCTCATCGCCCCGCAGGTCCCAGGTACCAAGGCCAATAACCGGGACCTTTGCCCCATGGAGTTCGATGTACTGCATGGTTTCACCCCCAGAGCTCTTCTGCCTTCCATTGTACCTCATTTTTCCCGGCGCAGTGCAGGCTCTGGAGTATTCTGTGGAGCGTTCTCTGTCTCCCTCTGGGAGACGGTCGGCTTTTCCTCCACAAGGGTGCAGGCAATGATGGCCCGGTACTGGTTGCCGCTGAGGTGGTTTTCCCGGATTCGGATGGCCATGGTCTTCCTCCCTTCCATCCCTAATGTTCGGCAAAAGCAAAGAAAAGTTTAGGGGTGGGAATAGAAAAAAGGAGGCCGTGGTTTTTGGCTAAAAAGCCCAAAGAAGGGAGGATGTCCAGGTGAGCAAGATTCCCCATAAGATGACCCAGGCCAATATGGAGAATGCCTATGCTGGGGAGTCCCAGGCCCATATGCGGTACCTTATTTTCTCCGAGGTGGCGGAAAAAGAGGGAAAGCCTAACATCGCTCGCCTCTTCCGGGCCATAGCCTATGCGGAGCAGGTCCATGCCACGAACCACTACCGGGCTCTGGGCAACGTCAACGACACGGTGGCGAACCTCGATATGGCCATTGCAGGAGAGACTTTTGAGGTGGAAGAAATGTACCCGGTGTACCACGAAGTGGCGAAATTCCAGGGGGAGAAGGAATCGGAGAAAAGCACGCATTACGCCCTGGAAGCAGAGAAAATCCACGCCAGGATGTACCAGAAAGCCAAGGAAGCGGCGCTGCAGGGGAAGGATATGGAACTCGGTGTGGTGTCCATCTGTCCTGTTTGCGGCTACACGGTGGAAGGAGAAGTCCCGGAGTTCTGCCCCATCTGCGGAACTCCTAAGGCATCGTTCAAGAGTTTCTGAGGAGGTGGCGTCCATGGCCTTTGAGAACCTCTTTCAGTCGGCAGACTGGAAGCAAGAAAAGCATGTCCCGGTCCTTGAGGGGCCGGAAGTGGTGAAAAAGGGGGAGATTGCGGTCTTCCAAGTGACCGTGGGCAAGGAAATCCCCCATCCCAATACCACCGAGCATCACATCCGGTGGATTGAACTCTACTTCGCCCCGGAGGGAGAGAAGTTCCCGTACCAGCTGGGGAGGGTGGAGTTCACCGCTCATGGGGAGAGTGTTGCGGGGGCCAACCAGGGTCCTGCGCACACCGAACCCCGGGCACTCTTTGCTGTGAGACTCGACCGTTCTGGGGTACTCTACGCTACGTCGTACTGTAACATTCACGGCCTCTGGAGGAGTGAAAAAGCGATTACCGTCGAGTAAAGCAGGGCCCCGGAGCAATCCGGGGCCATGGAGTTCCCATGAGCCTCAAGAAAGATAACTCCCACCATACCCTGTTGCCACTTTCTCTTGGCATTGCCCTAAACACCGGGATTTTTGTGGCTGAGGTTGTGGGAGGACTCCTTTCGGGAAGCCTGGCCCTCCTTTCGGATGCCCTGCACAACCTCACGGATATTTTTTCTCTTTTCACCGCCTTTTTCGCCCTGCGTCTTGCCCTGCGAGCTCGAACGCCTGGGAAAACTTATGGTTACCGGAGAGCGGAGATTCTTGCAGCGTTTGTGAACACGCTGCTCCTTTTTGGGGTAGCAGCTTATCTTGTGCGGGAAGCTGCGGAACGTTTCTTCCATCCTTCGCCTCTCCGGCTCCAGATGGCTCTTCTGGTGGCCGCCGTAGGGCTTCTGGGAAACTTTGGTTCTGCCGTTCTTCTCTTTTCCTCTTCCCGGGAAAGCCTCAGCATCCGAAGCGCCTTTGTGCACCTTGTGGCTGATACTCTTTCTTCCTGCACGGTGGTCTTAGGGATTGGGATGGCTGGGTACCTGGGGTGGACATGGCTTGACACCCTCGTGGGCCTGGGGGTGGCGGTCTTTGTCCTGCGGGAGGCCTTTCCGCTTTTTTGGAGGACCATCCACATCCTCATGCAGGGGACTCCACCACACGTCCAGCCGGAGGCTCTCAAGAAACGCCTTGAAGCCATTGCGGGAGTGGAGAATGTTCACCACCTTCACCTCTGGTCGCTGAACGAAAGAGAGCACTATGCAGAATTCCACGTGGTGACGACCTGTGGAACCTTGCAGGAGGTGGATGTGCTTCGGCGGGAAATCGCTGCAATCCTCCGGGAGGAGTTCGACATCCACCACAGCACTATTCAGTTCGAATGCCAGTTGTGTGGCAGCGGGGACCTCATTGTTCAGGAGTGAGGGGCTCGGTTTCCTGCAGAATCTTCTGTACCTCCTCTTCTGTCGTTCGGAGTTTCTGTCGCAAGAACTGACAAAGAAACGAAGCCCGCCTCACCTTTTCCACAAGGAGGTCAATATCGACCATGCCGTCCTCGAGCTCCTGAACGATGGCCTGGAGTTCTGCCAGAGCCTCCCGGTAGGTGAGGTTCTCAGAAGAACTCACGGGTTTTCACCTCGCTTTGTACCCATCCGTTCCAGAACCTCGTTTCTAAAACGTCTCCAGGGGTGCACTCCTTTGCGCTCTTCACAATTTTCCCCTGCTTTAAAGTCAGGGTGTACCCCCGTCTGAGGGTATTGTAAGGGTCAAGGAGCGCCACGGCCTGGGTGATGTGCTCTAAAGAGGCAGTGTGGGCAGAAAACGTCGCCTTCAGGGCACCACCCAGCTTCTGCCAGATTCCCCAGAGGGCATCGCTGTTTTTCTCGATAATGCGGCGTACGCATTCTTCGGTCCGCCATCGAAGCTTCGTGGTCATTTCCTGGACATCTTTAAGAGCATTCCGGCTACGTCGCTCAAGGTGCGCAGAGAGCATGGTGAGTGTGATTTTCTGGTCATGTAAAAGGTGCTCTACAGTGCCCTTGAGCGTAAGGTATGTTCCAAAGACAAGTTCGTCAAATGCTCGCATACGCTCGATGAGGAAATCCGCAACAGCTGTTGGGGTCTTCAGAGAATGGTACGCCACGGCGTCGAGTACAGTCTCGTCTCTCTGGTGCCCGATACCCACAAGAACAGGAAGCGGGAAAGTAGCAACGGCCTTCCCTAAGGTGTAACTATCAAACCAGTGAAGGTCTGACTGGGCCCCACCGCCCCGGAGGATGACGAGTACGTCAAAGTCCTTCGCTCGTCTTCGGACTGCCTCAAGGGCCGAAAGGAGGGTGAGTTCGGCTTCTTCT
Source organism: Candidatus Caldatribacterium californiense OP9-cSCG (assembly GCA_000353875.1). GTDB lineage: Bacteria > Atribacterota > Atribacteria > Atribacterales > Caldatribacteriaceae > Caldatribacterium > Caldatribacterium californiense. Next base: position 34,121 of record APKF01000180.1, on the reverse strand, counting down.
CCCTGGACGAAAGCGGGGAAAAGCTCAACCTGGAACCGGAAGCCGTAGGGGTTTTCCTGAAGGTGGGCAAGGAAGTCCCCGAAGCCTGCGGCATGAGGGGAGGAGAGAACAGCCAGACGCTGGGGGACGGGGGGAAAGGGGAGAGAACGATTCCTCTCCAGATACCCTTCCTGGGCGAGGCGCGAGAGCACTTCCTTTTTGTGGCGCATCATTGCTCCCAGAGAATACTGGGGGTCAATGTCCCGGATGTCCAGGGAGAGACCGTACACCGGGTGGAAACGAACCCTGACGAGGGCGAGAATTTCCATGCCCTTTGCCAGGGTCCTGCCGGTGACAGCGGAGAACGATGAGAGCACCGAGGAGAAAGAGGCCCAAATGGTTCCCCTCACCCGAGCCCGGAGTTCCTGATTTTGCTTTTCTACAAGCTCCAGGTAACAGTGACCAGTCTGATCAAACCGAAGGTCGGCGATTTCCGCCACAACCCAGAGAGGAGCAGCAAAACACGCTTCCAGGGTTTCGCCAATTATCTCCAGGAGCTCTGAGAGCGAGAGAACCATACCCCGTTCCATGTGTACCCCCTTTCCATTGTACCAGAAGGGGAGGAACAATCCTCTTCTCGATAGAGGAATCCTCCGGTATACTAAAGGAAAAAACCACCAAGGGAGGTTGCGTGGACATGGGCAAGGGTGACCACCGAACACGACGGGGAAAAATCTTCATGGGGACCTACGGGAAGGCTCGGCCTCGGAAGAAGAAAAAGAAAGAGAAGGAGGCCGCCTGAAGAGTGGTATAATGGGGGGTATCCTGAGAGGAAGGGGGATGAGGCATGCGACTTCAAGAGGTTGTGGTGGGGGCTCTTCTTGTGACTCTGGTTCTGGGGATTTTTGGGTGTGGTCCTTCCGGTGGACCGGCAACTTCCCCCTCTCCAGGACAGACCCAGGCGCCGGAAATCCTCAAGGCGGAGATCGTGGGGGTACGGGTGCTCTCAAGCGGTGATGCTGTGCAACCCAACCAGAACGTCGTTTTTACCGGTCGTGGACCAGCCAATGTCCAGATTCGGGTGTACCAGGGAGGAAGTCTTCTGGACACCACTTCAACCAGTGCTACAGGAGAGTTCACCTTTACCTGGAATTCGGGGTCCACGGAAGGGACGTTTCTCCTTGAGTTTGCTGCCAAGGACCCGGTGCTCGTGGAAAGCCCCAGGGTTTCCTTCACCCTGGTGGTTGATGGCACCCCACCTGAGCTGTCCGGCGTCACCGCCCGGGCCAGTACTCCCTCTGGTGGTACTCCACCCAGGGTTACCGTGGTCTTCAGCGAACCCATTGTGGTGAACGACATGGTCCTTTTCACCCTTCCTCTGGGAGGGTTCTGGACGGTAAACGTCACCGGGTCGTCGGTGTTCATTCCCACGAGCATCCAGCTTGCCACTGACAGAAAGACCGTGACCATCACCGGGAATGCCGTTTCTCAACTTGTTGCTGGGGATAGCGTTATCGTGGGCTTTGCCCCCGCAGGTCCACTTGTAGTGACCGATGAGGCAGGGAATGCCTGCGTGAGCCCAACAGTAGTTTCGGGTACGGTTACACCGTGACTTTCTGGGGAAGTGTTACCTCCTTTCAGTGTTTCTGCCCCCATTCTCCGCGCACGCAGCGGCAGAAACCGTGGAAGTTAGCGCACACCCCGCCCATGAGGGAGAAAAGGCCCCAGAAAAGCGGGCGGGTGAGAATGTGGGAGAGGACGGGGCGGGAAACAGGGAGAAGGTATACTCCCCAGGTGATGAGCAGGCACCCCAGAACAATGCAGGCATGGCCAAAAAGAAGGAGAGCTGCTCGGTTTTTCATCGCACCCACAAGGCTTTTCCCTCCTTTTGCCGATATTGTAGAGGAAAGGAAGGAGGGAAGGAAGACTGGTGAGGGGGAACTTCCGGTGGGGTCAGGAAGTGCTCGCAGGAGTTGCCCTCTTTTTGGGGGTTTTCCCTCTTCTCTTTGTGGTTTCGGGGCTTCTTGAGGGTGCAGGAGTACCCTCCCCTCTTTTTGCGGTGATCCTTGTGTCTGCTTTTGGAACGCTTTGTTTCAGCCTCGCCATGGACCTTCCCTTTGTAGTGATTCCAGGGCTCAACCTTGTGATGTTCTATGCTTTTGCTTTGTGTGGGGAACTGCGACTCCCCTGGAGAGTAGCCCTGGGAACATTTTTTCTTGGAAGCCTTGTGGCGTTTCTTGCCGCTTCCGTTCCGGGATGGCACCGCTTCTTCCACAGGCTCTCACCTAACTTTCGCTTTGCCCTTTCGGGAAGCCTTGGTTTTCTGCTCCTTTTCCGGGGGCTTCTGGAATCGAGGATTCTCGTTCCCCAGGAGTCAGGGTGGTTTGGGTTTGGAGACCTCACCCATCCCCGGGCCCTGGCGGTGTTCCTCGGCCTTTTCGTGGTCTTAGTGGGGTACGGTATCCGCCTGAAGGGGGCCACATGCTTTGGAGTGCTCGCCACGCTGGGTTTTTCTCTGTGGAGGGGTTTGTGGTCCTTTGGGATGGGGGGAAATCCTCCTACACTTTCTCCCTCCCTGCTGTGTGCTCTGGATGTTCCCAGAGCACTGCAGTATGGGACTATCGGCCTTGCCGGTGTGGTTTCCGTGTTCGTCTTTTTTGAGACCTTTGGGTCTTTGGGTGGGTACCTCATGCGTTTGAGCACCCTTGGAATGCAGGGGAGTGTTACCAGGTTCTCCCGGGGGCTTCTTCTGGGTGCCCTGATGGCCGTTTTCGGGCTCCTCTTTGGGGTTCCCGGGCTTTTTCCGGCGCCAGAAAGCGTCATCGGGATGGCGGAACGGGGACGACGAGGGCTTGCCGGAGTAGTATGCGGGGTCTTACTACTTCTGAGCCTTTTCGCAGTGCCGTATTGCTCCGATCTTCCCTCCTTCTTTGCCGTTCCGGCCCTTTTTCTTGGGGGAATTTTCGCTCTGGAACCCTTAAGTCGCGTGGATTTTGCGGATGCGTCTGAGGGCATTCCCGCTGCTCTGCTCCTCGGAATGACTCTGGGGACTTTGTCTTTTGCAGGAGGGATGGCCTTTGGAATTCCGAGTCTCGTTCTTCTTGGACTTTCCCTGAAGAGGGGCCGGGGGATACATCCAGCAGTGTACCTCCTCTCGGCAGTACTGCTCTGGTGGCTTCTTGTCCGGTGAAGGCTGGGAAGAAATTCGCAGGAGTGTATTGCAAAGGGGGTGGGAAATGACTATACTTCATGCGGACCTCGCAGAGAGGTACTTCCTGGGAATCGGGTGACTGTGCATACATGGGAAAGAGATTGCGGGTTCTCGAAGAGCGGGCATTTCCACTGGGCGAAGAGCAGATTGAAGAGCTGACCAGCCAGTTTGGTACCCCTCTTCTCATTCTTTTGAGGGAACGCATTGTCAGGAACTACCGGGCATTTCAGCGTTTCCTCCCGGGGGTGGAGGTTTTCTACGCGGTGAAAGCTAACCCTCACCCTTCGGTGGTTGGCCTTCTGGCTTCTTTGGGTTCTTCTTTCGATGTGGCCTCGCAACAGGAAATTGCCCTGGTGACGAGTTTTGGTGTCGCTCCGGAGCGGATGATTTTCGCCAATACCGTTAAGCGCCGGGAGGGTATTCTCTACGCCCGGAGGGTTGGGGTTTCTCTCATGACGTACGACAACGAGGAGGAGCTGAAAAAGATTCAGCGGTACTACCCCGAAGCAAGGCTTGTTCTTCGCCTGAAAACCCCTTCCAATGGGAGTCGCATCGACCTCTCGTACAAGTTCGGTGCCGAGCCGGAGGAAGCCTTGGAACTCCTTTTGAGGGCTCAGGACATGGGGCTTGCCCCCGTGGGTCTGAGCTTCCATGTGGGGTCGCCCTGCCACAATCCCAAAACGTACGCCACGGCACTCCATATTGTGGAGGAAGTCCTTTTGAAGGCTCAGACACGGGGTCTTTTCCTTACCCTCATCGATATCGGTGGAGGATTCCCTCTCTACACCTATTCGAGTGAGGGAGGGCCGGCGAGTCTTGAGATTGTGAGTGAAGTTGTGTATCCACTTCTTGAACCTTTTCTCTCCCGGGGTTTCCGAGTTATTGCAGAGCCAGGCCGGAGCATTGTGGGGAATGCGGGAATACTCGTCACCCGGGTGATCGGGAAAGCGGTGCGTTCAGGGAGAATCTGGTACTACCTGGATGATGGGCTCTACGGAACCTTCTCGGCCATTCCCTTTGATAAGGCTCACTTTTCCTTCTATGCTCTGAAGGAGAGTGACCAGGAAGTCCTCTGCACCCTTGCCGGACCGACCTGTGACTCACTGGATGTTGTGGCCGAGGACGTCGTGCTTCCTCCTCTTGAGGTTGACGACCTTGTGGTGGTCCCGGATATCGGAGCGTACTCCTGGGCTTCGGCAACGACGTTCAACGGTTTCGACAAGCCCCAGGTGGTCATGGTGTAGTGTGCTATAATGGGAAGGGGAGGCAAAGGTATGCTCTACATCGAGCAGCTCAGGGTGGCCGTTGGCGATACTCTAATTCTCGATGGCGTGAACCTCGAGATCCAAGAAGGGGAAGTTCATGTCCTCCTTGGTCCCAATGGAGCGGGGAAAACGACGCTCCTCATGGCCATTATGGGGATGCCGGGGTACAGGATTGTTGGAGGACGAATCTTCTTCCGGGGGAAGGACATCACAAACCTCGATGTGGAAGAGCGAGCCAGAATGGGTATTGGCATGGCCTTTCAGAAAGTGCCTACCATAAGCGGCATTACGCTGCGGACGCTTGGTCGCTTAGTGCTTGAAAAGCGAGGCTTGACCGATGCCCTCGAGGAGACGGCGTCGCGGGTGAATTGCCTCTACCTCCTTGATCGGGAGGTGGGTAAGGGCTTTTCCGGTGGGGAGATGAAGAGGGCCGAGCTTTTCCAGCTCCTTCTGCAGCGCCCCCTCTTCTCCATGGTAGACGAGCCAGAATCGGGGGTTGACCTGGACAGCATTGCCCTCGTGGGTCAGGCTCTCCGAGAGCTCTTTGAGCGGGATCAGGTGCGGACGAAAAAACGGTCTGGTCTCATCATCACCCACACGGGGTATATTCTTGAGTACCTCAATGCCGATCGGGGACATGTGCTCATGAACGGCCGAATTGTTTGCAGCGGCAATCCCCGTGACCTTTTTGCCGACATCAGGGAGCGAGGGTACCAGGAATGTGCGAGGTGTGAGCGATGAAGGTTCAGGAGGAGTACCTGCGAGACCTGAGGGAACGCGCGGAGAAGGCGCTGGCGAAGAAAGCCCCTCTGGGACCGGATATCGACCTCTCTCAGTTCTACCTCTGTTCCCCCAGGGAACGGGTTGAGGATGTCCGGGAGATTGAGGACCAGCTGAAAGAAGCAGCGCTCTACGCGGGGGTGGAGCTTGAAGGAGAGAAGGCCGCTACGTACCTCCAGGTGGACCGCTCAGCGGTGTACGAACGGGTGCAGCGGGCGTTTCAGGGGAAGCTTGAGATTATGAGCTCTCAGGAGGCTCTGCAGAAGTACCCGGAGCTTTTAGAGTACTGGTGGGGTCTTGTTCCCGTCGATGCCGACAAGTACACGGCCTTTGCCGAGCTCTGCCCGACAGAGGGATACTTCATCAGGGTGTTCGCCCACACAAAAGTGGAGATTCCTCTTCAAGCTTGCCTTTTGATGTCAGAAAGGGCGCGGGTACAGAGTGTCCACAACATCGTCATCCTTGAGGAAGGAGCTGAGGCAAATCTCATCACCGGGTGTGCCTCTGTGCGGGGAAACGAGAGCGGGGTCCATATCGGGGTGAGTGAGTTCTACCTTGGAGATAACGCCCGCCTCACCTTCACCATGGTGCACAACTGGGGAGAGGCATTCCACGTTCGTCCCCGAACTGCGGCAAGATTGGGAAGGAATGCTTTTTTCAGCAGTACCTATGTGCTTTTGAAGCCCCTGGCTTCCATTCAGGCTTTCCCTCAGGTTTTCCTTGAGGGCGAGGGAGCGCAGGCGACATTCCAGAACATCGTCTTTGCCAAGGGGAACTCCTACATTGATCTTGGGTCCACCCTCGTTCTGAAGAATAAGGGTTGTCGGGGAAGCTCTATTTCCCGGGTGTGCGCAACAGACGAAGCGCAGGTTTTCGCCCGTGGCCGGCTCATTGCCTACCACGATGAGGTTCAGGCTCACCTGGAGTGTAAGGGCATGCTCTTTTCTCCCAGAGCCCAGATTGTCTCTGTGCCGGAGCTTGAGGTCTATGGAGCCCCCAGGGCCCGGCTGTCCCACGAGGCAGCGGTGGGTCCTTTCGAAGAGGAAGCGGTGAATTACCTCAGGGCGAGAGGGTTGAAGAAGGAGGAAGCCCTGTCGCTGCTTACCCAGGGATTTCTGAACCTTGACCTTCCTGGCCTTCCTGAGGCGCTTCGGCGGTACATCGAGGAAATCATCCGGGTGACATCCCGGGATGTGTTATAGGGGTGCAGGTGTTTGGCGGTTCAGGCGTATATCCTCATCCAGGTCCAGGCCGGAAAGGCTCAGGGAATCAAAAAGGAACTGAGTCAGCTTCCGTATTTCCTCCGGGTTGACCGTATCATGGGACCTTTCGACCTTATTGCCCTTGTGGAAGTGGAGAGCAATCGGGAAATTGGGGAGGTTGTGCTCAAGGAAATTCAATCCATGAACGGGGTCAAAAGAACCCTGACGTGCCCGGTTATTCCCTGAAGGCCATGAAACCGAAAGGTCCTATCTCTCCCCGGGAAGAGGAAATTCTGTCCTTCATCACCCGTTACTGTCAGGAGCGGGGCTATCCTCCTACGGTTCGGGAGATTGGAAAGGCAGTGGGTTTGCAATCGTCGTGCAGCGTCCACTACCACCTCCGGAAACTCGAGGCCAAGGGTTTCATTCGCCGGAAACCGGCAAAGCCCCGGGCCATTGAGCTGGTCTCCTCAAGCGAAGAAAGTCTCCCTTCAGAGGAAATCGTCTTCGTGCCCCTTCTCCGTGGAGTGACCCAGAGTCGGGAGGGAGTGTGTCTTGAGTTCACCCGCGCCTTTTTCCCTTTCCCCAGACACTTCGTTGCGAAGGGGAGTACTTTGTCTTTCGGGTGCAGAACGGGGCGTTCAGCCGCTGGCACATCCTCGAGGGAGATTACCTGCTTGTGGAGCGGGGAGAGACCTTTAGAAATGGAGCGTTGCTTTTTCTCGTGAGTCAGGGGAGGGTGCTCCTGGAGCGGGATGATCTCTGGGAAGGAGAGGGTTCGGGGAGCGTCATCGGGAGAGTCGTTGGGGTCTGGCGGAAGCTCTAAAGGGGTGATGGGCTCTGGTCATCACGGAAGAGATACGGGTGGAGACGAAAGGCCATACTGATATCGTTCCGCTGACGGAAGAGGTGGCGAAAGCCCTTGAGCGGTCCGGTCTTCGGGCGGGGATTCTCTGTCTTTTCGTTCCTGGAACAACGGCAACCCTCACGACGACCGAGTTCGAGCCAGGACTTGTCAAGGATATCAGGGATTTCTGGGAGCGGGTTGCGCCGGCTTCTCATTTCTACGAGCATAACGCCCGCTGGCAGGATGGGAATGGGTACGCCCATGTGCGGGCCCAGTCTTCCGGTCCGTCTCTTGTCCTGCCCTTTGTGGACGGGAAGCTCCTCCTTGGGACATGGCAGGACATCGTCCTTGTGGACTTCGACAACCGTCCCCGCCGTCGAACCATCATCGTCCAGATTGTGGGGGAACCCTGATGGAGGAATCCTTTGTTTTTCGCCTGCCCCAGGAGATTTACTTTGGCCCGGGTGAGGGGAGACGCGTTGGGGAGCATCTTGAGCGTTTCGGGAAGCGCCCCCTTGTGGTTGTGGGGCAGCGTTTTGCCCGGGAATCGGGAATCCTCGAAGACATCCTCGGTGCCCTGGCCCGGCGTGGCCTTGAGGCGGTGGTTTTCAGCGGAGTCCCTCCCGAGCCCACCCTTGAGGTAGTCGATGAGGGGATAAGGATGGCAAGAGAAGCCCGTTGCGACAGCGTTGTGGCTCTGGGAGGGGGGAGTGTCCTGGACTGTGGCAAGGCCGTTGCGGGGGTCCTACCAAACGGGGAAAGCGTTGTCCCATACTTTGAAGGAACACCTCTTACTCGTCCTGGGCTTCCCTGGATTGCCCTGCCCACCACTGCGGGAACGGGTTCAGAGATGACCAATAACGCCGTTCTGACCGATGCTACGAGAAAGCTCAAAAAGAGTCTGCGGAGTCCTTTTCTGGTTGCTCGGGTGGCCATCATCGACCCCACCTTCACCCATTCCCTCTCCCCCTATCACACTGCGGCAAGTGGGGTTGACGCGCTGGTTCAGGCTATCGAGGCCTACACGAGCCCCCGGGCGAATGCCGTGACCGATGTGCTTGCTCTCGAAGCCATACGTCTTCTCTGGGAGTACCTGCCCCAGGCAGTCCGGGAGGGGAAGAACGCCTTTTTCCGGAAACAGGTGGCCAAGGGTAGCATGCTGAGTGCCATGGCTTTCGCCAATGCCTCCTCCGGGGCCTGTCATGGTCTTGCCCACATGGTGGGGCCGGAATTTGCCATTCCCCACGGGGAGGCCTGTGGTCTGCTCCTTCCCCCCGTCATCCGCTTCAACAGGGAGGTGCTTCGAGAGCGATACCGGGATATTGCCCTTTGTGTAGGCCTTCAGGGCGGCAAATGCGAGGACTGGGGAGAGCTTCTGGCCCGGGCCTTTGAAGACTTTGTGCGGGGAGTGGGACTCCGGACGAGACTGCGGGATTTCGGTGTTCCTCGCGAAGCGCTGGGCGGGGTGGTGCGGGAAGAACGTATCGGGCGGAGTATCCTTGAAAATCCCCGCCCGATGGTTCCAGAAGACCTTCAAGCGCTCCTTGAGGAGGTATGGTGAGGAGGGAGAATGTGGAGATCGTCCACGAGAAGGACAGGGCTTTCCGTGAAGGTGACTGGGGAATCAAGTACCTCTTTCGAGGACCCCGTTTGGACTGTGGCGTGGTGTATTTGAAGCCGGGAACCAGCATGGGTGCCCATTACCACCGGGAAGTCGAGGAAACCTTCTTTATCCTTGAAGGTCAGGGAATCCTCAGGGTCAATGGCCAGGATGTTCCTGTTGTAGCGGGAATGGCCCTTCGAGTGGAGCCGGGGGAACGGCATGACCTTCTGGCCCTGGATGTGCCTTTGCGGGGAATTTTCGTGAAGGTTCCGTATCTTCCGGAGGATAAGGTATCGTGTTAGCCCGGGAGGTCCTGCAGGAGCTCTCCGAGCGCCTGAAGTCCTGTTCCCTCTGTCCCCGGCGGTGTGGTGTTGACCGCACAAAGGGGGAACGGGGATTCTGTGGTGGTGGGATGCTTCCCCGGGTGGCGAGTTTTCATCCCCACTTTGGGGAGGAGGAGATCCTCAGCGGGTACCGGGGTTCGGGAACCATTTTCTTTTCGGGGTGCAATATGGCCTGCGTGTACTGCCAGAACTACACGATCAGCCATTTTCGCGAGGGGATTGAGGTCACTCCCCTTGCTCTTGCTGCTATGATGCAGTCTCTGGAGCGGCAGGGGTGCCACAACATCAATCTTGTCACGCCAACACACTTTGTCCCACAGATTTTCGAGGCCGTTGACCGTGCCCGCCAGGAAGGTCTCCGCATCCCCATCGTCTACAATACCAGTGGTTACGAGGATCCCGAGGTTCTCCGGCTCCTGCGGGGTTTTGTGGACGTCTATCTTCCTGACATGCGGTACGCTCGGGAAGAAAGTGCGATACGGTATTCCCAGGCACCCCGTTACCCTGAAGTGTGCCGGGAAGCCATCCGGGAGATGTTCCTGCAGGTGGGCAATGTGGTGCTTGACGAAGAGGGTGTCGCCCGCCGGGGGCTTATCGTCCGCATTCTCATCATCCCTTCTCTTGAGGAAGAAGCCAAAGAAAATCTCCGTTTCCTTGCCACAGAGATCTCCCGGGACGTTTTCGTTACGCTTCTTCGGCAGTACCGTCCTCTTTATCGGGCGCAGGACTTTCCGGAGATTGCTCGCTCTGTGAGTGACCGGACCTATCAGGAAGTTCTGGAGTACGGCAGGTCCCTGGGGCTTCGTAACTTCATTCTCCAGTAGAGGGGAGGATGGGAACGTGAGGGAAGCTATCCTGGAAGTGGCACGACTCATGGTGATTGCGGCAAAAACGGCACCGAAGGCAGTGGGGAAAGATTTTGTGACCGTGACCATTCTTGAGGGGGAAGCAGTGCAGAAACTCGGGGAGGCCATGATCCGATACGGGGAGGAAAACGGGATCCGGGGATTTATCCGTGATGGGAAAAACGTCCTTGACTCCCAAGCAGTGGTGCTCGTGGGCTTGAAGGACGCTCAGCCCGCGGGACTCAACTGTGGGGCATGTGGTTTTGAACGGTGTGCGGACCTTGTTCCTAAGGAACAGAGGGAATTCAAGGGACCTCAGTGTGTCATGCGACTCCTGGACCTGGGGATTGCCCTCGGTTCGGCGGTGAAGGTGGCTTCCCTTTTGAACGTGGACAACCGTATCATGTACCGTATTGGTGTTGTGGCAAGACGAGAGGGGCTGGTGTCCGATGACGTGGTCATGGGCATTCCCCTTTCGGCGTGGGGAAAGAACATCTATTTTGACCGGAAAGAATAAGGGGTGGGGATATGCAGTTTGGGTTACGCATCCAGGATATCATTGGCCTTGTCCTCGCTGTGCTCATTGTGGCCATCCTCATCAGTATTATTCTCATCATCCGGGAGAACGCTCGGGAGCGAAGGCTCTGGCGGGAGGGAGAGTACGAGGAAGAGGAACCGGAAAAACCGCGCTTGCGGCGAGCAGGAGCTTCCCGAAAGGAAGAAGAGCCCGAACGCGCTTTGAGGAGGCCACGTTTCTCTGTTCAGCGTGAAGCACAGAGAGAAGAAGAGGGGGTGGCAGAAAGCGTTGAACCCCTGGAGTCTCGGGAAACGGTTGAGACCGTCCCTTTGGAGGAAATCCGAAAGGAAGAACCAAAAGAAGAACCCAGACAGGTTGTGCTTGAGCGGGCGCTGCGAAAGCTCGAGGACCTGGGTCTGGATTTTGGAGCACTGAAGCCGGTCTTCAGTGAGGATGTCATTCACTTTTCGCCCCTTTTGTGGGAAGTGAAAGAAGAGGTGAAATCGGGCAAGGAGCTCGGTGACATTGTGATCCACACTGTTTTTCGGAGTCTCCCCGGGTACTCTGCCGATGAAATCGTCGAGCGGTACCGCTCCGGGGACGTCTCAGTGGTCGAGAAGCTCGAGGCCCGGGTGAAGACCAGGGAAGGTCGGGATTACCTCATCGCCACGATGAACCTTGCCCACTTCCAGGTTCCGGAACTCGACCGTCACTTTCGTCAGGGGAATCTCCGGGAGGACGAGTACGAACTCCTGAAGGCGTTGAAGTTTGTGGACCGGGCGACCAAAAAGGACTTCGCCCGGATGGTCTATGCCCGGATCATGGACGAAGACTGAAACGTGAGGTACCCTGTTCCATCTCGGTTCTCCCTCCGGCGTCGGAGAGGGCGAAGGTGGTGCATTCTGCTCTTTGTCCTCTTGTGTGGTCTTTTCCTGCTCTTCCTCCTCCTTGGCCTCCTTTTTCCTCTTTCTGACGTGTTTCTCCCCCTGAGTGTGCTATAATTCAAGGGAAGCCCAAGAACGGAGGGGGTGTCACCTTGAAGAACTGGCTTGCCCTTATCGTCGCTTTTCTTGCTCTTGGCGTCTCGCTTTTTGTGATTGTCTTTTTGACCGGTGTCTCTCGGGACGTCCGGGGTATTGCCGGAAGGATGGTAGCAGTGGAAAAAGGTCTGGAGGAAGCTCGTACAGTTCCCCAGAGCGTGGTCGAGATGGGGCAGAGGATTGCCGACCTTGAGGGGCAGCTCAAAACGGTGAAGAACCTTGAAGAGGAAATCCGTGCCCTCTCTGCGACCCTGGCCGAGAAAGGCCAAACTCTTGAGGACCTTTCCCAGGCAAGAAAAGCCATGGAATCTTCTTTAGCTCGTCTTGGGGAGGATCTGAATACGTGGGCCACGAAGATCACGGCTCTCGAAGAGACGACGAAGGAGCTGGAGGTTCTTAAGGAGTCCCTGAAGAATCTGGAGCAGAGTATTGCCGCTCTGAGTATCGATGAGCGCTTCTCCGCGCTTCTTGCATACTTCGAAGGGAAGGTTCGGGAGCTCGAGCAGACAGTGGCAAACCTTTCGGGGAAACTGGAAACCTCCGTGGCACTCTCTCAGGAAGTGGAAGGGCTCAGGAGCACCCTTGAGGCGACTCAGGGTGATGTCCAGCGCCTCCAGGGGGAAATGCGTGAACTCCTTGAGGAGAAGACCAGAGCGCTCCAGGATGTTGGGAAGGCGGTGGCCGCCCTTGAAGAGAAAGTCCTTGCTATGGAGCAGAGTATTACTACCCTGAGTATCGATGAGCGCTTCTCCGCGCTTCTTCAGTACTCCGAGGGGAAAATTCAGGAGGTGCGGGATGCCCTTTCTGCGCTTCAGCAAGAGGTGACTGCCTGGAAAGAAAAGACTGTTTCCCTTGAGGTTTTTGAGAAGGCTCTGCAGACCCTTGAGGAGAAACTCCAAGCTCTGGAGAAAGAGCTCACCGAGTACGAGAAAAGGACCGAGGAGAGCGTGGGAACCATCCGTGAGCTTCTTGGGGAAGTTCAGCTCGCCCAGAAGGACTACGACAGGAGGCTTGAAGAAAGCCTCCTGACCTTCTCACAGGAAGTCGCCGCTCTTGAAGAGGAACTCCGGGGTCTCTCGCAGTCGGTGGCATCTTTTGAGGGAGACTTCGAGAAGGTCCAGGTGACATTTCGGGAATTTTCCCAGAGACTCAGCAGCCTCCAGGAGAAACTCTCAAGTCTTGAGAGCGGTATGGATACCTGGAAAGAAACCACCCTGCAGTCTCTCCGGAAGGAAGTCGAGGCGTTGGCCGCTGCCTTACCTTCGCCTCAGGATCTCGAGGGGGTCCGTGCCGAGGTCGTCACGCTCCTTGAGGAGCGCGAGGCTCTCAGAGCACGTCTCCAGGAGCTTGCAGCAGAGCAGGCGAATATCGTTCAGGAACTGGAGGGGAAAGGGAAAGATATTCTTGCCTTAAAGGAGAAAATCGCCACGCTCTCAGAGAAAGAAGAGGTAGCAAACCTGAGGGCTCAGCTTGCAACGCTTTTGAGTGTCCAGGGTGACCTTGAGGATGCCCTCAGGAAGACCGAAGAGAACATGCGAGCCCTTGAGGCATCTTTGCGGGCAAAAGATGAAGAGGTTGCTGGAGCTCTTGAGAAGGTCTTTGCTCAGGTTCAGGAGCTTGCCCAGAGTCTGGAATCTTTTGGAAAACGTCTTGAGGAGGTTCACGCACAGGAGCAAGCGCTTTCTCCGGTTCGGGAAATCCTTGCCGAGATTCAGAAGGCCCTCGGGCTTTTTGAGGCTCGCCTTGCGGAAATCGAAAAGTTCAGTAAAGAGATGCTCAGAGAAGACCTAAGGACCAGGGTCCAGACCATGGAGGGTGAAATTGCGACCTTGCGGGGAGAACTGGGGAGGATTGCCGAAGAGTCACGAGCTTCCATTCCGGAGTTGCAGACCATTCGGAAACTCCTTGAGAATCTTGAGAAGAACAAGGCTTCTCTTGAGGAACGCATCAAGGAGCTCTACCGTCTCCTTGAGAGTGGCAAGAAACGTGAGGAAGTCGAGAAAGACATTGAATCGTTGATCAAGGAGAAAGATGCTCTACAGGAAGAAATCAAGCGTTTTGCCCAGGAGCGAATGGACCTTGAGGGAGAGCTTGGTCGTAAAAAGGAAGAGCTTGCCCGTATTGACCGGGAACTTGAGGTTTTGCGGGCTCAAAAGGGTTCGGTAGAACGTATCCAGGAGCTTGAGAAGGAGCGAAAGAAGGCCGAAGAGGAAATCGGCAGGCTCCAGCAAGAGCTCAAAGGCAAAGAAGACCAGATTGAGGTTCTGCAGCGGAGGAATGAGGAGCTGTCTGCTCAGCTTGAGGAGGCGAAAAAGTTTACCTCTTACGTCATCCTGCCCTGGGACAGTCTCTGGAAGATTGCTCGCCGGTATTACCGGGATGGTCGGAAGTGGACAATTATCTGGGAAGCCAACCGGGAAAAGATTCCCGATCCTGAGAAACTCCAGCCCTATGTTGAGATTCGCATTCCTCGTGTTCCTGAAAATTCCTGAGGAAAGGGGCGAGCCAAAGGGGGAATGTCTATGGACCTTTCTGAAGTCATTGCCACGCGCAGGAGCATTCGAAAGTTTCGAGCAGAAGATGTTGCCGACGAGGATGTGAAAGAGATTCTCGAGGCTGCCCGTCTTGCGCCCTCGGCCAACAATCTGCAACCGTGGAAATTCATCGTGGTGCGGAATGAAAAAAAGCGCCGCCTCATTGCGCAGGCCTGCTTTGGACAGGAGTTCATTGGAGAGGCCCCAGTAGTGATTGTGGCCTGCGCCACGGGAAGAGGGGGGTGCATTGGAGGGTATATGGAGAGCTGGCCCGTTGACGTGGCCATTGCGATGACGCATCTTGTGCTTGCAGCCTGGGCAAAAGGGCTGGGTACCTGCTGGATTGGGGCCTTTGACGAGGACCGCATTAAGGAGATTTGCCAGATTCCTCCCGAGATTCGGGTCGTTGCCGTGACCCCTCTGGGGTATCCGGTGAAAATTCCCCAGGCGACGACTCGCCGACCCCTCGAGAAAATTTACTGTGAGGACGTCTTTGTCGAGTGACGGTGATGGATTTTGGGTGTGCTGCATCTTGAGATTGACGACATTGTGACCCTGAAGAAGGCCCATCCCTGTGGAAGCCAGAAGTGGCGCATTGTGCGTCTTGGGGTGGATATTGGCATCAAGTGCCTGGGTTGTGGGCGCTTTGTGATGATTCCCCGGAGAAAACTTGAAGGGAAAATCAGAGAAATTTACCGCCAGGGCCGCTGTCTCAAGCCGAAAGAGTGCATCATTGAGGTGTGAGATGGGGCTTCAGGTTGGGATTGTGGGGCTACCGAATTCGGGGAAAACGACGCTCTTCAACCTCCTCACGGGGGGTCATGCAGAGGTTGCAGGACACCCCTTTTCCACTGTTTCCCCCAACCGGGGTGTGGTGGCGGTCCCTGACAGGCGGCTCGAGGTGTTGGCCCGTCTTCTCCATCCGCCCCAGGTCGTTCCGGCGACCATAGAATTCGTTGACGTGGCAGGGCTTGTGGAGGGAGCAAGTAAAGGAGAGGGGCTGGGGAACCGGTTCCTCAGCCATATACGGGCAGTGGATGCTGTGGTCGAGGTGCTCCGTTTCTTCCAGGACAGAAGCGTTCCCCATGTCGCAGGGGATATCGACCCACTTCGAGACCGGGATATTGTGGATACGGAACTCCTTCTTGCGGACCTCGAGGTTGTGGAACGACGCCTTGAGAAGCTCCGCGAACTTTTACGGAAGACGAAGAACGAGCACCTGAGGGAAGAGCAAGAGGTTCTGGAACAGTGCTTTGCGGCGCTTTCTCAGGGTATTCCCGTGCGGGCGGTGGATTTCCCGCCCGGTGCGCGGGAAATCTTAAAGCCCTATCAGCTGATCACAGCCAAGCCCCTGCTTTACGTGGCCAACCTCGATGAAGAGGAGTCCTCTCGTCGCCTTTTCGAAGAGGTACAAAAACGCTTCGAAGAGGAAGGGCTTCCACTCCTTCCGGTCTGGGCCAAACTTGAGGCGGAGCTTTCCGAGCTTGAAGAAGAAGAGCAGAAAGCCTTTTTTGCAGCATTTGGCATTCCCGGTCCAGGGTTTGTCCGTCTTGTGGAGGAAGCGTACCGACTGCTCGATCTCATCACCTTTTACACGTATGGTGAGAAAGAACTCCGGGCACGGGAGCTCCCTCGGGGTACCAAGGCTCCCCAGGCTGCCGGGAAGGTCCACACGGACATGGAACGGGGATTCATCAGGGCTGAGGTCGTTCATTTTGAGGATCTCGTGGCCTGTGGGTCCTTCGAGCGGGCCCGTCAGGAAGGGCGTATTCGCCTGGAAGGGAGAGAATACGAGATTCAGGATGGGGATATCGTGTATTTCCGGTTCACCTCTCCTCGCTGAGGCGGAATTCCCGGGCCATCCGTTCCTGGGTTTGCCACTGTCCTCTGAGCTTCCCCTCCCGGGCGAGTTTCCCCAGGAATTGCCTCATCCATCGAGGAATAGGGGTACCGGTTCTCTCTCCCCAGGGAGTTCCGGGAAGGGGCAAAAAGGTGTGGGCGTGAACAATGGCCCCAAGACGAACGAGCTTTTCAATGAACCCTGCAGTTGTGCGAAGGTCTTCCTCGGTCTCTTCGGGACATCCGAAAATGAAATCCACGTAAACCTGAAATCCCAGGCGGATGCTTGTCTCGCAAGCTGAGAGAACGTCTTCAGGGGTGTGCCCTCGACCCATGAGGCTCAGAAGCCTCTGGCTTCCTGACTGTGCTCCGATGACAATGCTCCGGTTGTCCGCGTACTGGCGGACAAGGTGTAGAATCTCCTCCGAGACGAACTCTGGACGGACTTCGGATGGGAAGGAGCCAAAAAATATTCTCCCCTTTCGGCCAAGGAGCTTGCGAAGGCCTCCAAGAAGGTTTTCTAGAGCTTCGATATTCGGCCTTCGCCCATCCGAGGACCCGTAGGCGAAGGCGTTGGGGGTCACAAAGCGAAGGTCGACTCTCTCGCGGTGGTGCATCATGCCGCGGACGTGCTCGAGAATGGACTCAAGGCTTCGGTGCCGCATGGTTCGCCCAAAAATAGCAGGGGTCTGGCAGAAGGCGCACCCAAACGGACATCCCCGGCTGATTTCGATTGGTCCCAGGAATCCCAGGTGGTACGGGAACGAGGGAAAACGGTCAAGGTGTGCCCTCTCACCCTTGATGGTCTGGGGTGAGGAAGGGAGGGTGCCCTCAAGGAACGCCTGGACAATGGTGAGGAAGGTTACCTCTCCTTCCCCCTGCACGAGGAAGGTGCTCCAGGGAGCAAAATCCTGAGGGAGAGCCGTTGCGTGGGGACCACCGCAGCAGGTGAAGACGTCAGGATGGTGAAGGGAATCCTGCAAAAGACGCTGACGGCGTTCCTTTTCAGGCGTCATGCTGGAGAGGACAAGGAGAGACACCCCGGACTGGTGTGCAAAAGAGGTGAGCACTTCTTCCTCGGTGGTGCACAGCACCACGCGGGTTCTCTCCCAAAGAGAAGAAGCATACAGCGCTCCCAGAAGGGCATTCATGCTCAACCTGTTTTTGGGGCTGTAGAGGAAAAGCAGCGTTTTCTTTATCATATGCCCTTTATTGTAAATCCCGGGAAGCAAAAAGCAAAGGCTTTTCGAAGTTATGATACAATGGGGCAGAATCGGGGAAGCAAAGGAGGACAGGGCGTTCGTGGAAAGAAAGAGCGAGAGGGAACTCCGGCGACCCTTTGAGGAATCTCTTCGTCTCCATGCCTTTTACCGGGGGAAAATCGAAACGCACCTGAAGTGTCCGGTGAGGAGTTACGAGGACTTTGCCCTCTGGTATACTCCGGGAGTGGCCGAAGTCTGCCGTCACATTGAGCGGGACCCCGGTCTCTCCTTTACCTATACGAGTCGCTGGAACACTGTGGCTGTGGTTTCCGACGGTTCACGGGTACTCGGTCTTGGAAATATTGGTCCTGAGGCTGCTCTGCCCGTCATGGAGGGGAAGGCTCTGCTTTTCCGTTACCTCGGAGGCGTGGATGCCGTTCCTCTGTGTCTGCGAGTTTCAAGTCCTGATGCGCTGGTTGAAGCGGTGAAGATGCTTGAGCCAAGTTTTGGCGGGGTGAATCTTGAGGACATTGCTCAACCTGCGTGCTTTTCCATTCTTGAGAGACTTCAGGAAGAACTGGAGATTCCAGTGTGGCACGATGACCAGCAGGGCACGGCTCTGGTGGTGCTTGCGGGGCTTTTGGGGGCCCTGGATGTCGTAGGGAAGAAAAGGGAGGATATCCGGGTTGCTCTTATTGGAGCAGGAGCATCGAATCTCCGCATTGCTTCGCTGCTCATGAAGGCGGGGGTACGGGGGGAGAACATCGTCCTCTGTGACACAAAGGGTATCCTCCATCGAGATCGGGAGGATCTCGCAAGGAGCAATCCCTGGAAGTGGCAGTTCTGTCTTGTGACCAACGGGGAGAACCTCAAAGGAGGGAAAAAAGAAGCCATTGAAGGCCGGGATGTGCTCATTGCGCTTTCAAGTCCTGGTCCTGGGGTCATTGAGCCCGAATGGATTTCCCGAATGAGCAGAGATCCGGTGGTTTTCGCCTGTGCAAATCCTGTGCCGGAGATCTGGCCCTGGGAAGCCAAGGAATACGGAGCAAGGATTGTGGCTACCGGGCGGTCGGATTTCCCGAATCAAATCAACAACTCCCTTGGTTTTCCGGGTCTTTTTCGAGGTGTTCTGAGCGTCCAGGCCCGAAAGATTACTGACGAAATGTGTCTTGCCGCCGCTTTTGCGCTGTATCATTTTGCGAAGAGGCGAGGTCTCCACGAGGAGTACATCATTCCGACCATGGACGATTGGGAGGTTTATGTGGAAGAGGCTAAGGCTGTGGCTTCTGTTGCAGTGGAGCAGGGTCTTGCCCGAAGGCCACGCCGTCCCGAAGAGGTGGAGGAAGAAGCCCGGAGTCTCATTCTCCGGGCTCGGAGGATGGTGGCCGAGGGGGTTCGAAACGGGACCATTCCTCTCCCCCCTGAAGGTGAGAGTGCGTGAAGGAAATCTGGGTTTGCGACGTCGTTGAGGAAGTGAAGAACGCCCTTTTGGAGATCAATGTGAGAAGCGATACCGCGCTCCGCCAGAAAATGCTCGACGCCCTGGTCGCTGAGGAGAGTGAAGCGGGGAGGGAGATGCTGACCCAGATTCTCGAGAACTACGTGGTGGCTGAGGAACGAAGGCTCCCTCTCTGTCAGGACACGGGAATGGTTATGGCCGAAGTCCGGGTGGGAAGCGAGGTTTGTATTCGTGGAGGGAGCCTGCGACAGGCCCTTGATGAGGCCATCCGGCTGGCTTACCGGGAGGGGTATTTCCGAAAATCCATTATTGCTGATCCCTTCTTTGGGAAAAACACCCAGGATAATACTCCGGGAGTGTATTTCTTCGAGTGGGTGGAGGGGGATCACCTCGAAATCGACCTCCTGGTAAAGGGAGGGGGATGCGACAACATCACCACTTTAGGGATGCTTGAGCCGGGGAGTACCCCTGATGACGTGGAACGATTCATCCTGCGGGAACTTGACAGGAAAGCCGCCCTGGCCTGCCCACCGCTTGTGGTGGGTGTGGGTATTGGTGGGAATGGGGCTTATGCCCTCTTTTTGGCCTCCCGGGCTCTGAGTCGTCCTTTGGGATCTTCGCATCCAGACCCCCGGTATCGGGAATTGGAGAAGAAGTGGTGTGAGGATATTAATCGCCTGGGCATTGGTCCCCAGGGGGTGGGAGGAAGAGTAACCTGTCTTGAGGTTCGCATTGAGACGTATCCCTGCCATATTGCCAGCTTCCCCGTGGGACTGGTGTGCAGCTGTCACGTCTTCCGCAGGAAAACCCTGAGATGGTGAGCAACATGGCGGGGCGAGAATTCATCCTGAAAACTCCCCTGGGTGTTGAGGACATTCTGGCACTTCGTGTTGGCGATCGGGTTTTCTTAAGCGGGGAACTCTACGTTGCCCGGGATGCAACGCATCGGAGGATGCTCAGCGAGGTTGCTCAGGGCAAGGAGCTCCCCTTTCCCGTTCATGGAGCCGTTCTCTACTATGCCGGACCCACACCACCGCCACCCCATGAGCCTGTGGGGTCCATCGGGCCAACGACGAGCCGGCGGATGGATCCCTATCTTGCGTTCTTCCTCGAGCGGGGTTTGCGGGCTACTATTGGGAAAGGTGAACGGGGAGAAGAGGTGAAACAGCTCCTTGAAAAATACAAGGCGGTGTACTTCATCGCCTGTGGTGGTGCTGGGGCCTATCTCTCGACCTTTGTGGTGTCCCAGGAGGTTCTGGCTTACGAGGACCTGGGTGCTCAGGCGCTGTTTCGCCTTTTGGTGAAGGACTTCCCCCTCATGGTGGCCTATGACGCCTTTGGCGGTGACCT
This sequence comes from Candidatus Caldatribacterium californiense OP9-cSCG, assembly GCA_000353875.1. GTDB lineage: Bacteria > Atribacterota > Atribacteria > Atribacterales > Caldatribacteriaceae > Caldatribacterium > Caldatribacterium californiense. Next base: position 14,104 of record APKF01000180.1, on the reverse strand, counting down.
CTTTGAGGAGGGGAAAATCCGGTACCGGAGGATTCTCCTGTACCACCGGGAAAATTCGGATAAGGGGGAATGAGTATGTTCTGGGAAATCCTTTTTCTCATCCTCTTTCTCAGCGTGTACTTTCCAGCGCTTCAGCAGAAAATTCTCGAACAGCGACGGATCATAATGATACGGGAATTCGAGAGAAAACGTCGCTCACGGGTCATTGTGCTCATCCACCGTCAGGAATCGGTGAGTTTCCTGGGTCTTCCCATTGCCCGCTATATCAGCATTGAGGACTCAGAGCGGGTACTTCGGGCCATCCGCATGACGCCTCCCGACATGCCCATTGACCTTATCCTCCACACTCCTGGAGGGTTGGTGCTCGCTGCTGAGCAGATTGCCTGGGCCATCAAACGACATCCTGCAAAGGTCACGGTTTTTGTTCCTCACTACGCCATGTCTGGAGGAACGCTTATTGCCCTTGCGGCAGACGAAATCGTCATGGATCCCAACGCCGTTCTGGGCCCTGTGGATCCCCAAATCACCACTGCCCGTGGACAGTATCCCGCAGCGTCAATCCTTCGGGCGCTTGAAGAACCCAACCCGAATCGGGATGATGAGACGCTTATTCTCGGCGATATCGCCCGAAAAGCCATCCGTCAGGTGTACCAGGTGGTCTTCGACCTTGTGCGGGACAAAATGCCCGAGGAGAGAGCAAGAGAACTTGCCCAGGTGCTTTCTGAGGGAAGGTGGACTCACGATTTCCCCATCACTCCTGAAATAGCGAGGAATCTGGGCCTTCCGGTGCAGGAGGGCCTTCCGGAGGAAATCTACGAACTCATGGAGCTTTACCCGCAGCCGCCTCAGCAACGCCCCACGGTTGAATACGTTCCCCTGCCTTACCGGCCGTACCGTCGACCGGCAGCCAAGGAGTGAAAGGAGTGCATCTATGGGGAAGAAGCTCGTCATTACGGAAAAACCCAGCGTGGCGCGGGATATTGCCAGGGCGCTGGGGAAATTCACGGACCACAGGGAATACCTTGAAAATGCGGAGTACATCATCACCTGGGCGGTGGGACACCTCGTTGGTCTTGCCGAGCCCGAAGACTACGACGACCGTTTCAGAAAATGGGACCTTGAGCTTTTGCCCATTATCCCGGAAGTTTTTAAGCTGAAGCCTCTTGAGAAAACGGAAAAGCGCCTTGAGGTTATCAGAATGCTCTCCGAAAGAGAGGACACCGATGCGCTGGTGAATGCTTGTGATGCGGGACGGGAAGGGGAGCTGATTTTCCGCTATATTTACGAATTCCTCGGCCTGAAGAAGCCAGTGTTTCGTCTCTGGCTCTCCTCGATGACGAAAGAGGCGATTCAAGAAGCCTTTGCCCAGCTCAGGCCGGCTTCAGAGTACGAGCTCCTCGCTCAGGCAGCCAAGTGCCGCTCTGAAGGAGACTGGCTTGTGGGTATCAACGGAAGCCGGGCTTTCACAAGCCGCTACAAGATTCTGCTTTCCGTTGGAAGGGTCCAGACCCCGACTCTGGCCATCCTGGTCCACCGGGAGCGGGAGATTCAGAACTTCCGTCCCACCCCATACTTTGAGGTCTTTGCCCGTTTCCGGTATGGGGACCTCACGTATGTGGGGAAGTGGCGGGGAGGCGAGGACGACCGTCTTTTCGACAAAGACGAGGCAGAAAAGATTGTGGCTGGGGTTTTGGGGAAGCGGGGGAAGGTTGAGGAGTTCTCCGAGCACAAAACCCAGGAAGCCCATCCCCTGCTGTACGACCTCACTGAACTCCAGCGGGATGCCAACAAACTCTTCGGGTATTCAGCTCAGAGAACCCTTGATATTGCCCAGAGGCTCTATGAGCACTACAAGCTCATCACGTATCCCCGGACGGACTCCCGTTACCTCTCCGAAGACCTTCTGGGTCAGGTAGAAAAAAACGTTGCCATGCTCGCTCGGTGTGGGTTTGCCGAGTTTGTCAGAAATCTTTCGCTCCGGGAGGCCCTCAAAGACCGGCGTGTTTTTGACCGGAGTAAGGTCACGGATCACCACGCTATCATCCCCACGGGGGAGGAAATCCGCTGGGAAGTACTGAAGGAAGGAGAGCGAAAGGTTTTGGATCTCATTGTGCGCCGTTTCCTGGCGGTTTTCCATCCCCCGGCAGTCTGGGTGCACCGGACGATCAGGACCAGGGTGGAGAGAGAGATCTTCCTGAGCAAGGCCAAGGTTCTCGCCGAGCCGGGGTGGCGAGTGCTCTATCCCAGGGAAGAGGAGGAGTTTCTCCCCGTTGTCCCTCGGGGAGAAGAGGTAGATGTTGTGGAGGCCTGGAGTGAAGAAAAGGAGACGAAAGCTCCTCCAAGGTACACCGAGGCCGCGCTTCTTGCAGCCATGGAAGGAGCTGGGCGTTTTGTTGAGGACGAGGAGCTTCGGGAAATACTGAAGGAAAGCGGCATTGGAACGCCAGCGACCCGGGCGGCCATTATCGAACGTCTCATCGAAGTTGGGTATGTGGAGCGAGAGGGAAAGACCCTCATTCCCACTCCCAAGGGCATGGAGCTTGTGAGCCTTGTAGAGAGCATTCCCATCCCGGAACTCGCCTCGCCTCAGCTTACAGGTGAGTGGGAGAAGAAGCTCAATCTCATCCAAAAAGGGCAGTTTACCCGGGAGCTCTTCATGGAGGGTATCAAGAGTTTGACCCGGGAAATTGTCGCCAAAGTCAAAGCCCAGAATCTGGAAGACGTTCGGGAAGCGAAAAGCCGCATGGTAGCCTCAAGGTACCCTCTGGGTCCCTGCCCGCTCTGCGGTGCCCCGGTGTACGAGAGTAAAGTCGCTTTCAGCTGTTCCCGGTGGAAGGAAGGCTGTCCTTTCACGGTGTGGAAGACCATTTCGGGAAAGAAAATCTCCCGCCAGCAGGTCCAGAAACTCCTGGCAAGTGGCCGAACGGACAGGCTTTCGGGTTTCCGTTCCCGAAAGGGGAAAAGGTTCTCCGCAGTGCTTGTTCTTTCCGAAGACGGCAAGGTAGAGTTTGCGTTTCCTCATGCGCCCTCTAAGGTACGAGCTGAAAGAGAAGATGGCGAGGATAAGGGAGATTGAGTATAATTAGCGTGGATATGGACGGGCAAAAAGACCAGACTGAAGTGAGAGAGTACTTTCGTATTCGCGGTCTTCAGCCTCTCAGGGGGAGTGTAACCGTCGGGGGTTCGAAGAACGCAGCACTGCCTATCCTTGCTGCAACGCTTTTGAGCAGCACTCCCTCCGTTATTCACAATGTCCCGGATCTCCTTGACGTTCGCACCATGGTGATGGTTCTCGAAAGCCTTGGGGCCGGTGTTGAGCGCATCGGGAAACATTCCTACCGCATTTTCCCCGTCACCATTTCCCGCTTTGAGCCTCCTTACGAGCTCATCCGGAAAATGCGGGCGTCGTTTCTCGTCACCGGGCCTCTGATCTCCCGACTGGGTAAGGCGCAGGTTCCACTCCCCGGGGGATGCGCCATTGGGTCTCGCCCCATCGACCTGCACCTTAAGGGGTTCGCCCACCTTGGAGTGGACGTTTCCATGCGTTCCGGGTATATCGAGGCGTGGGCCCAGAAGCTCCATGGGGGCGAGGTGTACTTTGATTTTCCAAGTGTCGGAGCCACAGAGAACGTGATGATGCTTGCGGCAACCATTGAGGACGAGACAATCATCGCCAATGCCGCTCGGGAACCCGAAGTGGTGGACCTTGCCCGCTTTCTCACGTTGATGGGGGCCTCCATTGAGGGAGCGGGAACAGACACCATTGTTGTCCGGGGAAAGAAGGACCTTCAGGGGTGTGAATACACCATCATGAACGACCGTATTGAGGCCGGAACGTTCTGTGTTGCCGCTGCTATCACCCGGGGGGACGTTACGGTGCACGGTGTGGAAACCTCCCTTCTCAGGTCTGTTCTCACAAAGCTTGAGGAAGTCGGTGCGCAGGTTGAGAAGGTCGGTGAAGACGCCGTTCGGGTGGTGATGTTTGAACGTCCCAGGCCCACGAATATCAAGACCATGCCCTATCCGGGTTTTCCGACGGACATGCAGGCGCAGTTCATGTCGCTTTTGTGTCTTGCTGACGGGGTGAGCGTCATCACTGAGACGGTTTTTGAGAGCCGCTTTGCCCATGTTGGGGAACTAGAACGCATGGGGGCAAAGGTTCAGGTGGAGGGACGGAGCGCAGTGGTGGTGGGAGTGGAGAAGCTTACCGGTGCCCGGGTGACGGCCACGGACCTTCGAGCAGGAGCGGCCCTTGTTCTTGCGGGTCTTGCTGCAGAAGGCGTGACCGAAGTCAACGGGATTCACCATATTGACCGGGGCTATGAGGACCTCGAGGTGAAGCTCCAATCCCTGGGAGCGTTTATCGAACGAGTGCAAGGGTGAACGGGAGGAATCCTGTATGTGGAATAAACGATTGGGGATTGACCTTGGCACGGCAACGACGCTCATTTACCTCCATGGACGGGGGATTGTGCTCAACGAACCTTCGGTTGTGGCCATTGCCAAAGATTCCAATCAGATTCTTGCGGTGGGAAAAGAAGCCTGGGAGATGATTGGGAAGACTCCGGAACACATTGTGGCCCACCGTCCCCTGCGCGATGGAGTGATCAGCGATTATGAGATCACCCGGAAGATGCTGTCCTACTTCATCCAGCGGGTATGCGGGCGAAGCCTTTTCAAGCCCGATGTCGTGGTCTGCGTTCCCTCAGGAGGCACCGAGGTTGAAAAGCGGGCAGTGCTCGATGCGGCGTACCACGCGGGAGCCCGTAAGGCGTACCTCATTGAGGAACCCATGGCGGCGGCTCTAGGGGCTGGCCTCGACATCACGGGCCCTTCAGGGAATATGGTGATTGATATTGGAGGAGGGACCACGGATGTTGCCGTACTCTCCCTGGGGGGGATTGTGGTCAGCCAGTCCGTGCGGGTGGCAGGGGATAAGATGGACGAGGCCATTATCCGTCACCTCAGGAAAAAGTTCAATCTCCTCATCGGTGAGAAAACTGCGGAGATGATTAAGATTGAGATTGGGTGGGCTGTGCCCCCTCCGGAGGATAAGGTAGTCCGCGTCAAGGGGCGAGACCTTGTCTCGGGACTTCCCAAAGAGATTCTCCTCAGCGCTTCAGAGGTCTACAAATGCCTCACCGAACCCCTCTCATACATTGTCGAGGCAGCACGGATGGTACTTGAGCATACACCTCCTGAGCTTGCTGCTGATATTGGAGAAAAGGGTATCTGCCTCACCGGGGGAGGATCGCTCCTTCGGGGCATTGATGAGATGCTGGCCAAGGCTCTGGGAACTCCTGTGTACGTTGCCGAGGATCCGGTGTCCTGTGTTGCTCTCCGAGCAGGAAAGGTTCTCGATTACCTGAAGTTTCTCCGAAACGGCTTTCTCTATACCAAGGGGAGGAATGCATAGCTTTTGTGGTGGCGTAAAGTCCTTTTGATTTTCTGGGTTCTGGGCCTTGTCCTCTGTGCTCTTCCGGTCTGGGGTGGGGAGATTTCCATCTTCCCTTTTTCGGCAATCCGTAAGGGCATGAAGGCCACCGGGAAGACGGTTCTGTACGGAACAGAGGTGCAGGAGTTTTCTCTCGAGGTCATCGATGTTGTGCAGGCGAAGGACATCACAGACAGTTACTTTGTTGTCCTCGTCACCGACGAGAAAATTCGCAGCCTGGGGGGTATTCTTGCCGGGATGAGCGGAAGCCCGGTATATATCCGGGGGAAGATTGCAGGAGCGCTCTCTCACAGCTTCGAGACGCAGGATCACCTTGTGGGTGTCGTTACGCCCATTGAGGCCATGCTCAAAATATGGAAAGAGGAGGAAGTGCTTGCTCCCCTTGGGAAAGAGACATCGGTGGTGTTCTGTTTTGGAATAGGCGATCGGGCGTGGTCTCGCCTGAGGGAGTGCCTTGGGGAAACGTACGCTTTGAGAAAAGTGCTCGCTTTCCCACGTCTTTTTCCGGGGAGGTCCGAGAAACAGGCGGCTCCTCTTGAACCTGGGAGTGCCATAGGGGTGCAGCTTGTGACTGGGGATGCAGAGATTGTAAGTATCGGGACTCTGACCTTGCGGGATGGGGATCGGTTCCTGGCGCTCGGGCATCCCTTTCTCCACCGAGGAAAGGCGCAGTATTTTCTCTCCTCGGTGTACGTGAATTTCAGTCTGAAGGGAGATGAGTTCCCTTTTAAGGTGGGAACGCCCATCGAAATTGTGGGTGTGGTGGAGGAGGATCGCAGTGTCGGCATAGCAGGGCGGTTTGGGGTTTTCCCGAAGACAACGGAGGTTACCATAGGGGTGAAGGAGGGAACAAGGAGGCGGGATTTTCACTTCTCGGCGGTTCAGGAAGAGGACATTCTCGTGGATTTCCTCCCCGAGCTTCTCCTTGACGCCATTGATCGGACTATCGACCGCCAGTCTCCAGGAAGTGTTGATCTGAAGTTCCGGATAACGGGAGAAAATCTCAATCTTGAAGATGAATTTTTCTGGGTCAGTGAACCGGATGTCGCGACTTTTGCCTCGAATACGTTTCGCCGGGTACTTGAGGCATTCCTAAAGAATCCCTACCAGCCGGTGAACGTAGCAGAAATCGCTCTTGAAGTCGAGGTATTTCCTGAAATCCAGCGAGGATGGATTCTCTCTTGCGATTTCCCTCGGATTGTGAAGCGGGGCGAAGTTGCCGCAGGAAAGGCCACGGTGTTCCTGTATCGCCAGGGTGTACGGGATGTTTCCCTCCAGGTGACTGTGCCTTCTGACTTTGCCCCGGGTGAGGCGGAGATCGTAGTTCGGGGGAGAGGGGGGAATAGTGGGGAGTCCCGGGAGGGAACGTTTACCGCGGATTTTCAGGAGTACCTCAATCAGAAGCTTGACGAGCTTCGGAGTGACGGTGTGGATCTTGAGATTCTTGCCAAAGGTAGCGTCCCCCAAAAGACCACCTATACCAGGACCCATGTGTTTCTTCCATTTGTGCTTGAAGGAGATGCTTCGAGCAAGGTATGGGTAAACTGAGGAAAAAGATTTTCTGGGGCAGTGTGGTAGTGCTTTTTTCCGCCTTTCTCCTCTGGGAAGGGGGAAGGTATGGCCTTCGGCAGGCCCTTCGGGAACTCGAAGAAACCCATCGCATCGTTATTCGTGTCGAGAGTACTGTTCCTCTTTTTCTGGGGTTTGCCCTTCGGGGAGTTCGGGTTTCAGGTGAGGGGTTCGCTTTCCAGGCTCCGGAGGTTTCGGTTCGTTTGAGCTGGAGCCGGGGGATTTCTGCCGTTATTGAAGACGGTGAATTCGCTTTTTCTTCGGGTGTACCGTGGTCTGCCCTAGAGTCCCTTCCCCCTCTTTTTGTTGAGGTTCGCAGGGCTCGCCTCAGCGGGCAGAGTCTTCCTCCCTGGGATGGGTGGCTGGAGAAAAGTGGTACCGTGTTCCGTTTCGGGGTTACCGCGGGTGACCTTGAGGTGAGGGGAACCGTAGAGGGAGAAAGAGTGGTTTTTGAGGGGAAGTACCGTACCCTGCCCTTTTGGGGGTCTTTTGTTCCTGCAGAGGGTCGTTTCAAAGGGGAACTTGGTGAAGGTTCCCGAAGGGTTCACCTTGAAGGTATGCTTTTTCGAAGGGATCGGGGGTGGGAACTGTCTCCCCTGCAGGTGGACCACGGAAGACTTCTCTTTTCCGGCCGGCTCTTTCGGGGGGATGATGGTCGTTTTATGCTCTCGGGGAAGGTGCGTGTTCTGGAGGAGGATATCGACGTTTCCCTTCAGGGGAGAAACACCCAGACTTCTTTTGAAGGGAGCTTCGAGGGGAAAAGCGCAACCTCTACTCTTTCGGGTCGTTTCTGCGCCGATCTCTGGAACTCTTCCTTCCTTCTGGAGTTTGCTCCCCAGTCGGTGTGGCGGGGTGTTCGTCTCCTGGGCCGTCTCGAAGGTTCAGTAGATGACGGTCTTCGTCTCAATTTCTCCGACCTCTTTGTGTACCCTGAAGAGGGTTGCACTTTCTTTCCCGTGCGGGGAAGCGGCAGAATCCAGGGACAGGTGGCAAAGAGGGGGGAACTGTGGCAGGGGGAGATTGCATTTTCGAGCCCCGAGATCCTCGTCGATCGTCTGAGGCTTAAAGGGGTGTCCGCACGGATTGCTCTGGATGGGGGACGGGTAACGTTTTCGGGATCCGGGCACATGCTGGGAGGGAATCTTGAGCTTTCCGGAAGCTATGAGTCGGGGGTGATTCAGGCCTCGGGAAGGGTACAGGGGATCACCCTTGAAGGCATTCTGGGACAGCGTGACGTTCCCCTTTCCGGAACCTTCTCGGGGGACCTTTCCTGTGCGGGGAAAGCGGGGGATTTTCGTCTTGTTCTCCGGCTCACCGATGGGTCTTTATCCTGGCAAGGTGTGGACCTTGGCAACATTGCGGGGGGAGAGGTTCTGCTTGAGGGGGAACGCGTAGAGATCCGGAATATCCTTGTGACCCGGGGCAGTGGGAAGTTCTCTGGCGATGTGACGAAGGACATTTCAGGCATTCGGGGGGAGGGAGAGTTTGAAGGGTATCCCCTTGAGGTTTCCTGGAAGGGGAAAATGGCCGGGTTCACCCTCTGGGGCTCTGTGACCCTGGAGTGGGGGAAGGAACATTATCTTGGGCTTCGTCTTTCGTCACCTTCGTGGTTTTTCGGAAGTCTTCAGGGCCGAGATCTTTCCCTCTCTGGCACTGTCAGGGGGAAAGAAATCACCCTGAACCGCCTGGCTCTGCAGTGGGATGGAGGGTATTTCAACGCCCGGGGGAGGATGGTGTTTGACCAGGAAATGGACCTTTCTGGAGAAATCGAAAACCTTCGCCTTCCGGACAACGATTTTCGGCTCAGCGGGATGATTCACAGGGCCCGTTTTGCTGCTTCTGGACCTTGGGAGAGGGTTTCCTGGAAGTTTGAAGGCGAAGGGTCATCCCTTCGAATCCTGAATGAGCCTCTGGGGGAGCGTGTTGTGCTGAAGTTCTCCGGAGTTCTTCCCCTTGCTTCGTTCCTTGGAGGGGAGGTTACTCTTGCCGACATCCTGAACCCAGAGACGCTCAGCGAAGGGGCTATTATGGTGGAGAGGGCGAATCTTGCCCTTCTTGGGGGGGGCTTCCTTGCAAAGGCCATGGAGCCTGTGGATTTTTCTTTTGTGCTTGACCCCGGGAATCGCCTGTGGCACTTCCGTTCCGGTGAGGTTGTGCTCTCCTTCCCTCCTTACGGAGATTTTCGAGGAAAGGTGGCAGGGGTGTACGATGGCAGGTGTTTTGTGGTTGAGACGCTTGAGTTTTCCGGTTCCCAGGGTACACGCCTTTCCGGAAAGGGGACTGTGGACACCCTGGCAAAGACGCTGGACCTCTGGTGTTCCTTTGGAGGGGAACTTTCTTTCCCCTTTGAGGAATTCGCGGTTGAGCTTGAAGGATCGGGAATGCTACACCTTTTTGGGGATTACGCATCGCCTGTTGCGGAGGGCTCGGTGACGCTTCAGCGGTTTCGGGTCCTTGCCGGTGGGAGAGAATACCTTTCCCTGCAGGGTCTTCAGGGGGATCTCGCAGGGGGGAAGTGGTGGTTTTCTGGGGGGAAGGGAACGTTCCTCGGGGGAGAGCTTGTGGTGAGGGGTGAGGTTTCCCGAGAGGGCCTCATCCTTTATGGCACGGTTCAGGGGGATGGGGCTTTTCCCGGGCTTGAAGGATATTCCAGGGGCGATGGAGTGGTGAACTCATGGTAACGGGGAAGGAGGGGCAGTACACCCTTGAGGGGGATCTCGTGGTGCGGGAAGCCGTCCTGGATACGCGGGGAGGGAAGACCAGCGGGTCTTCGTACCTTGATTCCCTGTCTCAGGTGGTCACGAAAATTCCTTTTCCTTTGAAACTTCGTCTCTCCTTTCAGGATACTCTTGCGGTAAAGACGGATTTCCTGCAGCTTGCGCTCTCCGGGAGCGTGCTAATTCGTCGGGAAGGTGAAGGCCTGGTGCTCTCTGGACGCCTGGACGTCCTTCAGGGGACGTATGATCTTATTGCCTGCAGCATCCCTCTTGAGGGATACATCGTGTTCACGGAACTCGACGGATTTACTCCAAGGCTTTGCCTTGAAGGCCGAAAAAGCCTCAGAGGGTATGATCTCAGCGTGTCCATCACTGGGCCGCTTGATGGCTACACAGTGACCTTCTCTTCTGAGCCTCCCCTCTCACAGGAGGAAATCCTGTCCCTGCTGTTTCTGGGTGACAAGGATGCCTATGTTGCGCTCAACCGGGTGAACCTTGCGCCATTCTTCCTAAAGATTGCTCGATTCCTGCTTAAGGAGGACTTCTCTCTGAGCCTCAAACCGCTTCTTGACGGGATAACCTTCGATCCGGAGAATTTTTCCCGGATTACTTTTGAGAAAAAGCTTGGTAAGAACGTGGCTTTCGGGTATACTCAGAACTTGAGCAATGGAGGGTCGGCGGTTGAGATGAACATCGACTTTGGGAGAGAATGGTCCCTGAAGCTTGAGCGGACCGAGAGTGGTGAAACGGAGTGGATGCTTCAGTTTTCCACGAAGTTCTGAAAGGGGGAGAAGAGCTGGTGGCCGAACGGTCCTCTTGGTGGCTTGTCGTGATGGCTGTAGCAGTGGTGATTGTCTGTGGCTTTCAGGCTTTTGCCCAGGAAGCTGTACTTCCTGTCGTTGCCGTGCGGGTAGAAGGGAATGAACACGTGCATACCCAGCTTATCCTTTCGGCCATTTCCCTGGGTCTTAAAGAGCCCTTCAATCCCCAGAAGGTTGAGCAGGACGTCAAGAGCATTTACGACCTCGGGTACTTTGCAAAGGTCTGGGTGGAAACAAAGCGTTATCCTGATGGTATCGAGGTCATTTACAAGGTCCAGGAGCTGCCGGTCATTCAGGCTATAGACATTCAGGGAAATACCGTGCTCTCCACGGAGGAGATCCGTCAGGCCATGATCGTTGCCCCCGGGCAGGTCATGAACTGGAAGATTTTTCAGCGGGATCTTGAGCGCATTAAGGCGTTGTACAGCAACAGGGGTTTCCTCATGACTGCGGCCGAGGACATCCGTTTCGATGCGTCGGGTATTCTCCATTTCACCATCCGGGAAGGTATTGTGGAGCGGGTGGATTTTGAAGGTTTGCAGAAGACAAAGGAGTACGTCCTGCGGCGGGAGCTGAAGTTTACCCCTCCTGTCGTTTTTGACTTCGCTAAAGTCAAAGAGAGCATGCGGGCCATCTATAACCTGGGGTTTTTTGAGGATATCAGCATGAAGCTTGAGCCGGGGAGCGATCGGGACCATGTGGTGGTCAAGGTGAAGGTTGTGGAAAAGCCCACGGGGGAAGCTGGAATCGGGGTGGGCTACAACAGCGAGAAGGGATGGTTGGGATTTGTCCGGTATCAGGAGTCCAACTTTGGTGGAAATGCCCAGAAACTCGAACTTCGCTACGAATTTGGAGCTCGAACACTCTACCGTATCTCGTTTGAAGAGCCCTGGCTTTTTGGTGAACCCATTTTCTTCGGAGTTGCCCTCTATGACAGGGTGGAGAAAAAGAAACACTGGGTGGAACAGGAGGTTGTCGGAGAGTACGAAGAAGAACGCCTCGGGGGCCAGGTTGCCCTTGGTGGTCGTTTCGGTGACGCATGGCACTGGCGCATTCAGTACAAGTCGGAAGACATTGCTATCACGCCTCTTTCCGGAGAACCGCCTCAAGCGGATGGGAAAACGAATTCTCTTACACCGACCATCATCTATGACACTCGGGACGATGTTTTCAATCCCCACGAGGGGTGGTACTGCACACTTCAGATTGAATTTGCGGGAGGCTTCCTGGGAGGTGATTACGACTACACGAAGTATATCCTCGATGCCCGGAACTACATTAACACCGGAGAGAATTCGGTGCTGGCCTTGAGGGTCCTTGGGGGCATTGCCGATCGAGAGCTCCCGAGTTTTGAGAAGTTCTCGGTAGGTGGGGTGAATACCCTTCGAGGGTATGACCTTTATGAGTTCCAGGGAGACAAAATGCTTGTGGCGAACCTCGAGTATCGCTTTGAAGTGGCTAAGAACACCCAGCTTGTGGTTTTTGGAGACGCCGGCTATGCCTGGGACCTTAAAGAGCCCATCGACCTTGGGGATGTGAAGATAGGCTACGGAGTTGGGCTCCGTTTTGATACGCCTATTGGGCCGATTCGCCTTGATTACGGTATTGGTGAAACGGGAAGTCAAACCTATGTGAGCATTGGACAAACGTTCTGAATGTTTCAGGGAAGGAGAGTGTCCATGAGGAAGTTCGTCATCTCCACAATGGTCGGAATTCTTGTGGTCCTTCTGGGGAGCACACTGGTTTTGGCACAGACGCAGACCAAGAAACCTGCTCAGGGGCAGGCGAGTTCTACGTCATCCTCAGGAACGGTGGCCATTGGGGTGGTGGACATCAACAAGATCTTCGATGCCCATCCCAATACGGCAAAGATTGCCGAACTTGAGAAAAAGATTGCCGAGGAGTTTCAGAGAAGGCAGCAGGAACTGAACGAAAAGGGAAAAGGAAAGACCCGTGAGGAAGTCCAGAAGCTTGAAGAAGAAATGAACGCTGCCTGGGCACCGGTGCGCGATGAAATGCTGAAAGAGCGCCAGACGCTCATTGAAGAGCGTTACGGCGATGTGATCAGCGCCATCCGGAAAGTGGCCGAATCCATGAAGCTCGCCCTGGTTATCCGCAGCACCCTTCGCATTCCGGTCAACCAGAAAGAGGTCCTGGAAATGCCCCTTGTGCTCTACGGCGGTGTGGACGTCACCGACCAGGTTATTCAGGAGCTCCAGAACATTGTGGCCGCGAAGGAGAAGAAGTGAGTTTTTTCCGTCTTGGTGAGCTGGCAGGAATCATTGGGGGTCACCTTTTTGGTGACCCTGATTTTGTCGTCAGGGGCGTTCAGGAGCCTCAGAGAGCCGAAGAAGAAGACCTGATTTTCCTCTTCGATGCCCGTGCTCTTCCTGAGGTACTCTCGTCCCGGGCAAAGGCAGTCGTTGCGGGAAAAGGGTGCAGAGAGTATCTACCCGAAAAATACGTGATCGAGGTTGACCATCCTCGGATTGCCTTTGCCCGGATTCTCGCCCGTTTCTCCTCCCCTTTCCGTCCTCCCTCTGGTGTCCATCCCCTGGCCTTTGTCCACCCCAGGGCAAGACTTGGTGTCGGGGTGTCGGTGGGGGCTTTCTCGGTTATTGAGGAGGATGCTTCCATAGGGGACAGGACGTGTATTTTCCCCCAAGTGTACATTGGGAAGGGAGTCCAGATTGGCGCTGACTGCCTCATCTACCCCCAGGTGGTTGTACGAGAGTACTGTACCGTGGGGAACAGGGTCATCCTGCACAGCGGTGTTGTGGTGGGAGCGGACGGTTTCGGGTATGAATGGACCGGAGAGAGGTACGAGAAAATCCCCCACGTCGGGACAGTGGTCATTGAGGACGACGTGGAAATTGGAGCGAATACCACCGTGGACCGGGGAACCCTCGGATGTACCCGGATTGGCCGGGGAACGAAGATTGACAACCTGGTCATGGTGGCTCACAACGTCCGTATTGGGGACCACGTCATCATCGTCGCCCAGTCGGGAATTGCTGGAAGCAGCATTCTTGAGGACGGCGTGGTGATGGGTGGGCAAGCAGGGGTAACGGACCATTGCTGGGTTGGGAAGGGAGCAAGGATTGCCGCCCGGGCAGGAGTCACGGCGAAAGTGCCACCAGGAGAGATGGTTTCCGGGTTCCCTGCTCAGGAACACCACAAGGAACTGAGGGAACGGGCCCTGATTCGAAGGCTTCCAAAGATGTGGCAGAAAATCGAGGAGCTTGAGGAGCGCATTCGAAAGCTCCTCAAAGAATGAGGATGTTTCCGTTGCAGTGCACTATCGGTTGCTCTGTGGTGGTTGAAGGACAGGGTCTCCACAGCGGAAAGGAGGTCCGGGTTACTCTTTTCCCCGGGAAGGTGAATCAGGGGATAGTCTTTCGGGTCCTTTGCGGTGAAAGAAAAGGCGTTATCCCGGCTCTTTTCCCGTACGCAGTTTTGGGGTACCGCTCGACGCTCCTCAAAAACGGAGAGGTCATCGTGGCCACGGAGGGATGAAAGCCCAGACACAAGGAGGAACAGCG
>APKF01000179.1 GCA_000353875.1 Candidatus Caldatribacterium californiense OP9-cSCG | reverse complement strand
CTTCAGGCCTTTGAGAGAGCCGGGATAAAAGAGCAGGAGGCTCCCCGGAAGACCCTGGTGGTTGATCGGGTGTTCCACGTGCAGCAGGGTACAGGGCATCTCTTTGCCTTTCCGGCACAGCATTTTGTGGCCACGTATATCCTTGACTGTACGGAAAAGGGAGAGTTCCTCCAGGGTCTGACGTTCCGGGAGGGGGAGGAACCAACGGGCATTCTGAGAGCCCGGACGTTCGCCTTCCTCTGGGAAGAGGAGAAGCTCAGGAAACTGGGTCTTGGTAAGGGAGTGCAGGATGAAGCAGTGCTTCTGGATGTTCTGGGTATGGGGAACAGGCCCTTTCGGTTGCCCTCTGAGGCCTGTGCTCACAAAATCCTCGACCTTCTTGGGGATTTGATGCTCCTTGGGAGGAGGGTTCAGGGAGGATTTCTGGGGTTGCGGTCGGGACACGCTTTGAATCAGGCCATGGTGAAATTGCTCTGGGAGGCCGTGAGGAATGGGGATTGACAGGACGGCACGGATAGACCCGGAAGCTCAAATCGGAACAAACGTTGAAATTGGTCCCTACGTCATTATCCGGGGGAAGGTCCGGGTGGGGGATGGAACCAGGATTGAACCCTTTGCGGTTCTTGAGGGCAAGGTGGAGATTGGTCCCTCCTGTGTGATTGGGCATCACGCCGTCATCGGTACGCCCCCTCAGGATGTGGCTTTTCGGGGGGAGGAGAGCGGGGTTGTCATCGGCGAGGGAACTGTGCTCCGGGAGTTTGTGACGGTGCATCGGGCAACCGGCGAGGGGAAGGTCACGCACATCGGAAAGTCCTGCTTTATCATGGCGTACTGTCACATTGCCCACAACTGCTTCGTGGGTAACGGGGTGACGATGGCCAACGGAGCAAGCCTTGCCGGATATGTCACCGTTGAGGACTGGGCAACGCTTAGCGGTTTTGTGGGAGTTCATCAGTTCGTGCGGATTGGCAAACTCGCCATGATTGGAGGGCTTTCCAAAGTCGTTATGGATATTCCTCCCTATGTGCTCGCTGATGGTCATCCGGCGAGGATTTTCGGACTCAACAGGGTTGGCATGCGGCGGAGAGGAATTCCCCAGAAGAAGCGGGAGAGTATCGCTCAGGTATATCGTTTCCTTTTTCGCAGCGGCTTGCCCCTTCGAAAGGCCATGGAGGAGATTCGGGGAAAAGGTTTTGACCAGGAGGTGGTGGAGGAGATTCTTACTTTCCTGCTGCAGACCAGACGGGGCATTACCCGCTGGGTGAGGGAGGAGGCCTGCGACTTTGAGGATACTCCTTCTGGCTGGTGAGGGGATTCTGCCGGTTCTGGTGAAGGAGGAAGCCTCCTGCGCCTTTCAGGTCATCACGGTGTCCTGTCGCCTTTTGCGGTTGCACCCCCGACTTTTTCCGGAATACCTCCTGGAGCGTTTCTCCCTGAATGAACTGGCACAGGTCCTTGCGAAGGAGCGACCTCATGCAGTGTGCTGTGCAGGAAAGGTTCCCAAAGCCTACGTTTTTGCTTCTGGGGTTACGGATATCTCCGGAACAGAGTTTTTCGCTACGTGTCAAAGCCTCCAGGACCGGGATATCCTTGGGAAATTCCTGGAGTTTTTCCGAAAGCAGCGCGTGCAGGTGCTCTCTCCCGCGGATTTTCTCAAGAAGTGGATCACCAGGGAAGGGGTGTTCTGTGGGCCTCCGCCTACTGAAGAGGAATGGCATGACATCCGTTACGGATTTAGGATTGCCCGATTCCTGGCCGATGAGGAAATTGGTCAGACGGTGGTGGTGAGGCGGGGAACGGTTGTGGCCCTTGAAGGAGCAGAGGGTACCGATGAGACCATCCGGAGGGGACTGGCGCTGGCTCGGGGGGGAGTGGTGGTAAAGGTGGCGCGAAGCAACCAGGACTTTTCCATTGACGTTCCCACGGTTGGCGCTGAAACCGTTCGCCTTCTCGTTGAAGGTGGAGGAAGGGTTCTCGCCCTGGAAAGTGGCCGGACGCTTCTTGTGGACCGGGAAGAGATTCAGGAACTCTCGAAGCAGTCCGGGGTGACCATTCTGGGAATTACCCTGTGAAGAAGAGCCTTTTGCTTTCCTGTGGTGATATATCCGGGGATCTCTGGGCATCGCAGATTGTCCTTCTTCTTCGAGAACGCAGACCAGGAGTAGAAGTTGTGGCCCTGGGAGGAGAGGAGAGCAGGAAAGCGGGTGCCCGTCTTCTTGTCGATACGGTTTCCCACTCAACAGTGGGGCTCTCGGAGGCCCTCCGGGCGCTCTCTTTCTGGAAGAAAACCTGGCGTAAGGCTTCTGCGTTTTTGAGGAAGGAGAAGCCTTCGGTACTTCTGGCCATCGATAATCCGGGTTTTAACCTTCGCCTGGTACGCCTCTGTGCCAGAGAGGGTATACCGGTTGTGTACTTTGCCCCTCCGCAGGTGTGGGCCTGGGGGGGATGGCGGGGAAGGTTCCTTGCACGGTGTGCCGACCATATTCTGCATCTTTTCCCCTGGGAGGGAAAGTACTTTCTAGGAGGCAGGGCCCATGTCAGCTGGGTGGGGCATCCTCTTGGGGCATGGTGGGGGAAAATCCCTCAGAGGGGTCCGAATCCTCAAACTATTCTCTTTCTCCCCGGAAGCCGGCGGAACGAGATTCTGTCGTTCCTCCCCGTTTTGCGGGGACTCCTCTCTGAATACGGCAGGCATTTCTCTGGATACCGTTTGGTGATTGTTGCCGCCTCTCCTTCGCTTCGCCCACTTCTTGAGGCAGGACGAGGCTCTTTTCCTGTTCAGGTTGTGGACCGAAAGGATTTGTACCCGCTTTTTGAGGATACGGTGCTTGCGGTGTCTTCGTCCGGAACCGTGACGCTTGAGGTTGCTTTAGGGGGTATTCCCCAGATTGTTGTGTACCGGACTTCGTGGGTAACGTTTCTTCTGGGATGCCTCCTGTTTCGGGCTCCCTTTATTGGTCTTCCGAACATCCTGCTCGGGCAAGAGATTGCCCCGGAGCTCGTTCAGGGGAAATTTACTCCCACGGAGCTTTTCAGAACCATGGAGAGGTTGCTTGCTGATTCCTCCCTGCCTCAGAGAGCGAAAGGATGGGCTGAAGCAATCGCCCTTCAACTCGGAGATGGGCGGACTTTTGAGCGGGTTGCTGAGGTGGTGGCGCGATACCTTGAATAGGCCACTTCTCCTTGTCACTGTGAATAGCCCCGGAGAAATCGCCTTCTGGCTTTCCCCTTTCCTTGAAGAACTGGAGAAAATCGCTGTTCCTCCTTGTGTCTGGGCTTTCATCCCTCCGTGTCAGTTCCGCTCTGGACGAGAAGAGATGGTGGTTCGGAGCCTTCCTCTGGTTGAGAGGGTTTTCAATCCCCAAAAGACGGTGGAATTCTGTTTTGGAGGGGATCGGGTTACCTTCCCACCCCGGGGTCTTGTGCTTTTCCTTGGAGGAGACCTCTTCTACGCACGCCTTCTCAAATTCCGGAGTCGTTACCCTCTCTGGGTGTACGATGGATATCCCCGTCGGTCCTTTGGTGTTGACGTCTACCTTGCCCGTTTCCAGGAGGATTTCTACCGGGTATCCTTCACGAAGAAGATTTTTGTTGGGGATCTCCTGCGGTCTTTTGTGGAACGTTCTGTGGAGACTCTGACCCTGCCTCCGGGATCCCCGCGTTTCCTTTTCCTTCCGGGGAGCCGTTCCTTCGCCTACCAGTATCTCGTGCCCTTCTTTCTCCGTTGCGCGGAGGTCCTTTCCTCCCTCTTCCCGCAAAGCCTTTTTCTCATAGCTTTTCCCCCTTACTATTCTCCCGGGGATGTTCCTTGCTTTCGCGAGCTTTCAGAACGTTTTCTCCCCTTTTTTGGCAAAACCTCAAGCCTCATTGCTGCCTCGGACCTGGTCTTTATGGTTCCTGGATCGAGTAACCTCGAAGTGCTATACCGGAAGAAACGGGGTCTTGTCCTTGTGCCCTTCTTTCAGGAGGCAGTAACCAGGGTCCCGGTGATGGGTGCTGGGGAGTTCTTGGGGAGAATGCCCCTTTGGGGTAAAATAGTGAAGCAGTGGATTCTGAGGAGAATGATTCGTTCTTCGGGATTCCTGAGCTTGCCGAACCAGATCCTGGGGAAAGCGGTGTTCCCGGAACTTCGGGGAGAGATCACCGCGGAGGGAACTGTTCAGGAAGCCCTTCGGCTTCTTGGGCAGGAGGCGCCGGATTTTCCGGAAGAGGTCTTTCCATCCAAAGCGGTGGAGAGACTCGTGGGGCTTGTGATGGAGGAGCTCTATGGCTGAGCGCAAGGGACATCTTGTGAGGCTTTTTCGTTACCTTGTGCCGTACTGGAGGTACATCCTTGGTGCTCTCCTTCTGGCGTTTCTTGGTGCCTTGCTCAACCTTGCCTTGCCCTGGCTTGTGGAGAAAACCATCGACCGAGCCCTCCTTGAGAAGAACCTACGACTTTTAGTGTTCATCGCCCTGGGGATTGTGGGAATCTTCTTCGTCAAGGGCGTGGCATCCTATGTTCAGAGCTTCTGGGTTTCCCTTGCTGGCTTTCGAGTCATCACCCGGCTCCGCTCCGAGCTCTACCAGCACCTACATCATCTCTCCGTGGCCTTTTTCCAGGAGAACCCACCAGGGGAGATTATCTCCCGGATGACCAGCGATATTGCCGTTTTGCAGAACTTTTTCTCCAGCGCTCTCGTGACGATGCTCATGGATCTTTTGCTCTTTTTGGGTTCTGTGATGTTCCTCTTTTTCATCCACTGGAAACTGGCACTGCTTTCGGTTGTTGTTTTCCCTCTGGTTGGTCTTTGCGTGGATATTCTGGGGAAGCGCATCCGGGGGTTTTCCCATCTTCTCCAAAGCAGGGTGGCTGCTCTGACTTCCCTTGTGGAGCGGACGGTGACAGGCATCAAGGTCATTCAGTCCTATGTTAGTGGCCACTACGAGGTAGAGAAGTTCGAGCGGGAAAACGAAATGAACTTTTACCTTGCCATGAAGCAGGCGAAAGCCAGGGCACTCTTCAACCCTCTCGTTGAGCTTGTGGCTTCCTGCGGTGTTACGGCGGTCATCTGGTATGGAGGGCGTGAGGTTATTAGGGGTTTCCTCACCCCCGGACAGCTCATTGCCTTTTTGGGGTATCTCGTCATTGCTTCTTCTCCACTTTCTCGCTTCTCTTCGGGTTTCCAGCTTTTCCAGCAGGGCCTCGCTTCGCTGGAGCGGATTTTTGAATTCCTTGACACCGCACCTTTTGTTGCCGAGGACGACAATGGCGTGGAACTCCGGGAGTTCAGAGAGCGTATTTCTTTCCGCAACGTTTCTTTCTCCTACAAAGGTGAGAAGATTCTCAGGAACTTTTCTCTGGACATTCGCAAAGGGGAAAAGGTGGGCATTGTCGGCCCAAGCGGTGCCGGAAAAACCACCATCATCAACCTCCTTTTGCGTTTCTACGACCCTGATGAGGGTTGCATTGAGATTGACGGAATAGATATCCGGAAAATCAAGCTCTCGTCGCTCCGGAGCCTCATTGGTGTGGTGCTTCAGGACGCTCTGGTTCTTGGGGGAACGGTCCGGGAGAATATCCTCTACGGGAATCTCAACGCTTCTGAAGAGGATATCCAGAGGGCTTCCCAGAAAGCCCGGGCTCATGAGTTCATCATGCAGCTTGAGCACGGATACGATACCGACGTGGGGGAGGCAGGATGCCGCTTATCGGGAGGACAGAGGCAGCGGATCGCTATTGCCCGGGCCTTTCTCAAGAATTCCCCTATTTTGGTTTTCGATGAGGCAACGTCAAACCTCGATCCCGAGTCAGAACGGTACATTCTTGAAACCATTGCTCAGATTGAGGAGGACAAAACCGTCATCATTGTTGCGCATTCCCTGCGGATGGTGAAAGACCTTGACCGCATTGTCCTTGTGGCCGATGGGGAAGTCCAAGGGGAAGGAACTCACGAAGCACTCCTCCGGTCTCACCCGCTCTATCAGGCGCTCTTTGGATTTGAAGACAGAGCACTGAGGGAGGCCCGGTAGAGCTCGCGGATCTTTCGCAGGACTGGTCGGTAAGCCTCGCTCCGGTAGTCGGGGTACGTGTAGGGGAAAGGACGGAAGTCGCCCTTCTCCCATTTGATGGTGGCCTCAGCGTAGATGCCTCGCCCAATGTACACCCGGTGAGAGAAGTTTTTGGTCGTGGCTAGGACAATCTTCCCCCCGTCGAAATACCCGGGATCAAGGTTGATACGGCGGAGATGTGTGGCATCTGCTGTGGATTTTTCAAGCTCGTTGGTGAAAAGCTTGACTTCAGGAAGCATTCCAGGGTCTACAAGTTCCCGGAAAACAAGGAAAACCCGGAGGAGTCGTTCCCCGATGTCGCGGTAGTAGTCAGTGTACGTGAAGGGGATGGGGTCACTCTGCCATTCGATGTCTCCAAGGCGTTCAGTCAAGCGGGGAAGAATGTGCGCAAGCACCTCAGGGTCTTCGTAGAGCGTGGCGATGAAAAGCTTGACTGGTTGAGGAGGTCGCACTTCGCCCACAGCCATCACCACTTCCATTATACCTGAGAGAGAATCTGGTACAATAGGAGACACACGAGAGGAGGTGGTACCGGTGGTATTCCGATTTGCCC
This sequence comes from Candidatus Caldatribacterium californiense OP9-cSCG, assembly GCA_000353875.1. GTDB lineage: Bacteria > Atribacterota > Atribacteria > Atribacterales > Caldatribacteriaceae > Caldatribacterium > Caldatribacterium californiense. The sequence continues at coordinate 3,217 of APKF01000179.1, read as the reverse complement.
CTTCGGAAATTCTCAGCATGGCTGTAGAACTTGAGCGAAAGGGTATAGCCTTTTACGAACACCTGAAATCCAGAGCAACCCGGGAGGATGGAAAAAAAATGTTCCAGTTCCTCGCCGATGAGGAACGACGGCACCTTGAGACCTTCACCAGGCTCCTTGAGGAGACTGGGGAGACCATTGTCGATGAGAGTGGCGAGGTCTCCCAGTACCTGAGGTCCATTGTGGAGACTGGAGTGCTTTCCAGGGTTCTCAGGGGAGGGGTTTCGGCGGAGAGCATGGGCCTTTCTGAAGCCCTCAGTACTGGTATTCAGGTGGAGAAAGAAAGCATTCTTTTCTACCAGGGGTTTTTGCCCTTTGTCCCCCAGGAGAAACAACGCTGGGTTGAGGAAGTCATTGCTGAGGAAAAACGGCACTTCCTTCGTCTGGTCGGGCTTAAGGAGGAACTTACTGGGGAGGCAGTATGACCATGGCGCATCGACGCGTCGTTATCCTCGTGGAAAATCAGTACCAGGAACTGGAACTCTGGTATCCCCTCTTGCGGCTTCGGGAAGAAGGGGTGGAAGCAAAGCTCGTGGGGCCCGGGATTGAGGAAACCTTTCTTGGGCGTCATGGTTTTCCTGCCAAAGCTGAGATGGTCACTTCTTCCGTGTCCCCGAGGGATTTCGACGGTATCATTATTCCCGGGGGATTTGCCCCTGACTACCTTCGTCGGCTTCCAGTGGTCACGAACCTGGTGCGGGAGATGTACCAGCAGGGGAAACTGATTGGAGCGCTTTCTCGAGGGCCCTGGGTACTCATCTCGGCGGACATTGTCCGGGGAAAAAGAGTTACCGGGCTCGTCTCACTCCGGGATGACATCAATAACGCTGGTGGGGAGTTCGTTGATGCGCCGGTAGTGGTGGATGGGAATATTATCACCGCCCGTGGGCCAAACGAACTTCCTCTCTTCATGCGCGAGGTTTTGACTTTCCTCTGGCGGAGCCGGCCCCGCCTGAACGAGCCTCATCCTGATGGGTGGCTTATCGATGGAGCGGGAAATGTACTCTCCCTTGTTCAGCTTCTTCGGGGAAAGCCGTCCCTGGTGCTCTTTTTTGATTCTGGTTTTAGCCCCCGGGGGACGACTTTCCTTCCCCGGTACAATGAGTGGGCGGAAAAAGTGGAAAAGAAAGGTGGACTCTTTATAGGTATCAGTACCGAAAGTATCTTTACCCACCAGGAACTCCAGCGCCGTCTCCACCTTACCTTTCCTCTTTATAGCGATGTCTTTCTCGAGGTTACCAAGGCCTTTGGGGTTCTGGGGGCCAGTGGCCTTGCGGAGTGGGCGGTGGCGCTCATCGATGCGCACGGTGTTCTCCGCTTTGCGGAGCGCTGTCCCGGGGGAGATATTGAAAGTCTCCCCGGTTTTCAGCGGAAATTTGAGAACCTTTTTGGATAGGAGGGAGAATATGGCGTTGCTTGAGGACAAAGATCGCAGGACGCTTGAAACATACCTTGCGGAGCACCTTCTCCACCCGGTCACGCTCCGCTTCTTCACGCAGGAGCTTGAGTGTGAGACATGCCGCGAGGTGCGGATGCTCCTTGAGGAGGTCGTTCGTCTTTCACCGCTTCTGCACCTTGAGGTGCACAACTTCGTCCTGGATCGAGAAGTTGCAGCGACTTTCCGCATCGACAAAATTCCGGCCTTCACCGTTGAAGGGGAGAAGGATTACGGTATCCGGTTCTTTGGTATTCCTTCGGGTTACGAGTTTTCAGGGTTTATCGAAACCCTGGTCTTTGTCTCGCAAAGGACTACAGACCTCTCGGAAGACACCAAGGCCTTCCTGAAAGCACTGACAAAGGATGTCACCCTTCAGGTGTTTGTGACACCAACCTGTCCCTTCTGTCCTCAGGCGGTTGTCCTGGCTCACAAAATGGCTTTCGAGAGCGATCGGGTTTCCTCCAGCATGGTGGAAATCCTCGAGTTCCCCCACTTGGCATATCGCTATGGCGTGCGGGCGGTCCCGAAAATCGTCCTGAACGAGACCGTTGCTTTAGAGGGGGCTGTCCCGGAGGCTTTTCTGGTGCGGAAAATCATAGAAGTTGCATCATAAAGGGGGTTTCTCTATGGGACAAACGATGAAGGCTGCAGTGATGAAGGGTATACGGCATATTGAGATCGAAGAGCTCCCCATCCCTGTCCCGAAGGAAGGGGAGGTTCTTATTCGCATCCGGAGTGTTGGAGTGTGCGGTTCGGATGTTCACTACTTTGTGGAAGGTCGTATTGGCGATTTTGTGGTCCAACCCCCGTTCATCCTGGGTCATGAGTGTTCGGGAGAGGTTGTGGAGGTAGGGAAAGGAGTAACGCACCTTAAGCCTGGGGACCGGGTGACCATGGAGCCGGGTATCCCCTGTGGCAAGTGTGATTTTTGCCGCCAGGGGAGATATAACCTCTGTCCCGAGGTAGTTTTTTGGGCCACGCCACCGGTGAACGGGACTTTCTGTGAGTACGTCGTGCACCCTGCGAACTTCACCTATCCTGTGGATCCCTCGGTGAGTTTTGAGGAGGCGGCGCTTGTGGAGCCCCTGGCGGTGGGCATGTATGCTGTGCACCGGGCACAGGCAAAACCTGGGGATGTGGCGCTTGTTCTCGGGAGTGGCCCGATTGGTCTTGTGACTTTACAAGCGTTGCTCTCAAGAGGCGTTACCGAGATTATCGCGGTGGACGTTGTGGAGAAGCGACTCGAGAAGGCCCGGGAACTCGGAGCACGACTTGTCCTGAACGCTGCAAAGGAAGATGTAGAAGAGGAAGTTCGCGCCTTTACCCGGGGAAGGGGTGTTGATCTTGTTTTTGAGACCGCCGGAAGTGTCCAGACAGCACAGCTTTCTGTGGAGGTGGCAAAACGGGGCGGAAAAGTCGTCCTTGTGGGTTTGCCCTCGAAGACGCATTTTGATTTTGGGATCATCAGGATTCTCGATAAAGAGCTTGATGTCCTGGGGGTTTTCCGGTACGCTAACATGTATAAGGGCTGTGTGGACCTTCTCAACGCCCATCGGGTGAATCTCGCAACGCTTATCACCCATCGCTTTCCCTTGGAAAAAACCCAGGAAGCTTTGCTTTTCGCCCATGAGCACAAGGCCGAATCTATCAAAGTCGTGGTGAACGTTGGGGGTTGACGGGTAGGGTATAATAGAAGAAAGCTCAATACGGAACCGGGGGAGCTCCACAACGCGGGGCTGA
>APKF01000178.1 GCA_000353875.1 Candidatus Caldatribacterium californiense OP9-cSCG | reverse complement strand
TACATGCGAAACTTTGAGTACTGGAATCCTACGCGCCTCTTTTTTGGACGAGGGGAAACCGACCGAGTGGGACAGGAATGCCGCAAGTACGGCGAACGGGTGCTCCTTGCTTATGGTGGAGGGAGCATCAAAAAGACCGGTCTCTATGACCGGGTAATGCGTCGCCTGCAGGAGGCAGGATGTTCAGTTGTTGAACTCTCTGGTATCCAGCCCAATCCCCGAATCAGCAAGGTCCGGGAAGGAGTGGAAATCTGCCGGAGGGAAAAGGTTGACGTTGTTCTGGCGGTAGGTGGGGGCAGTGTTCTTGACGCGGCCAAGATTATCGCTGCTGGAGCGTTGCACGAGGGAGACCCCTGGGATTTCTTTACTGGAAAAGGCACCATAAAGGGCAAAATCCCCCTGGGGACGGTGCTCACCCTTGCGGCCACGGGATCGGAGATGAACCGCAATGCGGTCATCACCAACGAAGAGACGAAGGAAAAACTGGTGATCAAGAATCCTCACCTCTTTCCGGATTTCTCCATTCTCGACCCGGAGAACGTCCTCACAGTCCCCAGGGAACACGCGGTCTACGGTATCGTGGACATGATTGCCCATGTCTTTGAGCAGTATTTCCATCCTGTTCCTGAGACACCTCTCCAGGATCGCCTGGCGGAGAGCATTATGAAGACCATCATCGAGTATGCTCCGAAAGCTCTCGACAATCCCGCTGATTTCCATGCCTGGGAGACCATTATGTGGTGTAGTACGCTGGCCAACAACCACCTCCTTGAGGCTGGGGTGAGTGCCGACTGGGGGACCCATCGGATGGAACTTGAGTTAAGCGGTGTCTACGACATCCCCCATGGGGCAGGACTGGCCATTCTCTTTCCCCAGTGGATGGAGTACGTCCTTCCGCTCATTCCGAAGAAGTTTGCCCAGTTCGCCGAACGGGTATGGGACATTCCCCGCAATGACCGGAGCGACGAGGAGCTTGGAAGGGCAGGGATTGAGAGGACCCGACAGTGGTTCCGGGAAATCGGTGCTCCCACGAGGCTTCGGGAAGTGGGCATTGGCGAGGAGCGCCTTGAGGAGATGGCCGAGAGGGTGGCAAAAAGAGGCCCCATTGGCTCGGTGAAAGTTCTCACGAAAGAAGACATCCTGACGATTTACCGCCGATCCCTCTGACCATAACCTGACCCCGTGCGGGGTCAGGTGCTTTGTATATATCCCCGCTTTGCGCACTCTTCCACAAAGCGCCGGTATTTTTCTCCATAAAGGGCTGAAAGAGCAGGATCAGGATCTTCCTGTGCCACCACGCGGACCATGTTCTGCGCTGCCTGAGATATCCCTCCAAAAAGTGGGCAGGCTGCCATGATACAGGCTCCTAAAGCAGCGTCGGGGAACCTGGGGAGGTAAAGAGGAAGCCCCAGGATGTTCGCCCGTATCTTCCGCCATATGGCACTTTTGGCGCCGCTTCCCGAAACAAAAACCCGCTGGATTCGAGTAGCTCCGAGGTGTTCAAGGAGCTCAAATCCGTAGCGTTCCACGTATCCCACGCCCTCAAGACAAGCAGCGTAGAATTCGAGGTCGTCCTTCCGTTCCCCCAGGGAGAAAAACTCTGCCTCCGGATGGGCGAAGGGGAAGCGTTCTCCTTTGCGGACCATGGGGTACACGATAAGGCCTGTGGGAAGGGAAAGGAGGGCAACCCTTTCGTCCCATTCGGCAAGGTTTGCCTGAGGGAAGAAGTGGGTGAGACACTCTCCTCCGGTGTTGGATGCTCCTCCGGGAAGCCAGAAACCCTCGGGGTGGAGGTGGCAATACACGCGTCCCAGAGGATCCTTCACGTGGTGCTCGGAGATGCTTCGCACCACAAGGGTAGTACCAAGCGTTGAGGAAACATCCCCAGCTCTTGTGGCTCCCGAAGCATAGAATGCTGCTGTTCCATCCGTTGCTCCGGAAACGACAAGAGTCCGGGGGGAGAGGCCCCATGTTCTGGCAAGGGAGGGAGAAAGGGTACCAATGATCTCCCCGCTTTTCACCACTCTGGGGAGTTTTTTGAGAGGAATGCCGAGCTTCTCCTCAATGAAGGAAGGCCACCGTTTCTCCATGAGGTCGTAGCCCATTTTCAGGGTGTTCGAGATGTCCGATATCCCGAAAACTCCGGTGAGGTGCCCCACAAGGTAATCCGTGGGGTGAAGGAAATATGCGGCTTTCTCAAAGATTTCGGGGAGGTTCCGTTTGAGCCAGAGGACCTTGCAGAGGGCAAAGGAGGGATCGAAGCGGTACCCCAGACGTTCGGTGAAGTCCTGTGCCGCTTCGTTCACGATGTGAGCCTCTTCCTGGGCTCGGGAATCGTTGTACATGAGGGCGTGCATGAGCGGCTGACCCTGGGCGTCGACGGGAACAATGGTTCCCGAGGTGGAATCACAGGAGATGGCCCTAAGGGACGTGAGGGGGTGACCAAGGGTGCTGAAGGCAGCAAGGGTTTTTGCAACGCATCGTTTCGTTTTCTCCCACCACTCTCTGGGGTCCTGCTCGAAACGTCGTCCTTCCTGGAGGGAAAACCGGATATCTTCTTTTTCTTCTACGATGACCTCTCCCCGGAGGTTCGCTACCATTGCTCGGACTCCCTGGGTACCGAGGTCGATGCCAAGAACAAAGGTGTCCTTCACCCTGTTCACTCCTTTTGTGGTGCTTTTGCTTTCTGTCATTGTACTACTCCTTTGCCTTGCGTGGTATAATACCCTTCCACCCTCTGGGGTGGAGGTTTTCTGGAAAGGGGAATACCATTGAAGGACCTTCTCCTTGTGGGTCTTGGCGGAGCGCTGGGGGCCGTGCTTCGCTTCAGTGTGGGATGGTGGATGCAGAGGAACATCCTGACCTTTCCCCTTGGGACTTTTCTCATCAACATCCTGGGGAGTTTCTTTTTGGGCTTCATCATGTACGCCGTCGAATATGGCGGTTTCGTCCATCGCGAACTTCGTGTTTTCCTCACCATTGGGGTCCTCGGAGCCTTCACCACTTTTTCTTCGCTGGAGTACGAATCCCTGCGGCTTTTTGAGGAAGGGGAGCTCTCACTCTTTTTCCTCAACCTCTTTGGCAATGTCGTCCTGGGTCTTGGTGCAGTGGTACTTGGGAAAATTCTGGCAGGCGTGTTTTTCCATTAGGCCATGAAGCGGGAAGAAGGGGCGGTCCTTTTACGGATTTTCATCGGGGAATCGGACAGGTACAAGGGGAGACCTCTCTACCAGTACCTTCTTGAGATGTTCCGGAAGGAGGGCCTGAGCGGGGCAACGGTTTTTCGCGGTATCGCAGGATTCGGGAAAAAGAGCGTGCTCCAGGCGACATCGATCCTTCGCCTCTCCACGGACCTCCCAATCGTCATTGAAGTCGTGGACACCAGGGAGAAGATTGAACGCATCAAGCCCATCATCGATGAGGCGGTGAAAGAAGGACTGGTGACGGAGGAGAAGGTACGGGTTTTTCTCTACGAGGGGTAATGGCTTTCCGTTTGTCCTCAAGGGCCATGGTGGACACGCTCCTTTTAGGTTCCTTCTCACAGGAGACTTCGTCCAGGCCTTCGTTATAAAGGAACACCTGGTAAAAGTTGACGCTCTTATCTCCTCGAGGTATAATCTCTGAAAACAAAAAACTTCTTCAGGGCAGGGTGAGGGGAAACCCAATTCCCGACCGGCGGTGAGAGGCGAAGGCCTCAAGCCCGCGAGCCTCTCTTCGGTGAAGAGGGGTTGATCCGGTGGAAATCCGGGGCCGACGGTACAGTCCGGATGGGAGAAGAAGTTTTTAGGTGACCCTCAAGCCCTGAAGGCGAAGAGCTTTCAGGGCTTTTTGTTTGCCCTGGGAAGGAGAAAGGGAGGTTGCACCGTGAAGAAGTACTTTATCTACGCCGGAGCTTTTGCTGCGCTTTCGCTTGTTCTTGACCTTTTCGTCCACTTTCCCCTGATCCCCTCGGCATCGTTTCTGCTCTACAGGCCAGGGGACATCCCTATTCTCATGGTGAGCCTGAAGTTCGGTCCGGGGGTAGCGCTTTTTGCCACAGCCATCGTGGCGGTGCTTTTTGCCCTCCTTACCGGGCAGGGTGGTCCCTGGGGTATGCTCATGTACTTTCTGGCCTGCGGAACCTTTGTGGGGGTGGCAGGGCTTCTGTACAAGCGGCATCGAACCCTCCGGGGGGCCTTCTTCGGTCTTCTGGCCGGGCTCTTCACTATGACCGGGGTCATGGTTCTTGCTAACCTCATCGTAACCCCTATCTACCTTGGGGTACCAAGGAGTACGGTCCTTGGAATGATTCTCCCAGTTGTGGTGCCCTTCAATCTCCTCAAGGGAGCCCTGAATGCCACAGTGACCCTTTTGCTCTACAAAAAGGTGAGCGCGTTCTTAGAAGGGACTGTTCCTGCCCGGGCTGCTTCCCAGAAACTCCAGTGAGAGGAGGAGGATTTTGTACCGGAGCCCGTACCCGGAAAACCCTCCGAGGGTGGACTTTCCCACCACCCGGTGGCAGGGGATGAAAAGAGGCAGGGGATTTCTCCCCACCGCCCTTCCCACGGCCCTTGTGGCCCGGGGAAGGGCGATTGTTTCTGCAAGGTCCCTGTAGGTGACCAGAGTCCCGTAGGGAATGGAGGCAACGGCTTCAAGGACCCTCCTGGTGAAGGGGGAGAGGTGTCCGAGGTCAAAGGGGTACGGAAAGCTCACGCGTTGCCCTTCAAAGTATGCCTGGATCCGGGAGATAACCTCAGGGAAGGGCGGCGTGCCGGTAGCGAGGCCTTGCAGCATCACTCCGTAGCGGGCAAGGTGTCTCAGGGCTTCTTCCTTTGTCCTCTGGGGCAGGACGAAATGCGTGAGGCTTTCCCGCCAGCCAAGGAGGGCAAAACCAAAACGGGTGGGAATGAAACATATTGCGAGCTCCATGGTTTACTTCTCTCTTTTTCTGCGTATAATAAAAATAGCCCAGAGAAAGGTCAAGAGGGAATCCTGGGAAGGGGAAGAGTAGTCTTCGGGTCTTCCTCAAAGAGAGCCGGGGGAAGGTGGGAGCCCGGCAGGGAGATGGAGACGAATGGGCCCCTGAGGAGCAGGCCGAAGGACAGTAGGCTGTGCCGTTTTCCCCGATAGAGGAACAGAGTGGGGTGATGAGCCCAAGAAGGGTGGCACCGCGAGTTTGCCCCTCGTCCCTGGTGGCGAGGGGCTTTTTTGTAAAACACTCTGAAGGGGGGTTGAGCATGAAAAGAATAGGCATTGTGGTGCTCGTGCTTTTTGTTCTTGGGGTGTCTCTGGGGGCTCTGGCCCAGGATAAGGTGAAGATTGGGATCATGCAGATCATCGACCATCCAGCGCTCAACGCCGTTCGTCAGGGGTTCATCGATGCCATGAAGGAAGTCTACGGGTACGTGGAGGGCGAAAACATCGAATACGATGCTCAGTCTGCTCAGGGTGATGTAGCCACGGCCAATACCATCGCCCGGAAGTTCGTCACTGAGAAGGTGGACCTCATCGTTTCCATCGCCACACCGACCTCGCAGGCGGCAGTGAACGCCACCAGGGATATCCCCATTGTTTTCACCGCCGTGACCGATCCGGTGAGTGCTGGACTCGTCAAGGATCTGGAAAAACCCGGTGGTAACGTCACGGGAATTTCGGATATGACCCCGGTGGCGCGGCAGATTGCGCTCATTAAGTTTCTCTTCCCTGAGGCAAAGCGGATTGGAACGCTCTACAACGCGGGAGAAGTGAACTCTGTGGTCACCAATGAACTCGCCAAAAAAGCCTGTGCCGAGCTTGGCCTTGAGCTTGTGGAGGCTACTGTAACGAGTACGGCCGATGTGGCCATGGCCGCCCAGTCCCTCGTGGGGAAAGTCGATGCCATTTACGTCTCAACGGACAACACCGTGGTCAGTGCTCTGGATGCGGTGGGGAACGTGTGTCTGACCAACAAAATTCCTCTGATTCTTGCCGACCCGACGACCATTGGTAAGGGAGCACTCTGTGCCCTTGGATTTGACTATTACCTCCATGGGAGGCAGACTGCGGACATCGTGGCTCGAATTCTCAAGGGAGAGAAACCCGGAGATATTCCGGTGGAATTCGCAAAGAAACTCTCTCTCCTTGTGAATCAGAAGACTGTGGATGCTCTGGGTCTGTCCATGGGAGATCTTGAGGCCAAAGTGCAGCAGTTCGTTGAGGAGATGAAAAAGGAGGGCGTAGAAGTTACCTTCGGCAAGGCCGAATGATGGAAAAGGCCCCCGCGTAAGGGGTGCCTGCTTCTTACGCGGGGCTACGGAAGGAGGCCTGCGGTATTCGGGAATTCTTCCTCTACAGTGTTCAGGAAGGGTTACTTTTTGGTATTCTGGCCCTGGGGGTTTTCATCACCTTCCGGTGTCTGAACTTTCCCGATCTGACTGTTGACGGGAGTTACCCCCTTGGGGCGGCGGTCTTTGCCCTCACGATGTACCGGGGGTACGGCCCAGTGGCAGGTGTGGTGAGTGCCCTTGCAGCCGGGGCTTTAGCAGGGCTTTTCACCGGCATTCTCCACACCTTTTCCCGAATTCCTGCTCTTCTCTCGGGCATTCTCACCATGATTTGCCTGTATTCCATCAACCTTCGGATTATGGGGAGGCCGAATATTTCGCTTTCAGAGAACCTCGGGCACCGGACGATCTTTGTGATCCTGCGGGATGCTTTCCCCACCGTTCCCGAAGTGTACGTCCGTTTCCTTTTCCTCTTCGCCCTGCTTGTGGTTCTGAAGTTCCTCCTTGACGCCTTCCTGCAGACGGAAATCGGCCTTTCCATCCGGGCAACAGGGGACAACGAGACCCTCGTGGCGACCCAGGGGATTAATCCTGACGATATGAAGCTCATCGGCATCAGCCTTTCCAATGCCCTGGTGGCGCTCTCCGGGGCCATGTTTGCCCAGTACCAGGGCTTTGTGGACATCAACATGGGCATCGGCATGGTCATCTCAGGCCTTGCTTCGGTCATTGTGGGAGAGGTGCTCTTGCGGGGAAAAACGATTTTCGTGATGACCCTGCAGGTTATCGTGGGATCGGTGGTGTACCGTCTTGCCACTGCTGTAGCCCTGAACTGGGGTTACAGCATCGGGTTCAAGCCCTATGACCTGAAGCTCTTTACGGGGATTCTTGTCATCGTCATCCTTTCTTTTCCGGTTCTCAAAGAGAAGTTCGGGAAGGCGTAAGCTATGCTCAAACTCGACCGGGTGAACAAGTACTTTTTCCGAAATACTCAGGACGAGCGATGGGCGGTGCGGAACTTAAGCCTCGAGGTGCAGAAGGGAGAGTTCGTGACCGTGGTTGGGAGTAACGGTGCGGGGAAAACGACGCTTCTCAATCTCATTAGCGGGACGTATTTCCCCGATAGCGGCCGTATCTTCATCGACGGTCAAGACGTGACCACCGTTCCAGCCTATGAGCGGGCAAAGTACCTTGGCAGAGTTTTCCAGAATACCTTCCAGGGAACGGCTGCAAGCCTCACCATTGAGGAGAACCTGGCCATTGCGTACCTTAAGGGGAAGAGGAAGGGCATCCGCATGGCCATCAGTGAAAAGATGCGAGAGTACTTCCGGGAACGGCTGGCAGAAATCGGCCTTGGTCTTGAGAGACGGCTCAAGGACAGGGTTGGCCTTCTCTCTGGAGGTCAGAGGCAGGCGCTGGCACTTCTCATGGCCACTTTTGGGAACCCCAAAATTCTCCTTCTTGACGAGCACACGGCGAACCTCGACCCCAAGACGGGGGAGAAAATCATGGAGCTGACCACGCGCCTCATTGAGGAGAATGCCCTCACCGCCATCATGGTCACCCATAACCTCCAGGATGCCCTCCAGTACGGTCACCGTACCCTTATGATGGATGAGGGCGAGGTGGTTCTGGACATCTTCGGTGAGGAGCGGAAGAGGATGACCATCCAGGAGCTCCTCGAGCGTTTCAGCGAGCTGCGTCACAAAAAATTCGCAGAGGATAGAGCATTGCTCTCCTCGTAGAAGAAAGGGGGAAAAGGTATGAACGAGAACCGCATTCTTCTGAGCGAACGGGAAATGCCCACCGTGTGGTACAACATCCTCCCGGATCTTCCCCGTCCTCTGGACCCACCGCTCCATCCTCTAACGATGGAACCGGTGAAACCTGAAGACCTTGCGCCCATTTTCCCGCCAAGCCTCATTGAGCAGGAAGTGAGCCCCAGCCGTTTCATCGATATTCCGGGAGAGGTCCTCGACATCTACCGTCTGTGGCGACCGACACCTCTTGTGCGAGCTCGCCGGCTGGAAAAGGCTCTGAATACCCCAGCGCGAATTTACTACAAATATGAGGGAGTGAGCCCTGCAGGAAGCCACAAGCCAAATACCGCGGTTGCCCAGGCCTATTACAACAAAAAAGACGGCACAAAACGCCTGACGACAGAAACCGGCGCAGGACAGTGGGGATCGGCTCTCGCCATGGCCTGTCAGTTCTTTGGTCTTGAGTGCACGGTGTACATGGTGCGGGTGAGTTACGAGCAAAAACCCTACCGGCGGGTTCTTATGGAGACCTGGGGGGCAAAGGTGTACCCAAGCCCCAGCACTCGTACCAAAGCTGGTCGAGATATTCTCGAGAAAGATCCCAGCTCTCTGGGAAGCCTTGGTATTGCCATCAGCGAGGCTATTGAGGATGCGGTGACCACGCCTCACTCAAAGTACAGCCTGGGGAGCGTGCTCAACCATGTGCTTCTCCACCAGACCATTATCGGGGAAGAGGCAAAGCTCCAGCTTGAGAAAATTGGTGAATACCCCGATATCATCGTGGGCTGTGTGGGAGGAGGGAGCAACTTCGGAGGCATCCTCCTGCCCTTTATGCGGGATAAACTCGAGGGGAAGAGGAACTTCCGGGGAATTGCCGTGGAACCGGTAGCGTGTTCGTCCCTGCTTCGGGGACGGTACGAGTACGATTACGGCGATGTGGCCAAGAACACCCCACTTTTGAAGATGCACACTCTGGGTCACGAGTTCATCCCCCCGGCCATCCATGCGGGAGGATTGCGCTACCACGGTATGGCTCCCATCATAAGCCTCCTGTATGATGCCGGTCTCATCGAAGCCCAGGCCTACCACCAGAATGCGGTGTTCGAGGCAGCGGTGCTTTTCGCCCGAACTGAAGGTTTTGTGGTGGCTCCTGAGACGGCCCATGCCGTCAAGGCGGTAGTCGAAGAGGCGAAAAGGTGTGCCGAAACGGGTGAAGCAAAGGTCATCCTCTTCAACTGCAGTGGTCACGGGTTCCTTGATCTTGGGGCTTACGACCAGTATCTTTCTGGGAAACTCCCCGATGTGAACCACGAAAAATGAAAAAGCGGGGCAATTTGCCCCGCTTTTTCACGTTGAGACCGTCTCAAAGACGAAAGGATTGACGTACGGTCCGTACTGTTCAAGGACGGCAAGCAGTCTCTTTCGCTGCTCTTCAAGGACCTCAAAGAGCACCGCAGGGGTATCTTCAACCTTTTCGCGGTAGATTTTCGTTACCCGCTCGATTTTCTGGAGGTTCTCATGTACCCGAAGAGTAAATTGTTTCACATAGTCTTCTTCTCGGTACTCTTTTTGCAGGACTTCCCAGAAGAGTCTCTTGAGGTCCGGGTATAGAGGGATGAGCCCGGTGGGTGTTCTGGCCGCCCTGGCCTCTCCGTGGACCCGCCTTTCCATCCACTTGAACCACACCCTTTTATCCCTCTTCTCGTTAAGGTAGCGGCCACTGGCGTCTTTCAGGAAGTAGTTGACAGAGAAGATTTTCGGAACCTTTTTCAGGGTCCTTCCGAAATCGAGGTTATTCTGGATGTATCGGCCAATAGGGATGGAAAGGAAATCCAGGTTTGACATTGGGTTGAGCTCCCGCACTCCTACCTCTCCCAAGGTAGCAGCGGTGGTTTCTGACTCCAGCGCCGCGCCCTTAGTGATGATCCCGTGGACCCAGTCGAAGGCTTCCTCCACCGGTGGCCAGGTATCGGAATCCCTCCCGCCATACACGATACCGCTGACCACAACTCCCAGAGGGTCGTTGAGATGGGGATCGAGGTTCTCAAGCCTTTCCAGAGATATGGTGAAGCGAGCATTGGGATGAGAGGGAGGAATTTCTTTTCCTTTTTCGTCTTTCTTTCCGGGGAACCACGTGCCACTGTGGTTCATCCCCCTTTCAGGCATGGGGGCATCTTTGCCTTCCCAGAAAACCCCTCCGTCTTCAGTGATGAGGACGTTCGAGAAGATGACCTCCCCGGGAGTGCACAGGGCTTTGTAGATGATGGGATCATCGACGGAGTTAACCCCCTGGATGATGCCGAACATTCCCCGCTCGACGTTCACTGCCCGGGCCTCACCGTCGATGTTTCGCAGATAGGCGATATCATCCCCCACGATGGTCTCGCCCTCAAGCATGGCAGTTGAGGTCTTTCCGCACAGCGAGGGAAAGGCGCCGGTGAAGTAGGTCACCCTCCCCCCAGGACCCCGAACACCCATGATGAGCATGTGCTCGGTGAGCCAACCTTCGCGGTCTCCTCGACGAATGGCCAGGCGCATGGCCAGCTTCTTCATGCCAATGCTGTTACCTCCGTACTGGGTATTCACGCTATACACTGTTTCTCCTTCAAGGTCGATGTAGATTCGCCTTTTCTCAATGTTCTTGCAGGTCTTTCTTTCGTCGAGCTCTCCCTGGGCGTGAACGAATCGGAAGAAGGTGAAGGAATCCCCACGACGGATGAACTCTTCGTACCCCGGACGGTACAGGAGGTACTCGTTGTGGGCCACGTAGCTTGAGTCTGTAATCTGGATGCAGGGGATGGTGAAGGGGGACCTTGCCGGCCCAAGGCATAAAAAGAGCACATACATTTCCCGACCCTTCATGATATCTCTCAGGAGTTCATAGATTTCGGAAAGGCCCCTTTCCCGGTCCAGAGTTTCAATGAAAGGGCCAAGGTTTTCTCCGGGAGGTACCAGGATCCTAGTGTTCTTTTTATCCCGTCCCTGGTCAAAATAGCTGTCAAAATGCGCTGTGTGTCCCGGTGTGGCCAGGGGAATTTCCTCTCCGTTTTTTACGGCGCTCTCCCGGATGTACTGGATGTCTGCATCGGTATCCGTTGAGATGAAAACCCTCTCGGGGTTGCACAGGGATACAAAGAAATCGATGAACTCGTGAACCTGAGGGTTGGTGATACGTTTTAGCCTCTCCCACATTTCCGGGCCCAATCGCGCTCTCAGGTTTTCCCTCACGCTTTCCACCCCTTTGCTTTTGGTGGAATTTTAAAGGTTTATGCGCTCCGCATCAATACGGTTGCGGGATTTTTTATTGTCTTTATTGTTAAATCTCCTGGGGAAGCTGGGACCTTTCGATGGTACCCTGCTACTCGTGTTACAGTTCCTGAGGTTAGGGGAAAATTTTTCTTCGAAGTGGTTATTCCAGGAATCTTTTTGAATTGTGGTACAATAGCCTCAAAAGGGTTCTGACGAGTGGGGGTGAACGTATGTACCTTCTTGGAACCGATATCGGCACAAATGGTACGAAAACGGTCATGGTGGACGAGAAGGGGAATTTCATTGCCGATGCCTTCGTCGAGTACGATGTGATCACGCCGCGACCCTCCTGGGCGGAGCAGTGGCCCGATGTGTGGCTTGACGCCGTGGTGAAAACCGTGGCCCGCTGCGTGGAGAAGTCCAAGGTGAACCCCAGGGATATCGCGGGTCTTGCCATCAGCGGGCTTTACGGGGGATCGGGAATTCCGGTGGACAGGGATATTCGGCCGCTCCGTCCCTGCCTTATCTGGATGGACCGTCGGGCCCGGAAGGAAACCCAGTGGGTAAAGGATAACGTTCCTCTGGAGAAAATTTTCGGTATCACCGGCAATTACGTGGATTCCTACTACGGCTTCACCAAGATGATGTGGATCCGGAACAACGAGCCCGAGGTCTGGGAAAAGATTTACCAGTTCGTCACCCCCAAGGACTATGTGGTGTACTGCCTTACCGGAGAGCTGGCTACCGACTACTCCTCGGCGGGGAATATCGGCGGGGTTTTCGATATTCGCAAGAGGACCTGGTCCGATGAGATGTGCGAAATCCTCGGCATTCCCAGGAGAATGCTCCCGGAAAAAATTTACAAGTCCTCTGAAATCGTGGGCAAGCTTAAGAAAGAGTTCGCCGAAAAGATGGGCCTTCTAAGCGGTATGCCCATTGTGGCAGGAGGCATTGATGCCCCGGTGGCTCAGCTTGCTGCAGGTGTCCTTGGTCCTGGAGAACACGTGGCAATGGCAGGGACCTCGATGTGCTGGGGAACGGTTCACGACGGGACGTACCTCACGCCTTTTTTGGTGAGCTTCCCTTATGTGGTGTACGATGACCAGCTCATCTATACCTTTGGTGGAAGCGCAACTTCCGGGGCTCTGGCTCGCTGGTTCCGGGATCAATTCGGCCGCCTGGAAAAGGAGGCGGAGAAGGACTTCGGTATCCCAGCGTATACCCTGCTTGAGCTCCAGGCTCGGGACATTCCCCCAGGAAGCGATGGCATCATCGTCCTTCCGTACTTCATGGGAGAGCGTTCCCCCATCTGGGATCCGGATGCCCGGGGGACCATCCTTGGACTTTCTCTTTACCATACCCGGGCCCATGTCTACAAGGCCATGCTCGAGGCGGCAGCCTACGCTCTTCGGCACAACATGGAAGAAGCCCTGAAAACGGGCATGAAGCTCAATCCCGAGTGCTGGATTGTCGGTGGGGTTGCCCGATCCTCGTTCTGGGTGCAGATTTTTGCCGACGTCACCGGCTTTGATATGAAGCGCCTCTCTAAAGACGTCGAGGCACCCTTTGGCGATGCTTTCCTCGCGGGGCTCGGGACCGGGGTCATCGATAAACCCGAGCGGATTAAAGAATGGGTGAGTTTCCGGCCGGTCATCAAGGTCGACCCGGAGAGGAAGGCTCTCTATGACCAGTACTATGCCCTCTTCCGGGAACTCTATGAAAAGACGAAGGACGTCATGAAGAAACTCGCCGAGCTCGTGTAGGAGGAGTTTTTGTGAACCTTGAGGCCCTTTTTTCCTTAAACTGTGGCATGTACGTGGTTGCCGCCCGGGCTGGGGAGAGCTTGGGGGGCTGTATCGTGAACGCCCTGGTGCAGGTGACCGCTTTTCCTCCGCAGCTTGTGGTGAGCATTCACAAGGACAACGCCACCTGTGAGCTCGTGGAACGCAGCGGCTACTTTGCAGTGTCGGTCCTTGACCAGGATACGCCGCTCCAGCTCATCGGGCTCTTCGGTTTTCGGAGTAGCAGGGAGACGAGGAAGTTCGACCAGGTACCCCATGTTTTCGGGAAGACAGGTATGCCTATTCTTTCCGAGCACACCGTAGCTTACGTTGAAGCCAAGGTGGTCAGCCGTCTGGATGCGGGAACGCACATCCTCTTTCTTGGGGAAGTTGTGGAAGCAGAGTTCGTGAATCCCTCGGCTGTTCCCATGACCTACGCGTACTACCGGGATGTGAAGGGCGGCAAAGTTCCCCGTAAAGCGGCAACGTACAAAGAAGAGAAGGTAGAACCCGGGGAAGTTGAACGGTACCGCTGCAAGGTCTGTGGCTATATTTACGATAGCCGTTTCGGAGACCCCGATTCAGGGATTCCAGCGGGAACCCGCTTTGCTGACCTTCCCGAGACCTGGGTTTGTCCGATCTGTGGGGTAGGTAAAGACCAGTTCGAGAGGGTGTAGCATGCTACACCCTCTCGAACCTTTGATTTTTTAGGAGGGGAGAGGACGTGAAGGGTTTTAGGGGGATTGTCCTCCTTGTGCTGGCTCTTGCTTCGGTGCTCCTTGGGTGTGGGTCCTGGGAAACCGTTCCCACCATTGCCCTTTCCGACCTTCCGGCATGGGTGGGGAAACGGGTGGTAATTGAGGGATGTCTGCGATTTTCCTGTCCACAGGTTCCTGGGGCCGTGTACCCTCGGGATTGTCTCGTCTTTTTGCAGGAAAGCGAGTCCGCGGCGTACCTTGAGTTTCCCCAGGGGAAAGAAGACCTTCGACGTGCCCTGGATGGCTACTATGAGGCGAGCTTCACAGGATGTATCCTCGTCCGGGTGGAGGGGAGGGTAATGGAGCGTTCCTGCAACGTCCCGGGGTGTGTTCCTTGGATTTTCCTTGAGGTAGCGAGGATCCTCGAGGTTCGGGAAGTGCGGTCCCTGAGACCGGAAGCAGCTCATCCGAGAAATTTCTCCCCAGGTCGTTGACATCCTGGGGGAAAGGTATATAATAACCTCCGAAAACGTAAGGGGGTGGAAGAGGAGCTTCATGAGGCGTTGGAAAACGCCATTCTGTTCTCCTGAAAGCCCGGTTGGGGAATGGCTCCTTCCTTGATCGGGAGTGCCCCCCATGTGTTCTGGTATGAGAGGGGGAGCACCAGATGTGCTGTGAGCTGAAAAGCGGTGTTCCTTCTATCCTTGGGAAGTGAATAGTACAATGGTCACGGTGCTTGAAGCACCGTGACCATTGTTTTTGCTCGGGTATCTATCCCCAGGTGGCGCTGGGGGTAGATTTTTCCTTTTATCCTTGGGAGAGTTCTTGAGGGGAGGGATGCGCGATGGAGAAGGAAACTCTGGAAGTGGGCATGCACCTTGTACTGGACGGTCGAAGCTCGGACCCTGAAATCATCGGAGATGTGGACCGCATCAGGAAGTTCCTAGATGAATTCCCGAAGTACATGGGCATGACCAAAGTCACCCCACCGTACGTATTCCGGTATCAGGGGGCCACGCCCGAGGAGAGCGGCATCTCTGGTATCGTCATCATTGCTGAAAGCCACATCAGCGTTCACACCTTCCCTGCCCGGCGGTACGTGAGTGTGGACATTTTCTCCTGCAAGCCCTTTGACGTCGACGAGGCGGTTCAGGGGCTTGTGGAATACTTCCGTCTCGTGGAGTTCCGCCGCCAGGTCTTCGACCGGGGCGTGGAGTATCCCAGAGACCTTTTTTCAAGCATTCCTCTGGTTTTGGAGGAACGATTGGAGATGCTTGGGAAAATGGCACACACTTGACTCACAACGTTCGTGTAGCGGGGCGAGTGGAAAAGAGCAGAAACCACTCGCCCTTATTTTTTTCTCTGGGCCTCTTGTTTTGCCTGACACTCCACACAGTACGAGGTATAGGGGATGGCCTGCAGGCGCTCCAGGGGGATTTTCCTCCGGCAAATCTCGCAGGTGTCATAGGTTCCAGCCTCAATTCTCCGGAGGGCTTTGTCAATCATCTCAAGGGTCTCAAGGAGCATTCTCCTTGAGGAGAGCTCAAGCTCCATGGAGAGCGTGGCATTCCCCATATCGGCTTCATCCAGGGCTTCTCCCCCCGCACGACCGTGCACATCCTGGGTTTTTCGTGCCAGGGACTCGGTGACTTCTTTCCGGAGCCTCAGCAGCTCTGCCTGAAACTGGGCTTTCTTCTCCTCGTCCATCGCTTTCACTTCCCGGGTATATTTTAAACCATCTGCGAGTGTTGTAAAATTACGGTACAGAGAAGTTTGCCCCTTTTGAGGAAGGACGTGGAGAAGAACATTGTTGGCATGCTCCCTGAGGACCTTGTGCCCTGGCTTGGGCGCGAGGGAGAGCCCTCATACCGGGCAAGGCAGATTCTCCGGTGGGTTTACGAGAAAAGGGTGTCGTCGTTCCAGGATATGAGCGATATCCCCCTGGGATTGCGGGAAAAGCTCTCGGCGTCCTTTGTTCTTGGGACAACACGAATTGCCGAAGTCCGGACCTCTTCTGACGGGACGAAGAAGTTCCTCCTCGTCTTCCCCCAAGGGGATTCGGTGGAGGTTGTGGCCATTCCTCAGCGGGCGTGGTACACCGTGTGCCTTTCAACCCAGGTGGGGTGTCCGGTACGCTGTCCGTTCTGCGCCACAGGGAGGGCAGGATTCCGCCGCTCTCTCACCGCCGACGAAATCGTGGAGGAAGCCTGGCGGGTGAGCCAGAGCGAAAGAGAGAGGATCACCCATCTGGTGTTCATGGGTATGGGAGAGCCGTTGCTCAACTATGAAGAGCTCACCCGGGCTCTTCGGGTCTTCAACAGTCCCGAGGGTTTTGGGATCGGGTCGCGCCGGATTACGGTTTCCACGGTGGGGGTTCCGGAGAAGATGCTCCAGCTTGCCCGGGACTGGCCGGAGGTGAACCTTGCGCTGTCGCTGCATGCTCCCTCTGATGACCTGCGGAATTTCCTTGTTCCGCTCAACAGGACGTACCCTCTAAAGGAGGTGCTCGCCGCTTTGCGGGAGTACCTTCATCTGACCCGCCGGCGGGTCACCATAGAGTACACCCTCTGGCAGGACTTCAACGATGGCAAGGTGCATGCCCTGCAGCTTTCCCGGCTTCTCCGGGGACTCCTTGTCCATGTGAATCTCATTCCGGGGAACCGGATCAAAGGAACACCCTTTGTGCCTTCTCCGCCGGAGCGTGCTGCAGCTTTTGCGGCGCTTTTGCAAAAGCACGGTATACCGGTGACGCTGAGAAGGTCCAGAGGTCGGGATATTCAGGCAGCCTGTGGAGAGCTCTATCGCATTCATGGTTTGAGGGGAGAGGTGGCGGATGATTATTGTCCTGAAAAGCGGTGTAACGCAGCAGGAAATTGACGAGGTTGTGCGGCGACTGAAACGCCTGGGATTTGGGGTGCACATCTCCCAGGGGGTTGAGCGGACGATTATCGGCGCCATCGGGGATGAGCGAGGGGTGAACCTGGAGGAGAAAATTGGGGTTCTCCCCTTCGTGGAGCGGGTAATCCCCATCCTCACCCCCTACAAGCTCACAAGCCGGGAGTTCCGGGAGACGGATACAGTGGTTCGGGTGGGGGATGTGGAGATTGGACCGGGGAGATTCGTGGTGATGGCCGGCCCCTGCGCGATTGAATCCGAGGCCCAGATCGTTGAGGTAGCCCACCGGGTGAAGGAAGCAGGGGCAAAGATTCTCCGTGGTGGAGCCTTCAAGCCCAGAACATCCCCCTACAGTTTTCAGGGGCTTGGAGAAGAGGGCTTGCGGCTTCTGGCCAAGGCCAGGGAGGAGACGGGACTTCCCTTTGTCACCGAGGCTCTGGGAATTGAGGAGCTTCCTCTTGTGGCCGAGTACGCGGACATGATTCAGATTGGGGCACGGAACATGCAGAACTTTCGCCTTCTTGAGGCGGTTGGGCGACTCCGGAAACCTGTGCTTTTGAAGCGGGGCATGATGAACACCGTAGATGAGCTTTTGATGTCTGCAGAGTACATCCTCGCCCAGGGGAACTACCAGGTGGTGCTCTGTGAACGGGGTATCCGGACCTTTGAGCCCTCAACCCGGAACACCCTTGATTTGAGCTGTGTGCCTCTTGTGAAAAAGAAGAGCCACCTTCCCATCATTGTGGATCCGAGTCACGGGACAGGACGGAGTGACCTCGTGATGCCGATGAGCCTTGCGGCGCTGGCCTGTGGTGCTGATGGCCTCATCGTTGAGGTTCATCCCAACCCCATTGAGGCGCTTTCCGATGGTCCTCAGTCGCTGACTCCGGACCAGTTCGCCACGCTTATGAAGGAGCTTCGGAAACTCGCGGTCATCATGGGGAGGGAAATGTAGGATTGGAGACGTTCACCGTTGGGATTGTGGGGCTTGGCCTTGTGGGAGGGTCACTGGGGCTTGACCTTGCCCTGTGGGGGAAGAAGCGCTGCATCATTGGGTACGATAGGGTTAAAGACGTTGCCCTCCAGGCCCGGGAAAAGGGCGCGATTGAGGTTGTGGCAGAGAGCATCGAGGAAGTGGCGGAACGCGCCGACCTCCTCTTCATTGCCACACCGGTTCGGGAAATCCCCCGGGTGTTTTTTGCCGCCCGACCCTTCCTGCGAGAAGGCGTGAGAGTGCTGGATACAGGGAGCTCGAAGGAGTGGGTTTTCCGGGAAATTCGTCCTGAAGGGCTTGACATCGAATATGTTGGGTTTCATCCCATGGGGGGGTCGCGGGAAGGCGGGATCGACCGGGCCCGGCCCGGGCTTTTCCGAGGTATGCCGGTTCTCGTGATTCCGGGAAGAATCAGGGAAAAGACGCGGGCGCTCCTCCAGGAGCTTGGAGAAGTCATCGGAGGACGGGTTTTTTTTGACTCCCGGGGAGCATGATGAAATCTGTGCTTTTGTGAGCCATCTACCGCACATCCTGGCCAACGTGTTCCTGCAGACCGTCTGCGCGGTCCGTGAGGACATTGCTCGTTTTGGTGGCCCCTCGTTCCAGGATATGACGAGGGTTGCCGGATCTTCCCCTTCGGTGTGGGTGGATATTTTCCTCACCAATAAGAAATTGCTTCAGGCTGCTCGGGAGTTTTTGCAGAATTTCGAGCGTTTCCTGTCCCTTCTTGAGGAGGGAAGAGAGACAGAGGTTCTTGCCTTCCTTCAGGAAATGGCACGCCTTAAGGAGCGAACAGGATATGGGTCTTGAGTTTCGTACTGCAGGAGAATCTCATGGGAAGGGCATCCTCGTGTATCTGAGCGGATTCCCCGCAGGAATGGACATTGACGTGGCCTTCATTGAGGGCGAACTTTCCCGAAGGCGAAAGGGGTTCGGTGTGAGTCCCCGGATGGACCTTGAGGAGGACCGGGTGGAAGTGCTCTCGGGTCTCCGCTTCGGCAAGACCCTGGGGAGCCCTCTGGTTTTTTGGGTTCAGAACAGTGAGTACGAGAAGTGGCGACCTCTGATGGACCCGGTGGGGAAAAAGCCTGAAGGGTATGAACCGGTTACCGTTCCACGGCCGGGGCATGCCGACCTTGGAGGGATGGTGAAGTACCGTTTTGATGATATTCGCAACGTCATCGAGCGGGCAAGCGCGCGAGAAACGGTTGGTCGATGCATTGCCGGGGCGGTGGCCAAGCTCTTCCTCCGGCACTTTGGCGTTCGTGTGGGAGGATTCGTGGAGAGCATTGGGGGTGTCCGGGTGGAGGTGGAGGGTCACCCCTTTGAAGAGATGCTGGAGCGAGCCCTCCTTTCCCCTCTTGCGGCACCGGGGAAAGAAGAGGAAATGAAAAGGCGTATCGCCGAGGCCATGGACAGTGGCGATACCCTGGGAGGGACCTTCATCGTTGTAGCCCTCCACGTGGTTCCGGGTCTTGGAAGCTACGTCGAACTCGAGCGACGTCTTGATAGCCGTCTGGCCTTCTACCTCATGGGGATCCCCGGAGTCAAGGGCGTGGAGATCGGCGCAGGGTTTTTGGGGGCGACGCTTTCGGGGAGCCGCTTCCACGATGAAATCTGGTACGACCGTGGTCGCACTCCCTTTCCCCTTCTACCGCAAAACCAACCGCAGTGGAGGTGTCAGGGGGGGGGTGTCCACTGGGGAGGCTATCTGGGTCCGGTGTGCCATGAAACCCATTCCTACCCTGAGGCGGGGGTTGCACTCGGTGGACGTGGTGTCAAAGGAAGATGTCGTTGCCCGATACGAGCGGTCCGATGTCTGTGCTGTGCCCCGTGCCCTTGTGGTTGGGGAGGCCATGCTCTCCTGGGTCCTGGCCTGTGCTTATGAAGAGAAGTTCGGCGGAGATACCCTCGAAGAAGCAATGGGACGCTTCCGCGAGTACTGTACGTACCTTGAAAACCTCTGAGGGTGGAAAGGGTGGCAGGGCATGAGAATACCCCTGAGTCGGCCGATAATTGGTGAGGAGGAAAAGAAGGCCGTTCTTGAAGTGCTTGAGTCTGGACAGCTGGCCCAGGGAGAGCAGGTGGCATCCTTTGAGCGGGAGTTCGCCGAGTACATAGGAACGAAAGAGGCTGTGGCAACGAGCAGTGGAACAGCGGCGCTTTTTGTGGCCCTCAAGGCCCTGGGGGTGCAACCGGGGGATAAGGTGGTCACAACGCCCTTCACCTTTGTGGCCACGGCGAGCGCCATCCTCCACTGCGGGGGCATCCCGGTGTTCTGTGATGTGGACCGGAAAACCTGCAACCTCGATCCTGAAAGGCTTAAAGCGACGCTTGAGCGAGAACCCGGGGTGAAGGGTGTGGTGGTGGTGCACTTGTACGGGATCCCTTGCGCCCTTGAGGAGATCCTCGACATCACAAGATCCCGCGGTCTTTTCCTCCTTGAGGACTGTGCCCAGGCCCATGGGGCAATGTACCGGGGTAGAAAGGTGGGGAGTTTCGGGGATGCAGGGGTTTTCAGCTTCTACCCCACAAAGAACATGACGACCGGAGA
>APKF01000177.1 GCA_000353875.1 Candidatus Caldatribacterium californiense OP9-cSCG | reverse complement strand
ATCGATGGTCTGGAGCTCCCCTTTATCCCCCGGGACTACTCTTCCTGCATTCCACCAGTACACGGTGAAGGTTCGGGAAAGGCGGGATGAGCTTCTTCAGTTTCTCAGGTCCTGGGGAGTGGGGTGTGAGGTGTATTATCCGGTTCCGCTCCACAGGCAGGCGTTTTTGCAGTCTTACGGATATGGAGCTTTTCCGGTTGCCGAAAGTCTCTCCCGTGAGGTATTATCAATACCGGTGCATCCCGGTCTTTCTCCGGGTGACCTTGAGGAAGTCGCCCGGCTTGTCCGGGCGTTTTTTGCGAAATGACCCGATCTTCCCGGTGATGAGGCTTGAAAGTGGTTCGAGTTGGTGTTGTCGGGGTAGGGTACCTTGGCCAGCACCACGCCCGGGTGTACTCGGAGCTCCCCGGGGTGGAACTTGTTGGTGTGGTGGACATCAACCGCGAACGGGCCCGGGAGGTTGCCCGCCGGTACTCAACGACGCCGTTTTTTGATTACCGGGACCTCTTCGGCAAAGTCGACGCGGTGAGTATCGTTGTGCCCACCGTGCTCCATCGGGACATCGCTGCCCACTTCATTGAGGAGGGCATCAACATCCTCATTGAGAAGCCGGTAACCACAACCCTTGAAGAGGCCAAAGAACTCATGGAAATGGCAACCAGAAAAAACGTCATCCTCCAGGTGGGCCATATCGAACGCTTTAACTCGGCAGTGATGGAACTCGCCAAGATTGTCGATAACCCCATTTTCATTGAGTGTTGCCGGATGGGTCCTTACGTCAACCGGAATACCGACGTCGGTGTGGTCCTTGATCTTATGATTCACGACATCGACATCGTCATGAGCATCGTGAAGAGCAGCGTTGTCAAAATCAGTGCTTCGGGGCGTTCGGTTTTCTCCCGTCAGGAGGATATCGCCAATGCCCAGCTGGTATTCCAGAATGGTTGTATCGTGAACCTCACGGCAAGCCGGGTCACCAGGAAGAAAATTCGCCGCATGGAGATCACCCAGGTGGATTCCTTCATTTCCATCGATTACCTGGAGCAGGAGCTTGCGGTGTACAAGAAAACCTCTTCCCCGCTGCCCCAGCTACTTATCGAAAAACCGGTCATGCAGAAGGGAGAGCCTCTCCGGCTTGAGCTTGAGCATTTCATCCGCTGTGTGCGCAACGGCGAGAAACCCCTCGTTGGCCTTGAGGAGGGGAAAAACGCCTTAGAGGTTGCCCTGCGGATTCTTGAAGAGATTCAGAAGAACCAGGGTGGTGGCAATGACAAAATATGATGTGGTCATTGTGGGCGCAGGTCCAGCGGGGATTTTTGCCGCCCTTGAGCTTGCGGAAAAAAGCAACCTGCGGGTCCTCGTGGTGGACCGGGGGAAGAACATTGAAAAACGGGTCTGTCCTGCCCGGGAGAACAGCAGAATCTGCCAGCGGTGCAACCCCTGTTCTCTGCTCTGTGGATGGGGTGGAGCAGGGGCTTTCAGCGATGGGAAGCTGACGCTCTCACGCGAAGTTGGTGGGCAGCTTGCTGCCTGTATTGAGGAAGAGGAATTCGTCACGGTCCTCGACCAGGTGGATAAGACGTACCTTCGCTTTGGAGGGACATCCCGCATCTACGGGACCGACAACGAACGGGTGGAGGAGCTCCGGAAAAGAGCCGAAATGGCGGAACTCATCCTTGTTCCCTCCCAGGTTCGCCACCTCGGGACGGAACGGTGCCGGGATATCCTGCGGAACATCTTCGATTACCTCAAAGAGCGGGTGGACATCAGGACCGCGACCACAGTGGAAGAGCTTCTCGTTCGGGACCACAGGGTCTTGGGGGTTCGTCTTGAGACGGGAGAGGTCATCGAGAGCACTTTTGTTGTTGTGGCTCCGGGGAGGGTGGGGGCGGACTGGCTCCGCAAGGAATGCCTTCGCCTTGGTCTTTCGCTCAAGAACAACCCGGTGGACCTGGGAGTGCGGGTGGAGGTTCCGGCCTCCGTCATGGAAGAGTACACGAACGTCATGTACGAGCTGAAACTCGTCTACTATTCCCGGACCTTTGACGATCGGGTGCGGACGTTCTGCATGTGCCCCCATGGCGAAGTGGTGACGGAGTACAACGACGGCATTGTTACGGTGAATGGCCACAGTTACGAGGGGAAGCACACACCGAATACCAATTTTGCCATTCTCGTGAGTACGAATTTCACCGAGCCCTTCCATGAGCCCATCGCCTTCGGGAGGTACGTGGCGCAACTCGCCAATATGGTCAGCGGTGGGGTCATTATCCAGAGGCTCCGGGACCTGCAGCTTGGTCGGCGTTCCACCTCCGAGCGTATTGCTAAATCTGTGGTCAAGCCCACGCTTGAAGGAGCAAGCCCGGGAGACCTGAGTTTTGTGCTCCCCTACCGTTTCCTCCAGGATATTCTGGAAATGCTCACAGCTCTTGACCGTTTCATTCCCGGGATCAACTCTCCCCATACGCTCCTTTACGGGGTGGAGGTGAAATTCTATTCCTCAAGGGTTGAGCTTCGGAGAAACTTGGAAAGCGAGATTCAGAACCTCTTTCTCATCGGGGATGGAGCAGGTATCACTCGGGGTCTTGTGCAGGCCTCAGCATCAGGAGTGGTGGTGGCCCGGGAGATCCTTCGAAGGGTAGGGAAACGATGATGGAGCGCATACTCATCACCAACGACGATGGGTTTGAGAGCCCTGGAATACGGGCTCTCGTGCGGGCATTCCGGAAAGAAGCGGAGGTCATTCTCGTTGCCCCCCAGGAGGAACGGAGCTGTTCAAGCCACAGCATCACAGCCCGGAACCCCCTGCGGGTGCGGGAGGTTGAGGTGGAGGGAGTACGGGGATATGCGGTGGATGGTACCCCCGCTGATACGGTCATTCTTGGTCTGAATCTTTTTCCGGACATTGACTTTGTGGTTTCGGGAATTAACCGCGGACCGAACCTTGGCTTTGATGTGTTCTACTCGGGAACGGTGGCGGCTTCACTGGAGGCTGCAATGTCGGGAATTCCAGCACTCGCGGTGTCGCTGGTCCTCAATGGCCACGAGAACTACGACCTTGCGGCAGAGATTGCCGTGGAGGTGTGGAAGACTTTCAGGGATATCCTTCGGGGGAGCGGAACCTTGTGCTGAACGTCAATGTCCCCGATGTGCCCCATCGGGAGTTCCTGCGGGGTCTTCGCATCACCGAACTCGGGGACCGGTTCTACGTCACCGGGGTGCGAGAGATTGCCCAAAGCAACGGGGAGCGGGTGTTCGTCTTTGAGGAGGTCCAGAGGGACCCCCTCTTTCTCGAGAACTCTGACTTTGAGGCTGTCCGGGAGAACAGGGTCTCCGTGACCCCTCTGCGGCCCAATCTCACCGACTACCTTGTTCGGCGAAGGCTTGTGGGGATTCTGGCGAGGTGAGGGTGATGCGGCAATGGGTGCAGGGTCGGCTAGTCCTTCGGGGAGAGTGCAGGGTGTGGGGTACCGGTACTTTGTGCTCCGGAAGGCAGGGGAGTTTGACGTCACCGGGAGTGGTGCGGAATCTCCCCACGGGAGAGGTGGAGGTCATCGCTGAGGGAGAAGAGGAGGAGGTCCGTCGTTTCTTTGAGGAGGTCAAAAAAGGGCCTGCGTCGGCTCATGTGACCTCTTTCACTGAAGAGTGGTTGCCTTTTAGTGGCCTGTACCACGATTTCCGGGTAGGGTACTGAGATGCACGACGATGGAGCCCGGGAACGCCGGAAGAAAATGGTGGAACACCAGCTCATTGCTCGGGGGATCGCCGACCAGCGAGTGCTTGAGGCCTTTTTAAAGGTTCCCCGCCATCTCTTCGTCCCGAAGGAGTATGAGGAGCTGGCGTATCAGGATTCCCCGCTCCCAATTGGGAGCGGACAAACCATTTCACAGCCCTATATCGTTGCGCTTATGCTGGAGCTTCTGGAACTTTCGCCCGAAGACCGGGTTCTTGAGATTGGCACGGGTTCGGGGTACCAGACGGCGCTTCTGGCAGAAATCGTTCGCGAGGTCTACAGCGTAGAGCGCATCCCAAAGCTTTTCTTTGAGGCCAGAGAACGACTGCACCGCCTTGGGTACACAAACGCGTACCTTTTCCTCGGTGACGGGAGCAAGGGCCTGCCAGAGTTTGCTCCCTACGACAAGATTATCGTGAGTGCCTGCGCTAAACAAATTTACGAGGCGTGGATTGAGGAGCTCCGGGAGGGAGGAATCATGGTCCTGCCCTTAGAGGATGCCCACGGCCAGAGTCTCGTCCGGGCCTGGAAGAGGAAGGGAAAGCTCAGGCTTGAGCACCACGGCGGCTGCATTTTTGTCCCTCTCGTTGAGGAAGGTGCCCACGGGGAGCAAGAAGACCTGTGAGAAGGTAGACACCGGAGGCCACCCCAAGGACTGAAGGGGCTGTCCATCCACCGAAAATCCTCACTCCCGCAAGCTGCAGGAGGGCAAGCACGGCTCCAAGGACCATGCTGAGGAGAGCGGCTCTGTCACTTTTTCGCCTGCTGAAGAACGTTCCGACGATGGTCGGCACCACGCTGAGGAGTCCAAGAGAGGAAGTGACCGAGAGCAGGGCGATGAGGTTGAATCGCCCTAAGGCAAAGAAGAAGACAGCAAGGCAGAGCAGGGGGATGAAAAGGAACTGGGCGAAAAGGAGCCGTTTTTGCTCAGAGATACCCTTTGGGAGGACGTCCTGGAGAAAGAGCGAGGAAAGGGTAAGGATGATGGAATCGGCGGTGGAAACGGCGGCGGAGATAATCCCCACCACCACGAAAAGGGCAATCCAGGAAGGAATGGGGAATTCGAGAAGTAGGGTGGGTGTGGCAAGATCGGGGTTTTTCAGGCCTGGCAGAAGCACCAGGGTTCCAAACCCTAAGGTGACGGTGATGAGGGTGTACACAAAACCGTACCCCAGAAACCCTGTGATGGTTTTGCGCATTTCTCTAAGGTTTGCTGGCACAAGAAGCCGCTGGAAAACCTGGGGATTGGAGATACTAAAGAAGAACCAGGGGAGGGAGAGGTTGAGGAAGGTTCGAAAGGTGAAAAAGCCGTTTCCCGGAACGCTCAACCACTGGGGATAGGTGGTCTCGACCGTGTGAAAGAAAGCAGAGAATCCCCCAAGAAGGCGCACGGCTACAAAAAGGACCAAAGCGATGGAGCTTACCATCATGATGCCTGCCTGGAGTGCATCGGTTGCCGCCACGGAGCGAAGTCCGGCAATTGTTGTCCAGAGGATGATGAAGCACAGGGCAAGGAGCAGCCCCACGGGATAGCCGATTTTCCCCCGAGAGAGCACCTCAAGGAGGTACCCGATTCCTGTGAGCTGCACGGAGGTATAGGGGATGAGGAAACCCGAAACGATAAGAGCGTACACAGTTCCCACCAGGGGATTCCGGTATTCGAGGCTCAGGACCTCTCCAGGGCTCACGCATCCGTGACGTTTGCCGGCTTCCCAGAACTTCGGTCCCACAAGGACTGCCCAGAAAAGCCCCGAGAGGTAGATGAGCTCAAAGCCTAAAGCACCTACGCCTCCGCGATAGGTGAGGCCCACAAGCCCAAGCATCATGAAGGCGCTGTAGGTGGTGGCACCGTAGGAGAGGGCAGCAACGAGCCAGTGGAGCTTTCGTCCCGCCAGGAAGTACTCGATGAGGCTCAGGCGGGCTCCTCTCCGGACCGCCAGGGCGAAAGCGCTTCCCCATCCGGCGTAGAGCGCAATGGCAAGCCAGAGATACTGCTCACTCATGCCAGGACCTCATCATGCGGAGGAGAAGGAGAATGGCTAGAACTGCAAAAGCACTCCAGAAGAGGAAGCTTCCACTGAAGCGCTGTACCCGGGAGAGAACGGTAAAGGGAAGAAGGTAAGCTAAAACCACAAGGGAAAGAAAGGCAAAGAGCAATCCCCTGCCTCCCCGCTTTTTGCTACAATGTAGCAGAAAGTGAGACGAGAGTAAAGGGGGGAAGAGGGATGCCCAGAGCCTTTCTGGTCATCGATATGCTCAACGACTTTGTGCATCCCGATGGGGTGCTTTTTGTGGGGCATCAGGTGCAGGGGGTCATCGCCACCATCGGAGAACTCCTTGAAGAACGGAGAAAGCAGAAAGACCTCATCGTCTACGTGTGCGATGCCCATCGCAGGGATGACGCCGAATTCCGGCTCTTTCCGCCGCACTGTGTGGAAGGGACCTGGGGGGCCCAGGTGGTTGCGGACCTTGCGCCCCAGGAAGGGGATTTCGTTCTTCCTAAAACGAAGTTCAGTGCGTTCCTTGGAACACCCCTTGACCTCATTCTCCGGGAAAAGAACGTCACGCACCTTGAGCTTGTGGGAGTGTGCACGAATATCTGCGTACTGTACACCTGCGCCTTTGCGCGGATGCTCCATTACGAGGTGACGGTTTTCCGGGAGGGGGTAACCTCCTTTGACCTTGGAGCCCATGAGTGGGCGCTCCGGGAGATGGAGAACACTCTGAAGGCGGAGGTTCGCTCATGCGGGAAGTCATCCAGAGCGCAGTGAACGTGAGCACGTCGTCTTCTGCAGTCGTTCAGGAGATGGTGGAGCGTCTTGTGACCTTTGAAGACCTGAAGGTGGCGGATTATTCCCTGGATCCGGACCACAACCGTTCGGTCATCACCCTCCTTGGGACCCAGAAGGCCCTGGAGGCGGCCATTCCCATCTTTTTTGAGGTTGCCGAAAAGCACCTCGATATTCGCCTGCACCGGGGAGAGCATCCCCGCATCGGCATTGTGGACGTGGTCCCCTTCACGCCCTGGAGGGGTGTCGGGATGGAGGAGTGCAAGGCGCTGGCCTGGCGGGTAGGAGAGGAGATTGCCCGCCGTTTCTGCGTTCCGGTGTATTTCTACGGGGAAGCCGCAAAAAGGCCTGAACATCGGGACCTTTCACAGATTCGCCGGGGAGGGTATGAAGTTCTGCGGGAGGAAATCGCCCGTGTTCCGGAACGCTTCCCCGATGCCGGTCCCTGCGAGGTCCACCCCACACTGGGAGCTACAGCTATAGGAGCTCGGGGACCGCTTGTGGCCTTCAACGTGAATCTCAGAACCCAGGATGTCAATGTGGCCCGAAAAATCGCCGCACGGGTTCGGGAAGGGTTGCAGGCGGTGAAAGCCATCGGGGTTGAGCTTAAAACCCGGGGAATGGTTCAGGTTTCTATGAACGTCCTGGACTTCCGGCGGAACTCGCTCCTTGAGGTTTTCAGGCTTGTGGCCCTTGAAGCTCGCCGATATGGAGTGGACGTGGCAGGATCAGAAATCATCGGTCTTGTCCCCCTTGAGGCTCTGGTAGATCTTGCGCAGGTTGTCCTTGGCATTCCCGATTTGCGAGTGAGTCAGGTGGTAGAGCACCATCTGGCGGACGATTTTTGACTTTTTTTGACTAACCCCCTTGACAGTTTGACCTTATTTGATTATAATGGGAGCCGGAATTCGAGAACGCTCAAAGGCAGCGAAAGGAGGGATGACCTATGGTGAGAAGAAGCGTTCCTGCCCGTCGCGAAGAGCGGCGAGTGAGCCCGATTCGAAGACTCTGGGATCTCTTCGATCTTCGCAGCGACCTTGATGAAATCTTCGATGAACTTTTGGAAGCGCCTTTCTTCAGCGCACCGTCCTGGTTTGGCAACTTCCCTGCTGTAGACGTTGCTGAAACCGAGAACGACGTCATCGTCAAGGCGGAAATCCCAGGAATTGACCCCAAGAACCTCGAAGTGCACGTCACCGAAGATTCCCTGGACATCAAGGGTGAAGTGAAGGATGAGTGGGAGGAACGGGACGTTGGATACTGCCGCAGAGAACGTTACTGCGGTGCCTTTGAACGTACCATTGCTCTTCCGGCGAAGGTGAAACAGGACGAGGTGAAGGCGCAGTACAAGGACGGCATCCTCACCATCACGCTTCCCAAAGTCGAACCAAGCAAACCCAAGGCCAGGAAGGTCGAAATCGAGGTGGCATAGCATTCCGGGAAAAGCCCCGGAGAGGTTTCCCTCTCCGGGGCTTTTCTTTTCCCCCTAAAATGTGTACAATGTAGAAGAGGTGTCGGGGCGTGGCGCAGCCTGGTAAGCGCACACGGTTCGGGACCGTGGTGTCGGCCGTTCAAATCGGCTCGCCCCGACCAGTTTCTGGGTGATAGGATGATCTATTATCTCTGTAAGTACCTTGCCCTTTTGCTTCTCAGAATTTTCTCCTCCTTTCGGGCAAGTGGCAGAGAACATATCCCCCGGCACGGTCCCTGTTTCCTGGTTTCGAACCATTCGAGTTACCTCGACCCCGTGGTCCTCGGATGCGCTTCACCCCGGCGTGTATACTTTGTGGCCAAGGAAGAGCTCTTCCGGAACCCACTTGCTGCGTTTTTCCTGAGGCAGCTCGGAGCCTTCCCCCTGCGAAGAAGCGAGGTGGACAAAGAGGCGGTGCAGACGATTTTCCGGCTCCTCCGGGAGGGGAAGGTGGTCTGTTTTTTCCCCGAGGGAACCCGGAACGAAGGAACGCTTTTGCCCTTCCGCAAGGGTGCCTTGAAGCTCTTGCTCCGGGGGAATGTCCCGATTGTGGTGGCAAGCATCCGGGGAACGTACGAGAGCTTTTCCCGGCACCGGAAGTTCCCCCGTCCCTTTCCCATCCGAGTGGTATTTTCCCCGCCCTTTTCTCCGGAGGGCCTGACTCCTGAGACCCTCGAGGACGAAATACGCAAACGTATGGAGGTTGCCTTTCATGGTTCGTAGAATGCTCCCCATCGTCCTTTTTGGCTTTTTCCTGACCTCTTCGGCACTTGCTCTGGTTTTCAGGATCGATGCGGTTTTTGAGGAAGTGGGGGGAGAGACACCCCTTCTGGACTACCCGGTGGGCATTGCTGTGGATGACGCAGGGGGAAGGGTATTCGTGAGCGACTGGGGGAATAACAGGGTTCTGGTGCTTGATAAAGCGGGGAAGCTTCTTCGGGAAATCAGGGACCTGAAGAGTCCTGCAGGGCTTGCCCTTGACAGAGAGCGGGGAAGGCTCTTTGTGGTGGAGCAGAAAGGGAACCGGGTGACCGTCTTCGACCTTGAGACGCTCAGTCCCCTGGGGAGCCTGAAGACCAGAAAGACTCCCCTGAGTGAGCCCCGGGGGATCTGGGTGGCGCAGGACGGTACGGTTTATGTTGCGGATACGGGAAGGTCGCGCATCGTGGCCTTTGGGGTTCAGGGGGAGGAACTCTTTGCCTTTGGCCGGGAAGGCATGGGGGATAATGAGTTCTACCAGCCCAGAGGAGTGGCCCATGACCCAAAGGAGCGCATCTGGGTGGTGGATACCCTCCATCACTGCGTGAAGGTTTTCGATGGAAAAGGAAATTACCTCTTTCGTTTCGGTGAGGGTCTCAATCAGCCCCGCTATGTCGGCTTTTTTGGCGATCTTGCCTTTCTCTCCGATTACCGGAACCACCGGATTCTCGTCTATGACCTCCAGGGGGTGCTTCAAGGCGTCATCGGTGAAGAGGAGAAACTCTTTTCCTTTCCCGAGGGGCTCTGGATTGACGGTGAGGGAAAGCTCTGGGTGGCCGATGCTGGGAACAACCGGATTGTCCGGATCGACCTGGGATACCTTGCCCATCCTGAGGAGTACTTGAAAACCCTCCTTGCGGAGGGGAAGGACGAGGAATTCTTTAGGGTCCTGGGTCGCCTGTCTCCTGAGGTCTGCAGGCGGCCTGAGATTGGCCGTTTGCTCTTTGAGGCGTACAGGCGCCGGGGAGACCTTGAAGCACTCATTGCCCAGGCGGAAGAGCTTTTTCTCTCCGATGAAGAGGAGCGTTCCCGGTGGAAGAGGACGCTTGGTGAGCTCTACGCCGAACGGGGACGTATCCTCGCTGGGCAGGGCGCTTTTGAGGAAGCGAAGGGCTTTCTGCTCCGGTCTTTCCGGTACGGTCGGCTGGCTTCGCTTTTCTCCTATTTTTGGGTTACTTTCCTGAGTGCAGGAGGAGAGTATCTTGGCATCCTCCTGCTCCTTGTGCTCCTTGGTGTGTTGCTCTTTGTGTACTTGCGGCTTCGAGCCGAGCGGGAGAGGAGGTGGCGCTGGTGGTGAGGAAAGAGGCGGTGGCAGGGTACTTCTATCCAGGAAAGGCTGAGGAGTTGCGGCTTCTTTTTGGGGAACTCTCCGCCTCTGCGTTGCGGGTTTTTCCGGAAGATCTCTCCGGGCTTCAGGATGCCAGTGGTGTGGTGAGCCCTCACGCCGGGTATGTCTACTCGGGGGTGGCTGCCTGCGTTGCCCATCGCTTTCTTGCCCTTCTTCCCCCTGCACGGACGATTGTGCTCCTTGGTCCAAATCACCGGGGGGTGGGGAAGCGGGTGGCCATAAGCAACGCTGAGTACTGGCAGACCCCTCTGGGGCGGGTACCTGTGGACAGGGAATCGGCGGAGTTCCTTCTCTCGTACTCTTCGATGTTCGCCCTGGATGAACTGGCGCACCAGTTTGAGCATTCTCTTGAGGTTCAGGTCCCCTTCCTCCAGTACTTCCTGCCTTACGAATTCCAGATTCTCCCTATTGCCCTGCTTTCCCAGGACAGGGCAACGTCTGAAGCCTTGGGGGAGGTCCTTTTTGCCCTTTCGGAGAAGAAGCGGATTCTCGTTGTGGCAAGTAGCGACTTCTCTCATTACGAGCCGGAAGCGGTGGCCCGGACCAAAGACAGAGAAGTCATTGATCGCATCTGCGCCCTGGATGTTGAGGGGTTCTACCGGGTGCTCCGGGAGAGAGATGTGAGCGTCTGCGGACCTGGAGGAATTGCCGCGCTCCTTGTGTACCACAAAAAGCGGGGAGGGAAAAGGGGCGAACTTCTCTTCTATACCCACAGTGGTGAGGTGACGGGTGAGCGGCACCAGGTGGTTGGGTACGCGGCGGTCGCCTTTCCCCTGCCGTGAAAAAATATTTTTCCTCTCCCCTTGACAGGGGGTGCAGGGGGTGGTACTCTAAGCGCAACGCTTGCGCAGGCGTCAAGTTCAGATTGAGGAGGCTCAATTCAATGGCAACAGGAAAAGTCAAGTGGTTCAGCACCACCAAGGGGTACGGGTTCATCTCTTCCGACCAGGGTGGTGACGTGTTTGTGCACTACACGGCAATCGAAGGAAACGGCTTCAAGACTCTCGAAGAGGGTCAGGCAGTGGAGTTCGATATCCAGCAGGGGGCAAAAGGCCCTCAGGCTGTTCGCGTACGAAGAATATAGCATTCTTCTGGAAAAGCCAGAAAGCCCACCACACCCGTGGTGGGCTTTTTCTTTTTCTGCCCCCGTGCTATAATTATTCCCACGCGCTGAAAGGAAGGTGGAGGAGATGAAAAAAGGCATTCACCCCGAGTACGCCGAGACCCGGGTCATCTGTGCCTGTGGGAACACGTTCGTGACAAGGTCGACGAAATTCCCCGAAATTCGGGTGGAAATCTGCGCCAAGTGCCATCCCTTCTTCACCGGTCAGCAGAAACTGGTGGACACGACCGGAAGGGTGGAGAAGTTCCGCAGTAAATACGGGGATAACTACTGACCCCGGTCCCGCGAATCCCATGCGGGTGACCCTTCTTACCCACACCCCCGATCCTGAGAGGGCTATCGCCCTGGCTGCAAGGGTCTGTTACAGCAAGGAGCCTCCTCAGGATATTGCCCCTGAAAAGGCCAGGAAGCTCATCCGGGAACTCTTTGCCCGGGGGCATGAGTCGGTGCTGGAACACGCTTTCTTCTCTTTTCTCCTTGAGGGCATCTCCCGGGTGACCTCCCACCAGCTTGTCCGGCACCGTCTGGCGTCTTATGCCCAGCAGAGCCAGCGGTACGTGGACCTCAGGGAAGCAAGCTTCGTCTGTCCGCCCTCGATTGCCGAATACCCCCGTGCTAAAATAGTATTCGATGAGGTCATGACCCATGCCCTGGAGGCATATGAGGAGCTCTGCCGCCTTGGGGTGGCAAAGGAAGACGCTCGGTACGTTTTTCCTCAGGCTGTGGCGACCAATATCGTCGTTTCCCTGAACGCCCGGGAACTCCTGCACATTGCCCGGGTACGCCTGTGTCGCCGGGCACAATGGGAGGTTCGGGAAGTCGTGTTGAGGATGATTGCGGAGGTGGGGAAGGTTGCGCCGGTCCTTGCGGAAATCGCCGGCCCTCCCTGCAAGTTTGGCCCCTGTCCGGAGGGTGAGAAGGGTTGCGGAAGACCGTGGGGGACTCCGTGAAGAGAGAAGGATTCTGTGACATCGGAGGGCAGGCGCTGATTGAGGGAGTGATGATGCGAAGTCCCCACCGCCTGGCGATGGCGGTGCGCCGGCCCGATGGGAGCATTGTTCTCGAGGTCCGGGAGGAGGTTCCCCTTTCGCGCCGAAGCCCCTTTTTTGCCCTTCCAGTGATTCGGGGAATGGTGGGTCTTATCGATTCGCTGGTGGTGGGCCTTCGGGCGCTCTCCTATTCTGCCCAGGTGGCCCTTGACGAGGAGCATCGCCTCACCGGTTTCGACATAGGGCTGGCCCTGCTCCTTGCCCTGGGTCTTTTTGTGGGGCTTTTTGTTGCCCTTCCCACGTTTTTGACCTCACTCCTTGACCGTTTCCTGCGCTCCACCGTGGTGTACAACCTCATGGAGGGGGCAATCCGGATTGGCGTTTTTCTCCTGTACCTTCTCGTGATTTCGAATCTCCGGGATATCCGGAGGGTCTTCGAGTACCACGGTGCAGAGCACAAGGCTATTTTTACCTTCGAGGAGGGAGAAGAACTCACGCCTGAGAACGCGGCGAAGTTCACCACCCGTCATCCCCGCTGCGGGACGAGCTGGCTGCTCCTTGTCATGGTGGTGAGCATCCTCATTTTCTCCTGCCTTGGAAGACCAGGAGTTTTTGTCCGGATTCTGAGCCGGGTTCTCGTGGTGCCTCTCGTGGCAGGGCTGGCCTATGAGGCGGTGAAGCTACTCTCACGCCACCGCCAGAGCCTCGTTGCCCGTCTTGTGAGCCTTCCTGGTCTCTTGCTCCAGTACCTCACAACCCGCGAGCCGGATAGAGACCAGCTTGAGGTGGCCTTTGCGGCGTTGCGAGGGAGTCTCGGGGAGGAGTACGCACCATGTGGCGAGAAAAGGTGAAGGCTATTGTCGAGCAGTACCAAGAACTCACCGAGAAAATGGCCCATCCCGAGGTGGTGCAGGATCTGGCCCGCTACCGCGGTTACGCCCAGACCATTGCAGAAATCGAACCCATTGTAGAGAAATATGAGGAATACGAGCGGGTGGAGCGGGAACTTGAGGAGGACCGGCTTTTACTCCGGAGCGAACACGATCCGGAACTCCGGGAACTCCTTGAGGAAGAGATTGCCCGGCTTAAGGAACGCCACGAACAGCTTGAAGAAGAACTCAAGGCCATGCTCCTTCCCAGGGACCCCCGGGACGACAAGGACACGCTGGTGGAGATTCGGGCCGGTGCGGGAGGGGATGAGGCGGCGCTCTTTGTGGCCGACCTTTTCCGAATGTACACCCGCTTTGCCGAACGTCATGGTTTCAGGGTTGAGGTCATGGATGCAAGCCCCACGGAGCTTGGGGGGTTCAAGGAAATTATCTTTGCCGTGGAAGGGAAGGGTGCGTACAGCAAGTTCAAGTTTGAAAGTGGTGTGCACCGGGTGCAGCGGGTACCCATCACTGAAGCCAGCGGTCGTATCCATACCTCCACGGCAACGGTGGCGGTGCTTCCTGAAGCCGACGAGGTTGAGGTGGTCATTCGGCCGGAGGATATTCGGGTGGAAATATTCCGGGCGTCCGGGCCTGGTGGGCAGCACGTGAACACAACCGATTCCGCCGTTCGGATTACCCATCTCCCCACAGGGATTGTGGTTACCTGCCAGGATGAACGGTCGCAGCACAAAAACAAAGCGAAAGCCTTGCGGATTCTTCGAGCCCGGCTCCTTGACCTGGAACGAAGAGCCCAGAAGGAGGCCATTGACCGGGAACGGCGGGCACAGATCGGCACCGGAGAGCGAAGCGAGCGTATCAGAACCTACAATTTTCCTCAAAACCGGGTGACGGACCATCGCATTAACCTTACCCTGTATCGCCTGGAGTCCGTTCTCGATGGGGACCTTGATGAAATCGTTGAGGCCCTTGCCGCTGAAGAACGGGCCAGGCTTCTGGAGAAGGTTGGATAGGGTGACGGTCAGAGAGCTCTTTCGGAAAACGGTGAGAACGCTGCGCGAGCGGGATATTCCCTCCCCGACGCGGGAAGCCCGTCTTCTTCTGGGGAAGCTCCTTGCGACCTCACCGGCCCGGCTCTACCTTTTCTGGGACCGGAGGGTTACCGAAGAGGACGAGCGGATGTTGCAGGCTCTGGTTGAGGAACGCCTTCTGGGTGTGCCCCTCCAGTACGTCCTTGGAGAATGGGAGTTTTTCTCCCTGCCTTTCCGCCTGAGGCGAGGGGTCTTCATCCCCCGGGTAGATACCGAAGCCTGGGTGGAAGAGGCAGTGATCCTCCTCCACTTCCTCTCGGGGAAAAGGAAACAACTTGTGGGATGTGACCTGTGCTGCGGAAGCGGTGTCATCGGGCTTTCCTGCGCTTTCTTCGTGCCTGGCCTGGTCCTTTACGGGGTGGATATCTCGGAAGATGCGGTGGCTTTAGCCCTTGAGAATGCTCGTCTTCTTGGTCTTGAGGAACGGGTGACGTTTCTCGTGGGGGACCTTTTCAGTCCCTTTGCATCGTGGTCTTTGGCCTTTGACGTCATCCTCTCCAATCCTCCTTACGTTCCCGTGGCTTCCTGGGAGAAGCTTGAGGAGGGCATTCGCCTGTACGAGCCCCGAGAGGCACTGTGTGGGGGAGAGGATGGACTTGAGGTGATACGGAGAATCCTCCGTGAGGCCCCCCGTTTCCTCCGGGAGGGGGGGTTCCTCTTCATCGAGCACGACCCCTCACAGAAAGAAGCGGTGGCAGAACTTGGGGAAAAAAGTGGCCTGACGTACGTTCGGGCTCTTCGGGACTACACCGGGAATATCCGGGCAAGTGTGCTGCAGCTTGGGAGGGAGAAGGAGTGCGAATTCTCATCGGATGTGACCACGCCGGCTTTCATCTAAAGGAGGACCTCAAGGCGTACATCCAGTCCCTGGGACATGAGGTTGAGGATTACGGCGTGCACGGAGAAGAAGCCTACGATTACCCCGATGTGGCCTTCAGAGTAGCGGAGGACGTCGCCCGGGGAAAAGGCGACCGGGGGATTCTCATCTGCGGAACCGGGGTGGGGATGTCTATCGCCGCGAACAAGGTTCGGGGCATCCGGGCAGCTCTGTGTCATGACGTCTTCTCTGCCCGGGCTTCCCGGGAACATAACGACGCCAACATCCTCACCATGGGAGAACGGGTGATTGGGAAGGGTCTTGCCCGGGAGATTGTCCGGGTGTGGCTTCAGAGTGAATTCCAGGGGGATCGACATGCCCGAAGAGTGGCCAAAATCCGTGCCTACGAAGAGCGAAAGGCCGAGACCTGACTGGGATGAGTACTTCATGGCCATTGCCCACCTTGTGGCCACGCGTTCAACCTGCATTCGCCGCCAGGTTGGTGCCGTGCTTGTAAAGGAGAAGCGGATTCTCGCCACTGGCTACAACGGTGCGCCAAGCGGTGTGGCCCACTGTACGGAGGTCACCTGCCTCCGGAATCTGCAGAACGTTCCCCCCGGGCAGATGCACGAACTCTGCCGGGGTCTCCATGCGGAGCAGAATGTGATTATCCAGGCTGCCCTCTATGGGGTGAGTACCAGAGGCTCGACGCTCTACTGTACCCACAAACCCTGTATCCTCTGCGTGAAGATGCTTATTAACGCCGGAATCGTTCGGATTGTCTACGAGAATCCTTATCCGGACCCCCTGGCCGATGCACTTCTGGAAGAGGCGGGGGTTGAGCTTCTGACGTTTTCGGGAGGGCAAAGCAGTGGTTCGTGAGGCACTCTTTTTCCCGCTCCTGGCGTTTCTCTGTGCCCTGGGGTTGACGCCCCTTGTCATCAGGTGGAGTGAACGCCGGGGGTGTCTGGATTTACCCGATGGGGAGCGCAAAATCCACGATCGGCCCGTGTCTCGCCTTGGGGGAATAGCAGTTTTCGGAGCCTTTTTCATTGCCCTTTTGCTCCTTACCCTCTCTTTCCCCCTCGCGCTTTCACCCCTTTTTATCCTGGGGATTGGGGTCATTTTCGCCACAGGGCTTCTTGATGACTTCTGCTCTCTTCCTCCCTGGGGGAAATTTGCCGGCCAGTGTCTGGGGGCGGTGTTTTTGCTTTCTGGGGGTGTGGTTATACGTTTTTTCACGCTCCCCTGGAACCACGTGGTGTACCTGGGCTGGCTCGGGTATCCTCTTACCATGCTCTGGATTGTGGGGGTATCCAATGCCCTCAACCTCATCGATGGGCTTGATGGGCTGTCAGGAGGGGTGGGCGCCATTGCGGCCTTCACCCTGGGAGTTATAGCCTGGCAGGAGGGTCGTGTGGAGCCGGCGCTGCTTTCGTTCCTTCTTGTGGGGTCAATCCTTGGCTTTCTTCTGTACAACTTCCCCCCTGCCAGGGTTTTCCTCGGCGATGGCGGAGCGCTGTTTCTTGGGGGAATGCTGGCGGTTATTTCGGTTCAGGGAGCTTTAAAAAGCGCTGCGGCCTTCACCCTGGCGCTCCCGAGTCTCATCCTCGGTGTCCCGATTTTCGACACGCTTTTCGCCATCGTGCGCCGCAAAAGGAACCGCCTCCCCATCGCTTCCCCTGACCGGGGGCATCTCCATCACCGTCTCCTTGAGCGGGGCTATTCAAAACGGGAGACGCTCATCATCTTCTACGGTCTCAGCGCGCTCTGCGGGGCGGTGGCCATTTTCATGAACACTTTTCTCACGAGCAGCACCTATTCGCTCCTGCTCTTTTTCCTCTTCGTCCTCTTTTTCTTAAGCCTTGGAAAAAACCTCCGGGTGACCGAGCTGCCCAAGGAGAAGAAGTCCGTTGCCAGAGATTAGCGTTGCTTTTGTCCTTGGAACAAGGCCAGAAGTCGTGAAGCTCGCCCCCGTTGTGCTTGCACTGCAAAGGCGCCGGGAATTCCTTCCCTGGATTGTCCATACCGGTCAGCATCGGGAAATGGCAGAGACCTTCTTTTCCGTTTTCGGTCTTTCTCCCCGGTACGATTTGCAGGTCATGGTGGAGCAGCAGTCCCTCTTCTACCTTACCTCCCGAATTCTTGAGGGTCTTGAGAGGGTCTTTCGTTCGGATCGCCCGGATCTCATCGTCGTTCAGGGGGACACTACGTCGGCGTTCTGCGGTGCCCTCGC
Source organism: Candidatus Caldatribacterium californiense OP9-cSCG (assembly GCA_000353875.1). Lineage (GTDB taxonomy): Bacteria > Atribacterota > Atribacteria > Atribacterales > Caldatribacteriaceae > Caldatribacterium > Caldatribacterium californiense. The sequence goes on along the minus strand of APKF01000177.1, from coordinate 32,551 downwards.
GTCCTTTTACCTCCGGATTCCCTGTGCCCATGTTGAGGCAGGGCTCCGGACCTTTGCAAAATACAGTCCCTTCCCTGAAGAGATGAACCGTGTCCTCATCGGACGTCTTGCGGACCTCCATTTTGCCCCCACCCCCGGTCCCGGGAGAACCTCCTCCGGGAAGGCATTCCGAATGACAGAATCTTCGTCACGGGGAATACGGTTGTGGATGCCCTCTTTGCCATCCTTGGAAGGCACACCACCTTTGAGCATCCGGTCCTGGCCCAGGAGGTACAGGATGGTGTGACCATCACGGTCACGGCACACCGGAGGGAAAACTGGGGAAAGGGAATTGCCGAAGTTGCCCTGGCCGTCAGGGATCTCGTGGTTTTGCGGGAAGATGTGCGGGTCTTTTTCCCCCTCCATCCCAACCCCCTGGTGAGGGAAGTGGTGGAGAGGGAGCTCGTTTCAATCCCCCGGGTGTTTCTCCTCGATGCCCTCCCGTATCCGGACTTTGTGCGGCTGCTTGCCAAAAGCCACGTGGTGGTGAGCGACTCAGGAGGAGTTCAGGAGGAGGCCGCGGCGCTGGGAATTCCGGTTGTGGTGACCCGGGATACCACGGAACGGCCGGAAATCATCGAATGCGGCCTCGGGGTGCTGGCGGGGTGCCAGAGAGAATCCATCGTCCAGGCGGTGATGGATTTCCTTGAGAAAGGGGTAGCGCAGCGAAAGGCGCGCGTGTTTGGGGACGGCAGGGCTGCAGAACGAATCGTTCAGGTTCTCCTGCAGTTTTTTGGCTTCCCCGGGGTGTATGAGGAATTCACTCCGGGATGATTACCCTCTGGGTGACCGTTTGAGACTTGAGGCGGCACGGAGACGTGCCAGCGACCGCAGGAGTGCTGCCTGGGCCCGAGCAAAATCCACCTCCCCCCTGCGTTCCCTGAGTCGCCTTTCTGCTCTCCTGGCGGCTTCCTGTGCCCGTGCAACGTCGATTTCGTGAGCCTCTTCGGCACTGTGGACGAGGAGGGTGACCTTTTCCGGGGTGACCTCGGCCACTCCCCCACCCAGGGCGAAGAACCTTTCTTTCTCGTCTTGCGTTGTGCAGCGCAGCACCCCGATGAGGAGTTCAAAGATGGCCGGAGCGTGTCCAGGGAGGACACCCCGTTTGCCATCGGGGCATTCAAGGACGAGGGAGCGGACCCCCTCAATGGTGATGCGCCTTTCCGGGGTGAGGATGTCGAGGGTCATCGTCCTCATGACTTTCTGAGCTCCCTCACTCTGGCCTCCACCTGGGCGATGGTTCCCGTCATGTAGAAGGCCTGCTCTGGCCAGGTGTCGCACTCACCGTTTACGATCATCTCCACGCCCTTCAGGGTCTCCTCCCGGGGGACAAACTCTCCTGGAATCCCGGTGAAAGCCTCTGCAGTGAAGAAGGGCTGGGTGAGGAAACGCTGGAGCTTTCTCGTGCGGTTTACCACAAGCTTGTCTTCCTCGGAGAGTTCCTCGACACCAAGAATGGCGATGATGTCCTGGAGTTCGAGGTAGTGGGCGATGAGCTTTCGCACCTCCTGTGCCAGGCGATAGTGCCGCTCTCCCACGATGGCCGGATCGAGCGCCCGGGAAGTGGACTGGAGGGGGTCGACCGCTGGATAGAATCCCTGCTCAAAGAGCCGTCGCGAGAGGACTGTGATGGCGTCAAGATGAGCAAAGGTTGTCGCTGGAGCAGGGTCCGTAAGGTCATCGGCAGGAACGTAAATCGCCTGCACCGAGGTGATGGAGCCGTTGACCGTTGAGGCAATCCGCTCCTCAATCATACCGATTTCCTCAAAGAGCGTGGGCTGATATCCCACAGCCGAAGGAATACGTCCAAGGAGGGCTGAAACCTCTGCCCCTGCCTGAACGTAACGGAAGATGTTGTCGATGAAGAGGAGGACGTCTTGGGAGAGCACGTCCCGGAAGAATTCCGCCATGGTGAGGGCGGTGAGGGCCACACGGAATCGCGCTCCGGGTGGTTCGTTCATCTGCCCGAAGACCAAGACGGTGTGACTGAGCACCCCGCTTTTCTGCATCCCAAGCCAGAGTTCGTTCCCTTCCCGGACACGTTCCCCCACGCCAGCGAACACCGAAACCCCCCGGTGGGTTGTGGCCGTGCGGTGGATGAGTTCCATGATAAGGACGGTCTTACCTACTCCTGCTCCTCCGAAAAGCCCTGTTTTCCCTCCCCGGACGTAGGGGCAAAGGAGGTCGATGATTTTGATGCCTGTTTCGAAGATTTCGGTGGAGGCGATTCGCTCGCCAAGAGGTGGGGCGGGACGGTGAATGGGGTACTTTGTCTGTGTCCGGACCGGTCCTTTCCCATCAATAGGCTCTCCAAGGACGTTGAACATGCGCCCCAGGGTTTCCTTCCCCACCGGAACTTTAATGGGTTCTCCGGTGTCCTGTACGGGCATCCCCCGCTGTAAACCGGTGGTATCCTGGATGGCGATGCAGCGAACCCGTCCCTCACCGAGGTGGCTGTGGACCTCAAGGACCAGTGGGTCTCCCCAGTTTCCCTCATTTCTCCTTGGGACGAAAAGGGCATTATGGATGGCCGGAGTTTCCCGGGGTGAGAAACGAACGTCCACCACCTGACCGATGACCTGTTCGATCACACCCTCACCCATAAATGTCACCTTCCTCGAGCTTGCGAAGCGCCTCGGCAGCCCCTGTGACCTCGTTGAGCTCCTGGGTGATACTCTCCTGGCGCTTTTTGGCGTAAAGGAGTGAAAGAGCTTCAAGAGTTTCCCGGGCATGGGTGGTGGCAGTGTCCATGAGGAGGAACCGGGTCGCCTGCTCACTCATGAAACTCTCAGCCAGCGCTTGGTAGAGTTTTCCCGCTACATACTCGAAAAGGAGTGTGTGGTAGAGGTGTTCCACATCGCTTAAGAAGAGATAACGGTCCTCCAGGCTCTTCGGGGAAATGGCAGGGGGCAGAAGCCTCTCCACAACGGGCTTCTGTTCGCTCAGAGAAATGTAGCGCATGAAGCTCACGTAAAGGTGAGTGAAGGCTCTGTGTTCCTTCATCCGGAAAATTCCGTACGTGAGTTCCCGGATATCCCGGTAGTGGGGGACCTGGTGCACCGGAAGGGGATGAGAGGCGATGATATGAGGTTCAAACTCCCTAAGTGCTCGTTTCCCCTGGCTTCCAAGGACAATGATGCTGAACTCTTCGAGCTTCTGGGTTTTGAGGAAGCTGCGGAGATTCTGGGCAAGGATGTCGCTAAAGGTCCCCACAAGGCCGCGGTCGGGGAAGATCCCCACAAGGAGTAGTTTCGGTACTTCAGGAAGAGCTTCCCGGGATCCCACAAGCTCAAGGAGACGGAAGAGCTGTTCTCCAAAGGCTCTCGCCTTTTCCAGAGCGCTCTTCCCCATCCGCAGACGGGCAGCAGAGATGGTCTTCATGGTATTCGTGATACGCTGGATTTCCCGAATCAGTGCAATCTGCCGCTTAATGTGCGAGAGTTTCGCCATTATACCGCCTCCGAGAGGAATCGCTCGTTGAAGTTTGCTAAGACCCTACGCATGTCTTCCTCAAGGTCGTGGGTAAGGTCCTGTTCCTTTTCCAGGCGCTCAAGGAGGTCAGCGTGTTCCTCCCTGAGGTGGGCGACGAAGGCCCTTTCCCATTCCTTGACCCGCTCAAGGGGCACAGGATCGAGGAATCCCTGAGTGGCGGCAAAGACCTCCATGATTTCAATGCCTGGGGGGAGAGGGGCAAAGGGGGCCTGCGTCATGAGGGCAAGGACTCTTTTCCCGTGTTCGAGCTGTCGCCTGGTGAATTCGTCGAGGTCTGCTCCGAAACGGGCGAATTCCTCAAGCTCGAAGTACTGGGCAAGATCCAGACGAAGGCGTCGAGCAACCTTTTTCATGATGCTCGTCTGTGCCTCGCCTCCCACCCGGGAAACCGAAAGGCCAATGTTAATGGCCGGGAGGAATCCCTTGTTGAAGAGCCCAGTTTCGAGGTAAATTTGTCCATCGGTGATGGAAATGATGTTCGTGGGGATGTAGGAGGCGATATCCCCTTCCTGGGTTTCCACGATAGGCAGAGCGGTCATGGAGCCTCCCCCCCGGGACTCAGCGAGTTGAGCACCCCGCTCAAGGAGGCTTGAGTGGATGTAGAAGATGTCCCCGGGGTACGATTCTCTCCCCGGAGGACGGCGCAGAAGCAGAGACAACGACCGGTACGCCACAGCGTGCTTGGTAAGGTCGTCGTAGACGATGAGCACGTCCTCTCCCCGGTACATGAAGTACTCTCCCATGGCGCACCCGGCGTAAGGGGCGAGGTATACGAGAGCTGGAGGGTCTTCAGAAGACGTGGCAACGATGATGGTGTACTCCAGAGCCTGGAATTTCCGTAAGATTTCCACAACCTGGGTGATGTTGGCCAGGCGCTGGCCGATGGCCACGTAGATGCAGATGACCCCCTTCCCTTTCTGGTTGATGATAGTGTCTAAAGCAATGGTGGTCTTTCCGGTTCGCCGATCCCCGATGATGAGTTCTCGCTGTCCCTTTCCCAGGGGGATCATGGCGTCGATGATTTTGATACCGGAAAGAAGCGGCCGCTGTACCGGAGCACGATCGATGACCTGCGGTGCGGGAAAGAACACCGGCCGTTTCCCCCGGCACGTGATAGGTCCCCTGTCATCAAGGGGTTCCCCCAGGGGATTGACGACCCGGGAGAGGAGTTCCTCTCCTGCCGGAACCTCGAGAATGGTCCGGGTGCGGAAGACCTGGTCCCCGGCGTGGACAGCAGTGTAGTCCCCAAAGAGGATGCACTGCAGACTCTCCCGCTCAAGCCCCAGCACCTGACCCCGGATGGCCTTCCTGCTCCCGAAAAGGAGCATTTCTCCAATCATGGCCTTCCGCAGGCCCCGAACACGGGCAACGCCGTCCTGGACCTCGAGGACTTCCCCAATCTCCCCGATTTCCGGTTCAGGACGGTAGGTGGTGATGATATCCTTGGTTTTTTTGAGGATGTCACCGACCATGGACATGGGGGATCCCCTCTCTGAGGATTCGTTCTTTCAGGCGCTCGAGCTGGGTTTTCACGCTGCAGTCGATGAGGATTTCTCCCCAGAGGATGACCACACCCCCAATGAGGGAGGGGTCAATTTCCTCCTCAAGGAGGAAGGGTTCCCGGATGACCCGACTCAGCTTGGAGTAGAGAATATCTTTTTGTTCGTCCGTCAGAGGAAAAGGAGTGATGACCCTCACTTTCTCTCTATCCCTCATGGGTACTCCCAAGCTGGGCTTCAAGGCGGCTCACGGCTTCCTCAAGCATTTCTTCGATAATCCGGGTTTGAACCTCGGGAGTGATGTGAACCTTGAGAATCCGCTTTGCGACTTCTTCAGAAATATCCACGATGTCTTCCTTAAGTTCCAGAAGGAGCTGTTCCATTTCCCTTTTTGCCCGGCGTTCGTATTCCCTTTGAATTTTCTCGGCTTCCCGGTATGCTTCCTGAATAATGGACTCTTTGATTTTCTGTGCTTCTCTGTTGGCCTGGTCGAGCATTTCGAGGTACTTCTCCTTCAGGTTTTTGAGTTCCTCCTCAAGGCGGCGTCGCTCCTCTTCGAGGGCCTTCTTTTCCTCCTCGATTTTCTCGAACTCCCTCCGAATCCGGTCCGAACGCTCGTCCAGCGCCTTCACCACCGGTTTAAAAAGGAAGCGGAAGAGGAGAAAAACCAGGGTGAGGAAGTTGATAATCTGAAAAATGATACTCCGGTCTATGCGGATCATGGAGGGGAACCCTCCTACTTGAAGACGTATCGGAGGAGCGGGTTGGCGAAAAGAAGAATGAAGGAAACGACAAGAACATAAATAGCCAAGGACTCCAGCATGGCCAGTCCCACAAAGAGCGTCCGGCTGATGGGACCGGCGGCCTCGGGTTGCCTGGCGATACTCTCCAGAGCCTGCGAACAGGCCTTGCCTTGCCCGATGGCGGGGAACATCACCCCCAGGGCGATGGAAAACCCTGCGGTGAACACGGTGATGCAGAGGAAGAGTATCTCTCCTTGCATATTCCTCGACCTCCTTCGCGTTGACGCCAATTATACTCCTAATGTCCTGAGGATTCAACTGCGGCGCTCAGGTACACCACGGAGAGGACCGTGAAGATGTACGCCTGGATGATTCCGGTGAAAATGCTAAAGAGCATCATCGGGAGAGGAAGGAAAAGCGGAGAGAGGAGGAAGAGGATAGCGATGATGATTTCCTCCCCCATGATGTTGCCAAAAAGTCGAAGGGCTAAAGAAACCGTCCGGGTAATTTCGCTGATAACATGGAAGGGAGCGAGAATAGGCGAAGGGGAGAGGTAGCTTCGGAAGTAGTTCCTCACGCCTTTTATGGTGATGCCGTAGAAGGGAACGGCGAAGAAGACGACCAGGGCAAGGGCCAGGGTGGTGTTGAAGTCACTCGTGGGGGACTTGAGCCAGGGCACAAGACCGGCTACATCAGAGGTTCCGATGAAGAGCGCCAGGGTCCCCACAAGGGGAAGGAATCTTTTGCCGTTGCCCGGGGACATCTCTTCCACGAGGTGCAGAATGGCCTCAACGAAGAGTTCAAGGACGTTCTGCAGGCGGGTAGGGACAGGGCGCATTCTCCGGGTAAGGAAGAAGGAGAAAAGCACCAGAAACCCCATGACCACCCAGGTTGAAACCACCGTCTTGGTTACCGGTATGCCCAGGAACACAAAGAACACCTGAGGGTTAAAGATTTCTTCCATGGCTTGCCCTCCCAAAGGAAATGCTGGCAAAGAGTATCAGGAAGACGAAATAGCTCAAAAGGAACGAGACCACAAAGGGACAGAGCCGAACACGCACGTAGCGCAGAAAGAAGAAGAACCAGGTTCCTACAATGCCACAGCGAGTGAGGATTCCCCTCCAGGCGGTGTACCGTCTTTTGTGGAGCACTGACTGTACCTCAAGGGCAATGAGTTCAAGGAGCAGCACAGCAAGCGCTGCTCCACCAAGGAAGCTAAGAATGGTTCTTCCCATGGTCCTTCTTCTCTATTTCCCTGCTTGCCTTCATGAGGGCCTCATAGAGATTATAGAACCCGAAGAGTGCCCCGAGGGCAAGCAGCGACAGGGTCCAGGAAAACCCCAGGGGGTGCTTTCGGTCAAGGTACTGCCCCAGAAAAAGCCCCAAAAGCATGGGAGCCACTGTTACCCATGCCAGGTCCCAGACCTCTCCAAGAGCTCTCCACAGATTTCCGTCGTCGAATTTCCCCTTCACAAGGGTATTATACGACGGAAAAAGAAAAAAGAGGCGGTGAAAATGTGGTGGGGATACTTGAAAAAGGTAGCCCCGCCGAGTATATTATAGAGACGAGGAGCGGAAATAGCTCAGGGGTAGAGCATCGGCTTCCCAAGCCGAGGGTCGCGGGTTCGAATCCCGTTTTCCGCTCCAGTTATTTTTTCTCCTCTTTTCCCCTCCAGAGGTTTAGGGCTTTCAGGGGCATACCCCGTGAAGGTGTTGCCGTTTGTGGAACCTGCCGGGAGGCTCTCAGAGAAATTGGTTTGCAATTCCCCCCGGATTCCGGTAAAATTATGGTATCGTCGACAAAGAGTGGGGTCTGTCCCACTCTTTGTCATTTATGGTCGCTTTTCCAGGGGGGCTTATGAGTAAAGACATCCTGGCGGTTATCGAACAGATTGAGAAGACAAAGGGTATCCCGCGAGATACCCTGAAACAGGCCATTGAAGCGGCACTGCTTTCTGCGTACCGGAAGAACTTCAGGAGTTCCCACAAGGGGGTCTCCGTGGTTCTTGACCCTCAGTCGGGGGAAATCAAGGTTCTGGCGCGCAAAATGGTAGTGGAGAAGCTGCGGGACTCCACTACAGAGATTCTGAAAGAAGAAGCGGAGCGCCTGGGCTTCCGGGCCGATGTGGGAGAGTGGATTGAGATTGAGGTAACCCCCCGGGACTTTGGGCGGATTGCCGCCCAGACGGCCAAGCAGGTTATCGTGCAACGGCTCCGGGAAGCGGAGCGAGACAGAATTTACGAAGAGTTCTCAGAGAAAGAGGGAGAGGTCATCACCGGGGTTGTGGTCCGGCGGGAGGGGAAGAACGTCATTGTGGATCTCGGGAAAACCGAGGGAATCCTCCCCCCTGATGAGCAGGTGAGCACCGAGGAGTACCGTCCCGGGAGCCGGATGAAGTTCTTCATCGTTGAGGTGAAGAAGACCACCAAGGGTCCACGGATTATTCTTTCCCGGACTCATCCGGGGCTGGTACGACGGCTCCTTGAACTTGAGGTTCCTGAGGTTCACGAGGGATGGGTGGATATCAAAGCCATCACCCGTGAGCCCGGAGTGCGGACAAAGGTCGCGGTGGAGAGTCGCAACGAAAAGATTGACCCCGTGGGTGCCTGCATCGGCAACCGGGGGGTCAGGGTGAAGAACATCACCGATGAGCTCCGGGGGGAGAAGGTGGACATCATCCGCTGGAGCAATGACCCCGAGGTACTCATCAAGGAAGCCCTGAGCCCGGCCCAGGTGCTTGAGGTGAAACTCGACGAGGAAACGAGAACCGCTCAGGTGATCGTCCCTGACGACCAGCTTTCTCTTGCCATTGGAAGGGATGGCCAGAATGTCCGTCTGGCGGCACGGCTCAGCGGCTGGAGGATTGACATCAGGGGGAGCGGGAAAAAAGAGGAAGAACAATGAAGAAGGTTCCCATACGCATGTGTTTGAGTTGCCGGGAGAGGAAAGAAAAGAAATCCCTGGTTCGTGTGGTGCGGACCCTTCAGGGGACGCTTGAGGTTGACCCGACAGGGAAGAGAGCAGGAAGAGGGGCGTACGTGTGCCCGGTTCCGGAGTGCGTGGAGCGCCTGGATCGCAAGAGTCTCTCTTTTGCTTTTCGTATGGAAGTGAGTGAGAAAGAAGCGTTATCTCTCAAAGAGGCTTTGCGGGCGTACCTTGGGGGACAGGCAAAGGAGGTTCGGCATGACAAAGGTCAGAGTGTATAAGGTCGCTGAACGGCTGGGGATGCCAACTCATGAGGTCATGGATATGCTCAGAGAACTCGGAGCGGACATCAAGAACCACATGAGCAGTATCGACGAAGACCTTGTGGAACTTCTGGAAGAGGAAATCGAGTTCCGTCGAAGGAGAGAGGAGGAACTTCGGAAGAAACGGGAAAAAACCGTCGTTCTCGAGAATCCCCCCACCCTGCGGGAACTTGCACGGCTTCTTGGGGAGGAGGAAACCGAGGTCCTGCTCCGTCTTGCCGATCTCAACGTTATCCCCCACAGCAAAAAGCCTCTCCCACCGCTTGTGGTGGAACGCCTGATCCGGGAGAAAGGTTTCGAGGTGGAGTGGAAGGGAAACCTCCGCGAGGAGGTGCTCAAGAGTCTTGAGGTGGAGAGGCTCCCCCGTCCTCCTGTGGTGACTATCCTCGGCCATGTCGACCACGGGAAAACGACGCTCCTTGATGCCATCCGTCGTTCAAGGGTTGCAGAATCAGAGTACGGTGGCATCACGCAGAAGATTGGAGCCTATCAGGTGGATGTGGGAGGACGGAAGATCACCTTTATCGATACGCCGGGTCATGAAGCCTTCACCACCATGCGGGCTCGAGGGGCACAGGTCACCGATATCGCAGTTCTTGTTGTGGCTGCCGATGACGGCGTCATGCCCCAGACGGTTGAGGCCATCCAGCACGCCAGAGCTGCCGATGTCCCTATTCTTGTGGCCATCAACAAAATCGACAAACCGGGGGCAAATCCCGAGAGGGTGAAGCAGCAGCTTTCTGAGCACGGTCTCATTCCTGAGGAATGGGGTGGAGAGACCATCTGCGTGGCCATCTCAGCCCTCCAGCGGAAGGGCATTCAGGACCTCCTGGATATGATTCTCCTCCAGGCAGATCTTCTGGAACTTCGGGCAAGATACGCAGGCCCGGCTGTGGGGGTCATCATCGAATCACGCCTTGACCGGGGAAGGGGCCAGTGGCCACGGTGATCGTCCAGGAGGGGACACTCCGGGTTGGAGACTTCTTCGTTGCCGGGACGACCTGGGGGAGGGTGCGTTCGCTCTTTGATGACTTGGGGAAGCCCATTAAGGAAGCTCCTCCTGCCACTCCGGTGGAGGTCGTAGGCTTTGCCGAGCTTCCCCCTGCAGGGACGAAACTCGTTGTGGTTGAGGAGGAGAAAACGGCCACTGTTGTTGCCGAGCGGCGGAAAGAGCGGGAACGCGAGCGGGCCCTTCGAGAGGCAGGAAACCGTGTCGTTTCCCTTGAAGAGCTTCTGGCCCCTGAGGAGGGGAAGGTCAAGGAACTGCACCTTGTGCTCAAGGCCGACTACCAGGGGTCTCTCGAGGCCCTGGAACGGGCGATATCCCAGCTTGGGGATGAGCGGGTCAAAATCAACGTCGTGTTTCGGGGAGTCGGCAACATCAGTGAAGCCGATGTCATGCTGGCCTCGGCCTCATCAGGAGTGGTGATCGGGTTCAACGTCAAGCTTCCCAATGAGGTGGCTAAGGTCGCCAAGCAGGAGGGAGTGGAAGTACGTCTTTACCGGATTATCTACGATGTGGTGGAGGACATGAAACGGGCCATTCAGGGTCTTATTGAACCCCGAAAGGTTGAGGAAGTTATCGGCAGAGCCGAGGTCCGGGCACTTTTCAAAGTCCCCCGGGTGGGGATTGTGGCAGGGTGCTATGTCCTTGAGGGGAAGATAGACCGGAACGCCTTCGTGCGGGTTCTGCGCAGGGGAGAGGTGCTCCAGGAAAAGGCCCGCATTGCCTCCCTGAAGCGTTTCAAAGATGATGTTCGGGAAGTAGCCCAGGGGTACGAGTGTGGCATAGCGCTTGAGGGTTTCGAGGGCTTTGCAGAAGGCGATGTTCTCGAAGCGTATGTGGTGAAGGAAGAGCGATGAGGGTTGGAGTGTGCCGTGTGGAGCTCTTCATCAACGGGAGTTCTTCGCTGAAGGACCGAAGGCGTGTGGTGGACTCGGTGAAGCAGCGCCTCCGGAATCGCTTCAACGTGTCGGTGGCCGAGCTCTCTGAGGATTCCCAGTGGCAGAGGGGGAGCCTTGGGATTTCCTGTGTGGCACGGGATGAACAGTCGGTGGAGTCCCTGCTCCACCAGGTGCTCGAGTTCATTGAGAACGACGACCGGGTGGAAGTCACTGACTGGCTTTTTGAAATCTACTGAGGTTACCGCCATGAAAGAACAGAGGCCCCTCCGAGTGGCTGAACTGATCAAGAGAGAGGTATCCCGGATTCTCCTTTCCGAGGTTGAGGACCCGCGTCTCCGAGGGTTCACCATCACCCGGGTTGAGATGTCTCCGGACCTCAAACAGGCCAAAATTTTCGTGGGCTTTCTGGGTGAGGCAGAGGAGGGTGAAAGGTACGAGGCCCTGAAGAGGGCGACGAAGTTCATTCGGGGGGTACTGGCCTCAAGAATTCGCATCAAGTTCATGCCCGAGATCGTCTTCGTGGCCGATCCAACCCTGGAGAAAGCTTTTCAGGTTGTGGAACTCCTGAACCGTCTGGAACAGGAGAACCAATGAGGGACGAAAAGAAGGAAATCTGCCGGATTTTCTCGGAAGCTTCCTACTTTGTGGTCACCTCGCATCAGAACATTGACGGTGATGGTCTGGGGTCGGCTCTTGCTCTCTATTTTCTCCTCTGGCGAATGGGGAAGAGGGCGAGGGTCGTCTACGATGGCCGGGTGCCTTACTTCTACCGTTTCCTGCCTGGATCAGCTCAGGTACTCTCCTTTGAGGAGTTTTCTGCGGAAAAAGAACCTTTTGAAGTCCTGGTGGTTGTGGATTGTTCCAACCCTGCCCGGGTGGGGAGAGTAGAGGGCTTCCTGAAAGAGGCCCGCTACGTGGTGAATATCGACCACCATCCCGACAACGCCTTCTTTGGTCATGCGAACTTCGTCGTTCCCGGGTCTCCCGCTTCGGCACTCCTCGTGTACGAACTGGCCCGGGAGCTCCATATCTCCCTTGATGCCGATATCGCCACCGGTATCCTGACCGGTGTCGTGACCGATACCGGAGGGTTCCAGTTCGCCGAGCTCAACCAGAACCTCTTCACCGTTGTTGGGGAACTTGTGGCCTCGGGCGCTTCCCTGAGCACCATCATGTACCATGTGTTCCGTTTCCGGCGTCTTGAGGCGCTGAAGCTTCTGAGCCGGGCGCTCCATCGCCTAACTTTTGACCCTGTCTGTGGGTGTGCGTCGATGTACCTTACGCAGGAGGACTTCAGAGAATGCGGCGCTCAGGAGGAGGACGCCGAGGGTGTCGTGGATTACGGCCTCTACATCCCTGAGGCCAGGGTTTCGGTGTTCTTTAAGGAAATTGCCCCCAACACCTACAAGGTGAGCCTCCGTTCCCGGGACGGCTTTGACGTCCTCCCTGTGGCCCACTACTTTGGGGGTGGAGGACACCAGAGGGCAGCGGGTTTCAAAATCACGGGTTCTTTCCCTTCGGTGTACCGGGAGGTTCTGGATTTTTTGCGGACCATGGTCCTGGAGTCTTCGAAATAGGGCAAAGGAGCGACTGTCATGCTGGGCGGGGTGCTGAATCTGTACAAGCCTGCCGGGGTGACTTCCCGGGTTCTTGTGGAGCGGGTAGGACGAATACTGAAGGCCAAAGCGGGTCACACCGGGACCCTTGACCCCTGTGCCCGGGGGGTGATCCTTGTGTGTTTTGGGAAGGCCACGCGTCTTGTGTCCTTCTTCCAGGAGCTCGATAAGGTCTACCGGGCGCGGTTCCGTTTCGGGATTGCCACGGACACCTATGACGTGAAGGGGAAAATCACCGCGGTTTCTTCGGGGAAGCTTAGAGAAGAGGACCTGCTTCGGGTGCTTGGTGATTTCCGGGGAACCTTCATCCAGGAGGTTCCACCGTTTTCGGCGTGCAAGTACCGCGGACGTCCGCTCTACCAGTATGCTCGCCGGGGGGAACACATCACGCTCAGGCGGGAGGTCACCGTTTACCAGCTGGAGCTCCTCTCCTGCCTCGAAGGAGAATTTGGGGAAGCGGAGTTCCTCATCCACTGTTCCGGGGGTACGTACGTGCGAAGCCTTGCCCATGAGCTTGGGCAGCGACTCGGCCTTGGGGCCTATGTGGCCTCTCTTGTCCGGGAGAGAGTGGGTCAGTTCCAGATTGAGGAGAGCATCGACGTCATGCAGAAGGGTATCGGAAGGGATTTCCTCCTTGAGCGGTCGCTTCCGCCAGAAAAAGCCCTGTACTTCCTCGACGCGGTAGAGGTGGGTGAGGAAGAGGCCAGATGCTTCCTCCACGGGACTCCTTTCCCATCGCCCGTGCCCCTGCAGGCCCCCGGCATGGTGAAGGTGCTCCATGGTGGAACTTTCCTCGGGCTGGCTTTCTGGGATTCATTGAGGCTCCTCCCCAGAGTCGTTCTTGCCGAGTCCTGCCATGTTGCTTGAACGGGGTTGGAAGAGGTTTCCCCAGGAAAGTGTTGTGGCCATCGGGTTTTTTGACGGTTTTCACCGCGGTCACCGCCGGGTTCTGGCTGAGGCTCTGGCGAGGTCGTCACCGGAGACCCCTCTCTGTGTGGTGACCTTCTACCCTCATCCCCAGAAGGCGCTACTCCCCCGGGAGGGCGTGAAGTACCTGACCTCATATGGCGAGAAGTACCTCCTCCTTGAGCACTTCTTCCCCGGTGCCTTCCTGTACTTCCTCCGATTCAACCGGGCTCTTCGGGAAACTGCTCCTCTGGATTTCCTGAACGCGGTGGTGGAGTATTTCCACCCCCGGGCAATCTGTGTGGGCGAGAACTTCCGCTTCGGCTTTGAGCGCCAGGGGGACAGTGTGCTCCTTCGGGATTTTTTCGCTCCCCGGGGTACGGAGGTTGTGGTGGTTCCCTCATACCGGGTGCAGGGAGAAGTGGTCTCAAGTTCCCGAATTCGGGAACACCTCCTTGATGGAAGGCTCACCCAGGCGAATGAGCTCCTCGGATTCCCCTTTACGGTTATCGGGAAGGTCCGGAGAGGGCGGAGAATCGGGAGAACCCTGGGTTTCCCCACTTTGAACCTCCATCCACCCTCGCGGAAACTCCTGCCTCCGCCGGGAGTGTACACCGGGAGGGTCTCCTGGGAGAGCCTGGAGGAAACCTCCTGGAACGCCCTGATTTATACCGGGAGCCGGCCAACCTTCCACGATACGCACCGCCGGGTCGTCGAGGTCTTCGTTCCCTCATCTCCTTTCCCGGAGCTCTACGGTCGGAGAGTATGCGTTACTTTTGAGGAGTTCGTGCGGGAAGAGATGGTCTTCTCTTCAGAGGAAGCTCTCAGAAGACAGATTCAGAAAGACCTTGAGGTCTTCCTCCAGAAAGCCCCGACCGGTCTTTCCACCCCAGAGGGGTTGCGCAGGGGCTTCGGGAGCATTTAAGAGAGTATAGCAGGAATTTCACAGATTTGTCACAAATTCTTCACAGAGGGCTGCTATACTTCCCTGTAGCATGCCGGAACTTCCGGAAACCCGGCGTGGTACAATGGGAAAAAGCTGAAAGGCGGGCTGAAGGTGAAAAGGTACCGGGAACTTCTGCTCTCCGTGCTGCTCTTTGTGGGGATTTGCCTGTTTTCCGGGGCCCAGGGGAGGGGCGAGGATATCTCTCTCAAGGAGGCTCTGGAACGGGCGCTTCTGGGGAACCGGGAGATCAAGAAAGCCGAGATTGAAGTGGAAGTTGCCCGCTCCGCGCTGCGAAAGGCTCGGGAAAACACCTTTTCCCCGGCGATTGCCGTTGGAGAAACGATACGGCTTTCCGGAGAGTCCCTGGAAGGGTTTTCGTTAGAACTTCAGGATATCATCTCCTTTGACGCTTCACTCTGGGAAGAAGCAAAGGTCAGCCTTGAAAAGGCGGAGAGGGCTCTGGAAGCAACGAGGGAAGAAGTGAAAAAGAACGTCGTCACCTCGTACCTGGAGATTCTCAAGGCGAAGAACACCCTTGCTCTTGAGGAGAAAAGCCTCGAACTCCTCAAGGGGCGTCTTGAGCGCCTCAGGGAAGGGTATGAGAAGGGGGAGGCAGCGGCTTTCGCCCTCCAGGAAGCCGAAGGACAGTACAGGGAACAGGAAGGAAAGGTTCGGGTCCTGAAAGAGAAGCTTCGCCTTCGTGAGGAACGGTTCTTCCAGCTTCTTGGAGAGGAAATGCCCGGGGAAGAGGTGACGTTTAAGCCCCTTCCTCAAAAGCTCTCTGCTTTCTCCAGAGACCTTACCCTCCAGGATTTCGTTTCGATACGGGATGAAGTTGAGGATCTTGAGGGACAGAGAAGAGTCCTCGAAGCACAGGAGGCTCAGCTTCGCCGGAAAGGCCTTCCTCAGATTACCCTTGAGGGAACCTACAGCAAAGACGGCTGGTCTTTGACCGCGGGCTACAACTTTTCGGCGAAATCCCTCGACATCGTCCTCAAGAAACCTCTTGGTACTCAGGGAGTTTCCTCGGGGGAGAATTTCGGTGTGGGTCTTTCCGTTTCGTGGTTGTTCTCCCCGAGCCTTTCAGAAGAAAAAAAGCAGGTGGAGCTCAGGAAAAAGGCCCTCCTCCTTGACCTTGAGACAGAAAAAGCCGCCATACTTTTCGATATCCGGGAGAAATACCTTTCCCTTTGTGAGGCCCGGGATACCCTGGAGGGGAAGCGGATGCTCCTTGAGGCCGAAAGGGAACGGCATGCCCGGATAGTGAAGCAGTGGGAGCTTGGGAGTATCGACCGGGTGACCCTTCTTGAGAGCGAACACAGTCTTTTCCAGGCCCAGGTAGCGTACGAGAATGCTTTTTGTGACCTTCTGGCAAGCTTTGTCGCCTTTCTCCGGAGTACGGAACAGCCCATCCTCTGGGAAACCCTGTTTCCTCAGGAAGGAGACGAGAGGAAATGAAAAAAGTCGTAGTACTCTTTGTTGCCCTTGTTCTTTTCGCTGTATTTCTCGGTGGATGTTTTCCCCAGCAGGGGCAGAGGGGCTCTCAGGCGAAGCAGAAAACCGTTGCATCTTCTCAGACCGTTCCCGTGCGACGGGGGAGGATTGCCGATACGGTATCGGAACTCGGCACCCTTGAGCCGCTCTCGAAGGTCTCGATTATTGCGGAGGAGAGCGGAAAAGTTGCGGAGGTCCTCGTTAGGGAAGGGGAGAGCGTTGAAAAGGGCCAGGTGCTACTTCGCCTGGACACCGAAGACCTTGAAATCACCCGCTCGCAGATTCTGGCGCAGCTCAAATCAGCCCAGGTCGACCTTGAGGAGTTGCTTTCCGGGCCGACTGAGGTGGAGCTCCGCTCAAAAGAGGCCCAGTATACGGAGGCCCTTCTGGCGTATGAGGAAGCAAAGAAAACTCTTGCCCGGAATGAACGGCTCTTTGCCTCGGGAGCCATATCCCAGGAAGAGCTCGAAGCCAGCCGAAACGAGGTGACGAAAAGGGAGAAGGCTCTTGCCGTGGCAAGGGCAGAGCTTGAGGAGACGAAGAGGAAGCCAAAGAGAGAAGACGTGGAGCGGGTAAAGGCGCGGATTGAAGAAATCGAAGCCTCTCTGCGTTCGGTGGAACGGCGAATTGAAAAGGCCGAGATTCGTTCTCCTCTTAAGGGAATCGTCCTTGAGGTGAACGTTGAGGAGGGCGATTTCGTTTCAAGCGGCACCAGCGCTTCGGGAGGGACAACCCCTGTGGTGGTTGCTGACCTCTCAACGATGAAGGTGGACGTTCCGGTGAACGAGGTGGACATCCCCAAGGTACGGATTGGGCAAACTGCCCGGATTACCCTTGATGCCTTCCCCGGGAAAACTTTTGAGGGTCAGGTTGTGGCGGTGGCCTACCAGGGGAAAACCAGCGAGAACGTGGTGACTTATGACACTACGGTGCACTTGGCGAATCCCGACAACCTCCTTCGGGCGGGGATGACGGCCAATGTGGAGATTATCATTCAGGAAAAGGAGAACGCCCTGCTTGTTCCGGCAAGTGCGGTGAAAGAGGAGGGAGAAAAAACCTTTGTCTTCGTGAAGAATGCCCAGGGACAGCCCGAGCGCAGGGCAGTGGTCCTTGGGATTCGGAACGACGCTTTTGTTGAGGTCATGGAAGGACTTCAGGAGGGTGAGGAGGTTTTTGTGACCCCGCCGGAGGGTGCAGGGGTTTCTCCTTCGAGCACCTCAGGGGGTACCCAGAGGGACGTGCAGATTCGCGTAGGCCCGGCTCCTCAGGGTCCTCCACCGGGACGGTGAACCCAGAAAGTGCAACCCATCATCCGTGTTGAGAACCTGGTCAAGGTGTACCGCACGGGGAAAGTGGAGGTTCGGGCGCTCCAGGGGGTGACCTTTGAGGTGCATCCCGGGGAGTTCATTGCCATCATGGGTCCCTCGGGCTCGGGCAAAACCACCCTTATGAACATCCTGGGATGCCTTGACACCCCAACAGGCGGTCGGTATGTCCTCGACGGTGTTGAGGTTTCTTCCCTGCGGGAGAATCAGCTTGCCGAAATCCGGAACCGGAAAATCGGTTTTGTTTTCCAGAATTTCCATCTCTTGCCACGCCTCACCGCTTTCCAGAACGTGGAACTCCCCCTCCTCTACGCTTCGGTGCCAAAGAGCATCCGGGTCCGGAGGGTCCGGGACCTCCTTGAGCGGGTAGGCCTTGGGGAGAGAATGCACCACCGGCCGAATGAGCTCTCGGGAGGACAGATGCAGCGGGTAGCCATTGCCCGGGCGCTGGTGAACGATCCGGCCATCATCCTTGCCGATGAGCCCACGGGGAATCTCGATACCCTCTCGGGAGAGGAGATCATGAGCATTTTCCAGGAACTCAACGAAGAGGGGCGGACCATCATCCTTGTGACTCACGAGCGGGACATTGCCCAGCACGCCCGCCGGGTCATCCACTTCCGGGATGGAAGGATTCTCAAAAACGAAGACGTCACCGACCGTATTGACGCCCGTCAGCTCCTTGAGGAGCTCAAAAGGCAGCGGAATTTGCTGGAGGAAGCAGGATGAACTTCTCGGAGAGCTTTCAGACCGCGCTGTTCAATCTTTTAGCCAACAAGCTCCGGTCCTTCCTCACCATGCTTGGGGTCATCATCGGGGTGGCAAGCGTCGTCGCCATGGTGAGCCTCGGGCAGGGTATGCGGGCACAGATTGTGGATCAAATAAGCAGCCTCGGCTCGAACATCCTCACCGTCATTCCTGGGAGGGTTCGCCAGGGTGCAGGACCCATGGGGATGTTCATGGCCCGGGGAGGGGGAAACGTCCTCAAGTATGAGTACTTTCAGGAACTCCGGGCCACTCCCTTCCCCGGCATTCGGGCGGTAACGACGGAGGCAACGACCAGCCTGCCCGTGACTTTTGCCCGGGAAAGCGTTTTCGTGAACGTGGTGGGGACAACGCCGGAGTTACTGGAAATTCGTAACTTCATGCTCCTTGGTGGTCGCTCCTTCAGCGGGTACGATTACTCCTATTCCCGGAAAGTGGCGATTTTGGGACACACGGTGGCCCAGGACCTTTTTGGGGATCCCCTCCTTGCGGTGGGGGCCTCAATCCGGGTCGGACGGACGATTTTTACCGTAGTGGGAGTGCTTGAGCCGAAGACCATGGGCGGCCAGGATCTGGGGAACCAGGTGTTCATCCCCCTCACGACGTTCCGGCAGTACCTCACGGGAGACCGGTATCTCCGGAACATCATTGTCCAGGTAGATGATAAGGAGAACATCCCCCTTGTGTCGCAGTGGCTTTCCGATTTCTTCAGGAGGAAAATTGGGGACCCTGAACAGTTCTCCATCCTGAACCAGCAGGACCTTCTGGAGACCGTGGAGAGCGTGACGGGGACCGTAACACTTTTCCTTGCGGTCATCGCCGGCATTTCGCTCCTTGTGGGAGGAATCGGCATCATGAACATCATGCTCGTTTCTGTGGCGGAAAGAACCCGAGAGATTGGGCTTCGCAAGGCTATCGGGGCAAAACCCCGGGATATCCTCTTGCAGTTCCTCCTGGAGTCTTCATTTTTGAGCCTTGTGGGAGGAGTGGTGGGGCTGGTTCTTGGGATTCTTGCCGGCAGGACCATGGCGTCCTTCTCTCAGTTCCCCTTTGTGCTCTCGCCGCAGGTCATGGTCCTGGCCCTCTCGGTTTCTCTGGCTGTTGGGCTCTTTTTCGGGATATATCCGGCCCGGAGGGCGAGTCGTCTCGACCCCATTACGGCACTCCGTTACGAGTAGAAGGAGGGATGGGTATGAAGGCAAGGATTTTGGGAATTCTCGCGATTCTGGTGTTCACTGTCCTTTGGGGTGTGGGACTGGTCTTTGGGGAGGAGGCGAAGACTCCGCCATCTCTATCGCTCAAAGAGGCGATTGAACTTGGCCTTCGGAAAAGCCGAACGATTCGCCTTGCTGAGTTATCCCTGAAGGTTCAGGAACTGCAGTACAGGGAGGGGAAGGCTAACCTTCTCCTGAACCCCTCAGTGGTCTCTGAGCTTCGGCTTGAGAACACCTGGCAAAGCGCACAAAGGAATTTCGCCCTGCAGCGCATGCAGCTTGCCCTCAGCATTGAAGAGGCGTACTACAACGTCCTCAGGGCAGAACGGGCTCTAAGTCTTGCACGGGAGAACCTCGCCCGGCTTGAGAAACAGCTTGAGGACACCCGGACCAGGTTCTCCCTGGGTGTTGTGGCAAAAATCGATGTACTCCGGAATGAACTCGAGGTTGACCGAGCTCGCCTTGAGGTGGAGAGGGCCGAGCGAAACCTCGCCCTTTCCCGAATGCATCTGGGGAGCATCCTGGGGCAGGGGCTTGAGGCGAACTTTACTCTCTCGACGGATCTCTCCTTTGAGCCCGAAGAGCTCGATCGCGATGCCTGCATCCAGTATGCTTTGCTCCACCGACCGGAGGTTAAGGAGAAAGAGGAGACCCTCGCCCTGCGCCAGAAAGAGCTCGCAGTGGTAACCTCCTATACCCCTGCGCTGGAGCGGGAAAAGGCCAGGGTGAATCTTGAGGTGGCGAAAGAAGAGCTTGAGAACACCAGAGAGTCGATTATCCTCGAGGTGGAGCAGAAGTTTTCGGACCTCCTCGCTGCTTTGAAGAGCGTCCCCATCGCTCGGAAGAACCTCGAGGTGGCACGGGAGACCCTTGCCGTTCAGCAGGCCCGGTTCGATGCGGGGGTCATCACGCTCCTTGATCTTCTTGAGGCGCAGAACGACCTTTACAAGGCGGAAAGCGATTACCTCCAGGCGCTCTTTGACTACCACATCGCCCGGGCAAAGTTCTATAACGCTTTAGGGGCGGACCTCGAAGAGCGGGGGAGGCTCGCTCCGAAAAAAGAGGCAGAAAAAGAAAATGGCTGAGAGGGGTGGATTCGAACCACCACTACGTGATCCAGAGTCACGTGTCCTACCCTTAGACGACCTCTCAGCAGGAGCAAAGGTATCATACCACGGTTTTTTCGGATTTTCAAGGGGATTTGGAGCTTCGAAGGGGAGGGTTTTGCAAGGAAGGTTCTGGCATTTCTCTGGTCTTTTATGGTGAGGGAGGTGAGATGGATGTCCTCTTTCCTTGAGGTTGCCAGAAGGACCGGGGTAAGTATTGTGGAGCGCGATGGGGTCTTGTTCTGGGAGGGTTTTCATGCGGGGAAGAAGAAACCCCAGGGCCCCCTTGTGGGGAAGCGTGTCGGCCTTCTTGTGGCCAGCGAGTTCAGCGATTTCCAGGCGTACTACCTTGCCGAGTACCTGAGCGAATTCGGAGGTTGGCCCGAGTTCCTTCTCGTTGACTGGGTGACCTG
The DNA here is from genome assembly GCA_000353875.1 of Candidatus Caldatribacterium californiense OP9-cSCG. Taxonomy (GTDB): domain Bacteria; phylum Atribacterota; class Atribacteria; order Atribacterales; family Caldatribacteriaceae; genus Caldatribacterium; species Caldatribacterium californiense. Next base: position 11,839 of record APKF01000177.1, on the reverse strand, counting down.
GAAATTCACCCGACCCCATGTGAAGGGGAAAGGGGTCACCGGAATGTGGGACATGAGCGTCGACCCCATTCCCACGATAAGCCCTAACCGGTACGGTTTCAGGCCTCTGAGAGAAGCAAGACCGGAAGAGTACGACGCCCTCGTGGTCCTTGGAGGTCACTCCGCCGACGTCATGATGACCGAGAATGAGGTGATTCGCTTCCTCCAGGCTCTGTACGAGCGTGGAGCACTCGTTGGAGCCATAGGTGACGGTGGTCTCACCCTCATCAGTGCCGGGCTCCTCCAGGGCAGGCGGGCCACAGGGAGCAAGGTGGTATCGTTGTTACTGCGCCGGATGAAGGTGTTTGAAGATGCCCCGGTGGTGCTTGATGGGAATATTCTCACCGCCCGGGACACCGTGGATACCCCACGGTTTGTTCGCTGGCTCTGCCGGTACTTTGACCCTGCTTTTTCCGATGAGCGAGAGAACATCCTCAGGGGAAAACGGGTGGTCATTGTAGCCGGGGAGGACTTTGAGGATGTGGAGCTCGTAGTTCCGGTTCTTGAGTTCCTCTTTCGGGGAGCAGAGGTGTGCCTCGGGACGTTCCAGGCCCCCGTTCGATCCCGGCCCCCTCTCCTTGGTCTTGACGTTGTTGTGGGGAACTTCGGGGTCTCCGTTCCCCTGCAGGAAGTTCCCAGGGGGTACTACACTGTGGCTCCCCTGGGAGAGATTGCCCCGGACGATTTGGACCTGGTGATGGTACCGGGGGCTTTCTGCCCCTGGAACTGCATTGTGGCTGAGACGCCTCTTGACTTTCTCCGGAGGGTCTACGACGCGGGGAAGATTGTTGCCGGGATATGCCATGCACCCATTGCGCTGGCGGCTGCAGGGATTCTTGAGGGGAAGAAAAGCGCCGGGTGGCTGGCCTGTAAAGACGCGGTGCCCATCATGGGTGGGACCTACAGCTTTGAGTGGTCTGCAGTCGTTGATGGACGAATCGTCACCGGGAGGGTTCCCGATGACGTCCCAGAATTCATGGATGCGATGACTGAGGCGCTTTTGCGCTCTTCTTAGGAGGTTTTCCAGAAGTCCCGTTCTGGAAGGAGGTCCTGGAATTCCTTTGGTCGCAGGGCTTCGGGATACGGGCGGAAAAAGACCTGACGCAGGAGATACGGTTCTTCAAAGCGCAAAACCCACGATTCCACAAGGCTTGTGAGGACAAGAAGGGGGATGGTACCCCTTCGGAATTCCTCAAGAAGATGCAGGAAGAAAGCTTTTTCCTGCGGGGTGATTTTGTCCTTGAAGTAGCCGAGGACATGGTACAGGACGTTTGTGACGAGTCTTCGGTTCATGGCACGCCGGATTGCCTGGAGGAAGTGGGTCGCATAGGCGGTAAAAGCCTCGTCCACGTTTTCAGAAACCCGGGCGACGATCTTCCCTAAAAGCTGCGTTTCTCTCTGGTGGTGGGCAAGGAGGAAGAGCTTGTATCGGGTATGGAAATCCACGAGTTTCCCTGGAGATTTCGCCCTGAGCGTTTCTTCAAGGTCAGCGAGGGCGAAGACCTTCTCCAGGAAATGCTCACGGATGGCCAGGTTCTCAAGACGCTTTTCGCTTTCAATGGCAAGGTAGGGGTATTTCCTGAGCACCGCTTCGGCGAACATCCCGTTCCCCAGGGCAAGGACTTTCCCTGAAGGGGCATGGATTTTCACGTCCCTGAGACCACAGGAGGGGGATTTTGCCTTGAGGATGAATCCGTGAACCCCCTGGAGGGTGAGGAACGTTTCTGAAAAATGCTCCATCACCTCTGTAAGGTCCTTTGTGGTTTCCTCCTGAAGGAGGCGTCGTTCTCCGCCTTTGAGGACGATGCGGATGGGTTTTCGGGGGACCCCAAGTCCAATAGCAACCTCAGGGCACACCGGGATGAATTCAACGAAGGGTTCAAGCTCCCGGACAAAAGCATCCTCGATGATTGCTCCATCGTACCGGCAGGGAGCAAACCCGAGACACTGGCTCACCACGATTCTGGGCCTTGGGAAGTCCCGGTTCCAGAAAGCCTCGGCCATAATCCGGAGTTCTTGAGAAAACACTTTGCTCCATTGTACCGGTTACTCCATTGAGAGTAAAGCCGTGATTGCTCCAATCTCTTCCCGGTACCGGAGGAGAGCGAGTAACCCGTACCGTACCTCATCCTTTTAGCGGCACAGGAAACCCAAACAGTGACCCTGAACAGCAGGCTTTTCGTCACCGGTATCGAAATATCAACGCACGGGGCAGCTCGTAAAAACCCAGGAAGTACCGGCGACAAAGGCGCGCCCCTTCGCTTTACTAACCCTCGGGATTCTCTATAGCTCCGGCAAAAAGCACGCTTCCATCCCTTTCGTCCCGGATGATGAGGAAGAACGGGTGGTCCACGCGCATGGTGAAGCGCTCACCGGGGAGCGGCACGGCAGTGATGGCAATAATGCCTGAGGTGACCGCAGAGGCTTCGGTCCCCTCTTCGTTGACCTCGAGGAAGCTCTTGTGTTTGACCTCGCTGAGATAGGCATTGGCGCTGGGGGATACCGGGAGCATCCCACTCAGGTCTGCCCGGGAGGGATTGAAGACGTTCTCCATTCCCAGGGCGATGAGGATGTCGTTGAGCACCCGCTCAAAGGTTACCCGGAAACGGGGGAGGAAGATTTCTCCTTGCCGCTTTTCCATGGTGGCAATCCAGCCCTCAAGGGCGCTTTCGCTGAGCTTTCCAAGGAATGCCCCAAGGCCGTCCTGTTTTCGGGGCAAAAAGAGGTACATGCTAAACCGCTCATCGGCATAGGGGAGTTTTACGGCCTGGAAGCCTTCGGTTTCGAGGTAGAGGAACGAGCCCTCCTGCCACATAGTGGGGAGGTCTTTTGGAGTGCCGTTTTCGGGAAAGAAAGGGAGGTTCTGCGTGTGGGCAGGGTCAAAAGCCGTTTCCCATTTTCCCTTGAAGTACGTGGCGTTGAGGAGAACGAGGATGGCGTTTTCCGGAAGGCGATCGAGGATGGTGGGAATAGTCCCCCGGGTCTTCTCCCTCACCCACTGGTTGATGCGGGGAATGGTGGCAGGATCGGTGAAATCAACGGTTTCCGCTTCGGCCCTGTAGTACGTTTTGAGGTCTTCGAGGTATGTCTGGTAAAACGGGATGCCCTCCCGGGCCCAGAGGGCGTTTGCCGTGTACAGGGTAACACCCGAACTTGCGGTGTTCAGGGTCCCAACGAGACGGGCACTCTGCCTGTTCACCTCTTCAGGGGTGAGCGCTGCAAGGCCCAGGGTTTCGTATATTTCCCTCTGGGTTTCCCCACGGGCACCGTGGGCCACCATGGAAAGGCACAGCGCGATGCTTGTGGGGGAGAGGAAGACGTTGCCACCCTCCCGTTCCCAGAGGGTTTTCAGGAGGCGAAGGCCGAAGTCATTCACCCCTTCGGTGAAGGTCTGGGAGGAAAATGTGGTACCCGTAGCCAGCAGCGACCCTCCCAGACACCCCGAGACGACAACCACAAGGACTGCCAGAGTCACAACGGTTCCAAGAAGCCGCATGTTCTCCCCTCCTCACTCTTTGACCTTGAGTCGTTCACGGTAGGCCGAGTAGTCGGGAACAAGACGCCGGTACTCCTCATGCATTATTACTCCCTCGGCGATTTTTGCCCCGATTTGCTGATCCCCTCCAAGAGGACCGCTTTCGAGTTTCACGATAGGAAGATGGAGTTCCCGCTCGAGGATTTCTCCTGTTGTCCCCGTGGCGTAGAGCTTGTGCTGCGACAGGGTTCCCCGGTTGAACCTTGCCCAGGCCAGGAGTTCGTCTTTTTTGTTGTCGTGAGCGATAAGGGCAATACGTTTTTGAGGTGTCATGAGGACTTCCCGGTACTTCATGCTCTCGACCTCCCGCGCTGCTATGCTCATTGTACCATGAAGCGGAGCGCTTTTTGCTATAATAGGAACACCATGAGGAAAGAGGAGCTGTACGAAAAGGGTGAAGAGCTCCGCGCTGCTTCTTGTTTCCGGGAGGCTGTCCTGGCCTTTCAGAAAGCCCTTGAGGTTACTCCTTCTGGGGACGGTGCCTTTCGACTTCTTGTGCTGAAGCGCCTTGGAGATTGCCTCCGGATGGTTGGGGCTTTCGAAGAGGCAAAAAGAGCCTATACGGAGGCCCTGCATCTTGCTCAGAGTGCGCAGGACGACCTTGAGGTTGCCGACTGCCTCGCAGGTCTTGGGCTGGCCCAGCGGGGTCTTGGAGAGCTTGAGGAGGCCCGAAAGAATCTCGAAAGAGCCAGGGAGATTTACGAGGAGTACGATGACCCCGAAGGTGAGGCCTTTGCCCTCTGGGCTTTAGGGGGATTGTGGAGGACGGTGGGGGAACTAAAGCGAGCCCGGGAGCATTTCACGGAGGCACTCTTCCTCTTTGAGCAACTCGAGGACCCTTCAGGCATCGGGTACTGCCGCTGTGGCCTTGGGGGCTTGAGCGGGTGGCAGGGAACTTCGAGGAGTCCCTCGTCCACTACGGTACTGCCAATGCCATTTTCCAGGAGATTGGGGACCGCTTTGGGCAAGCGTATTCTTTCTGCGGTATTGGCAATGCCCACCGGATGATGGAGCACTTTGGTGACGCCCTGGAGTATTTCAGGAGAGCCGAAGAGCTCTACAGGGATATCGGGGACGAAGTCTCCTATGCCTGGACGCTGTGGTCTTTTGGGACCGCACTGAAGGTGCTTCAGGACTGGAAAGGTGCGGAAGGAAAGCTCCAGGAGGCCTGGGAACTCTTCACAAAAACCCGGGACACCCGGGGCATGGTGTACCACTTTCTCGCCCTTTCGGAAATACGGGTTTTTGAGGGTCGCCGGGAAGAGGCCTGTTCCCTCCTTGAGGAGGCTGAAAGGCTCCTTGTGGGGAAGCCTTTTCAACTCGAGCGTATCCATCTTGAGCTGTACCGGTGGCTCATCCTGGGAGGGGATGGGACGGTCCTCGAGGATATACGAAGGAGCTACAGAAAACTTGGAGCAAACTTCCTCCCAATTTCCCCCAAATTGCCTTTGAATCTCCCATAGTCTGGTTTTTTCCGGCTAAGTTTCCCAATCCTTTTTCGAAGCATCCAGCAGGCGAAATGCCGTCATAGTGAGTGTTGACAGATTTACCGGTCTCTCTTAGAATTTCTCCTGAGAAATGACGAGGAGGTGAGGGCAAAAGAGGAAAAAATAACCGGTGTATTCTGGAAATTTTTCTGAAGAATTTTGGAGAAAACCGAAAGGAGGATGGAGAGAGTGCGGAAAGTGCTTCTGGTGCTTTGTCTTGTGGTGCTTGTGTCTCTGGCGCTTGTTTCCGGAGTATGGGCGAAAGGATACACCATCGGCATGCTGGTGAAGAACGTGGGGAATCCCTTCTTCGAGGCCTGTGCCCGGGGTGGTCAGGAGGCCTGTGAAGAGCTTGGGAACAACTTCATCTTCCAGGGACCTGCAACGCCTACGGTGGAAGGACAGATTGAAATCATCGAGAACTTCATTGCCCAGAAAGTTGACGCCATCTGCGTGAGCGCCAACGATTTCGATGCCCTTGTGCCGGTCCTCAAAAAGGCCATGGCAAGCGGCATCAAGGTCATCTCCTTCGACTCTGCGGTGAACCCCGAAGGTCGCCTGGTCCATGTCAACCAGGCTGATGCCGAGCAGATCGGGAAGCTTCAGGTTCAGGCCATTGCGGAAATGATTGGGTATGAGGGAGAGATTGCCATTCTCTCTGCAGCCGCCACCATGACCAACCAGAATACCTGGATCCGGTACATGCAGGAGGAGTTGAAGGACCCGAAATACGCCAAGATGCGTCTTGCGGCTATTGTCTACGGCGACGACCTCCGGGACAAAAGCTACAACGAGGCCATGGGGCTTTTCAAGTCCTATCCTAACCTCAAGGGTATCATTTCGCCCACCACGGTTGGGGTCAGCGCGGCGGCAAAGGCCATCACCGATGCCGGGCTCATTGGAAAGGTGAAGCTCACGGGTCTTGGTCTGCCGAGCGAGATGGCCGAGTGGGTGAAGAACGGTGCCTGTGAGGCCTTCTTCCTCTGGAACCCGGTGGACCTGGGTTACCTTGCGGCCTACGTTGCTGGGCTTCTGTGCGAGGGAACCATCACGGGCAAGGAAGGTGAGACCTTCAAGGCAGGGCGGCTTGGTGAATACACCATCCGCAAATCCGGTGACGGCGGCACCGAGGTGCTCCTTGGACCTCCGTTCCGCTTTGACGCCACCAACATCGACGAGTGGAAGGACGTGTTCTGAAAAAGAAGGGGCGGGGATTCCCCGCCCCCCTCATTTTTGTGGGGTGAGAAGCTTTGGGAGAACGTATCCTTGAACTCCGCGGCATTTCCAAGTTCTTCCCCGGGATCCGGGCCCTTGAGCGTGTGGACTTCGACCTTGAGGAAGGAGAGATTCATGCCCTGGTAGGGGAGAACGGTGCGGGGAAGTCCACCCTGATCAAAATCATCACCGGGGTGCACCAGCCGGATGAGGGAGAGATTTTCTGGCGGGGTCAGCGAGTCACCTTTCCCAACCCTACTGTCGCAAGCCGCTATCAGATTGCTGCGGTGTATCAGCAACCGGCGTCCTTTCCCCATCTGACCATCACGGAGAACATTTTCCTGAGCCATCCCTTCGTTCACCCTCTCTCCAGGCGACTTCGCTGGCGGGAAATGCACAAGAGAGCTCAAGAGCTCCTCGAATCTCTGGGTGCAGAAATCGACCCCCTGAACCCAGTGGGGGCTTTGAGCGCCGCTCAGCAACAGATTGTGGAGATCGCCAAGGCGCTTTCCATTCACGCCCGCATTCTCATCATGGACGAACCCACGGCTGCGCTGACCAGGCGTGAGGCGGAGGAGCTCTACCGGATCATGATGAAACTCAAGTCCCAGGGAACATCGATCATCTTCATATCTCACCGCTTTGAGGACATCTATGAGGTCGCCGACCGGGTAACAGTTCTCCGGGACGGGAAAAAGGTCGGCACCTGGATGGTCCGGGATATCGCCGAGCAGGACCTCATTCGGGCTATGGTGGGGCGGGAAATCACCCAGCTTTTCCCCAAAGCCCAGGTCACCCCGGGGAAGGAGTTGCTGCGGGTTGAGGGGCTCTCCCGGGTGGGGTATTTCTCCAACGTCTCCTTCACCCTGCATGCCGGGGAGATTCTTGGCATGAGTGGGCTTGTGGGTTCAGGCCGGACCGAAGTCGCCCACGCCCTTTTTGGCATTGCTCCGGCGGACCGGGGGAAGATTTTCGTGGAGGGGAAGGAAGTCACCATCAGAAGCCCCATGGATGCCATTGCTCTTGGTATTGGGTATCTTCCCGAGGATCGTCTGCAACAGGGGCTCTTCCTTCCCATGAGCATCACCGACAACATCACCATTGCCGTTTTAGACGAGCTCACAAGACATGGCTGGCTCTGCCCCGAGCGGGAATACGAGGTTGCCACGAAGATGCTCGAGCTTTTGCAGATTAAGGCTCCCACCGTTTTCCATCCGGTGAGCTCGCTTTCTGGGGGAAACCAGCAGAAGGTTGTGGTGGCCAAGCTCCTTGCGGCGAGGTTGCGCATTCTCATTCTCGATGAGCCGACCCACGGGGTTGATGTGGGAGCAAAGGCTGCCATTCACCAGATTATGTCGGATCTCGCCAGGGAAGGGCTCGGGATTCTCATGATTTCCTCGGAGATGCCCGAAATCCTCGGGATGAGCGACCGGATTCTCGTGATGTGCGAGGGGCGAGTGAGCGGAATCCTCACCCGTGAGGAGGCAACTCAGGAGAAACTCATGGAGATGGCTGTCAACATTGATCGGGGTCGGTTCCGGAAAACCCAAGAGGTGGTGGGTGCTGGCCATGGAATCTAAGCGGGGGTTTTTGCGCTTTGCTTCTGGAGTTCGAGGTCTTCGGGAGTTCGGGATTATCGTTTTCATCCTTGTCCTCTCGGTCCTCATCGGCATCCGCAACCCCAGGTTCCTCACCTGGGGCAACATCCACGACATGCTCGTCGATACTGCGGCGCTTCTCGTGGTGGCCGTGGGGATGATGCTGGTCCTCGTGACGGGGGGTATTGACCTCTCGGCAGAGTCCGTGCTTGCCCTGACGGGGATGGTGACGGGAATCATCATCAAGGACCACCCGTATCTTTCGCCTCTCCTTATGCTCGTTTTCGGTCTCTGTTTTGGAGGTCTTCTCGGGTCGATTACCGGTCTTGTCGTTTCCCGGGGGAGAGTGTTGCCCATCATTGCCACCCTGAGCATGATGTACATCTACCGGGGGATTACCTTTATCGTCAGCAAGGGTGAGTGGATTGATGCGCACGAAATGCCCGAGTCCTTCAAGGCCCTGGCAACGGGAAGGGTCCTGGGGTTTTCCAACCTCATCGTCATCGCCCTTGTGGTGTACGTTGTCTTCTACTACTTTACCGCCCATACCCGTACGGGGCGAGAAATCTACGCCGTGGGGAGCAACCTCGAAGCCGCCCGCATCATCGGCATCAACACCGCATTCATCACCTGGCTTGTGTATATGATCTCAGGAGCGCTTTCTGGTCTTGGCGGTGTGATGTGGGTAGCCCGGTATGCTTCTGCCCAGAACGACACGGCGGCAGGATTCGTCCTTACGGTTGTCGCTGCCTGCGTGCTCGGGGGGGTGAGCATTTCCGGGGGGGCCGGGACCATCCCCGGGGTTCTGCTCGGGTCAATCACCATCGGCATCATCAACAACGCCCTCCCCATGATTCGGGTTTCTCCTTTCTGGAAGATGGCCCTGCAGGGAATCATCATCCTCGTGGCTGCTCTCGTCAACGTTGCCGTTGCCCGGAACATCGAGCGAACACAGCTGAGGAAGCGTGAGGAACTGAGGATGGTGCGCTATGGCGCTTGAGACCGTTCGGGTGCAGCGAGTACGGACTTCGGCATTTCGCTGGGAGTGGCTCCTGCTTGTGCTCATCGCAGGAACGTTTTTCGTAAATAGCCGCATCTCGCCGCATTTCCTCCGTTACACCAGCCTGATGAGTGCGCTCTCTGTTTTCCTTGAGGCTGGGTTCATGGTGCTCTCCATGGTCTTTATCCTCGTTGCCGGGGATATCGATGTCTCCGTGGCCTCCATCGTGGCGCTTGCTTCCGTGCTCATGTCCCTGTCCTATAAGGCGGGGTTGCCCATGGGGCTTGCGATGCTTGTGGCCCTGGGGGTTGGGACAGGATGCGGGTACCTCAATGGTCTTCTCATCTCCCGGATTCCGAACCTCTCGGCCATCATCGTGACGCTCGCCGGGTTTTCCCTGTACCGGGGTATTGCGTATATCCTTCTCGGGGACAGGGCCGTCGGTGGTTTCCCCTCCTGGTACTCCTACCTTGCCTGGGGAGACATCGGGGGAACCGGAATCCCCTTCATCCTTGTGGCCTTTCTGGCCTGTGCCCTGGTGTACGGTCTTGTGCTCCACCGGACTTCCTTTGGGCGGAAGGTCTTCGCCATCGGGACCAATAGGATAGCAGCCGTCTTTTCCGGAATCCCTGTGGCCAGAATTCGCCACACCCTGTTCACGCTGAACGGGCTCATGGCAGGGGTGGCGGCCATTTTTCTCACCTCAAAGCTCGGCAGCTCCCGGCCCAATGTGGCCACGGGGTATGAGCTTGAGGTCATCGCCATTGCCGTCCTTGGGGGTGCAAGTCCCTCGGGAGGGAAAGGGAGCATTGCAGGAGCCTGCCTTGCTCTCGTTCTCATGCGGTTGCTTCGCTACGGGATGGGCCTCCGGAATGTCCCGGGCCAGGTCATGATGGTCATCATCGGGATTGTTCTCATCTGTGTGGTGATGTTCCCTAACCTCCTTGCCGCCCGAAAGCGGCGGCCGGCGGGGTCGTGACCTATGCCGAAAAGAGCAGGGCTCATTGCTGAAGAGCGGCGGCTCAAAATCCTCGAGGCTCTGGGAGTCCGCAGGACCCTCACGGTGAGAGAGCTTGCAGAGATGTTTGGGGTCAGCGAGGATACGGTTCGCCAGGACCTGAGGGTCCTCGAGAAACAGGGACTCCTCCGCCGGATTTACGGGGGAGCCTCCCGGGTGAAGACGAGTAACGTCGAGATTCCGGTGGAGCTTCGGGAGATCACGAACCGTGAGGTGAAGGAGGCCATAGGGAGAGAGGCGGCAAAAATCATCGAGGACGGAGACTCGGTGATTTTCGATGCCAGTACCACGGCCCTCCAGGTTGCCCGGAACATCGACCCTGCCAGGCGGGTGACCATTCTCACGAGTTCTCTCGATATCTGCGTGAGCCTGGCGAGACAGCCCAATTTCAACATCATTGCCACCGGTGGGACCCTTCACCCGCTCTCCTTCTCCTTTGTCGGGCCTCAGGCGGAGAATGCGGTGCGGAATTACTACGCCGACAAACTCTTCCTGGGGGCCAGGGCAATCCTTGTGGATGAGGGGTATCTCGCCGACGTCTTTGAACTCGAGGCCCACCTCAAGAAGGTCATGGTTGCCTCGGCACAGGAGGTCATTCTCGTTGCCGAGAGCCGGAAGTTCCAGGAGGTGGCCTTCTTCAAAATCTGCGAGCTCACCAGGGTGAACAGGATTTTCACCGACGAGAATCTCGATGCCGCCCTGGTGAGAAAGCTCGAGGACCTGGGCATTCGGGTAACCCTGGTCCGGGTGGGGTCCTGCGGTTCCTCCTGAAGCGATCACGGTTCCATCCCCTGTGCTCCGGTTGTTTCGTCCCGGGGATTGCGGGAACCGTTTGCGCTGAGTATACTTCCTTTTAAGGAGCGCAGGCACAGGTGGTTGAGACTCCCCGGAGGGACACAAGAGCAACAAAAGGCGAATTCTTCCCTCAAGGAGGAATGGTGCTGGGTCTTTTGAACTCCTTCGTCTCCCCAAAGGTGCAGGGATTGCCCTTTGGCGCAGGGTACATCAGGCCGTGGTTTCTGGCGAAGTCTTCTTCGCTGCCACAAGGCATGCTCCAAGGCCAGCAGTAAGGAGCGGTTCAGGAGGCACAAGAACTGCACATCCAGTGCGTTCCTCGAGGAGCTTAAGAACGGCCTGGTTTTTTGCCACACCCCCGGTGACCACAAGGGGGGGAACTATGCCCAAGCGTTCTCCAAGAGCTTTCACCCGTTCAGCCACCGAAGCGGCTACGGCCCGCACGAGGTCCTCCTTGCGCTTCCCCTGGGCGATGTATCCGATGAGCTCTGATTCGGCGAAAACCGCGCAGGTTTGGGAAAGCGTCAGGGGTTCCCGGGCCCTGGCAAAGAGGGTGCCATAGTCCTCAAGCTTGATTTCAAGCACCTGGGCCATGAGTTCTAAGAACCGTCCCGTTCCGGCGGCGCATTTGTCGTTCATCACGAAGTCAAGCACCCGTCCTCCCTCACCGAGGCGAATGACCTTGCTGTCCTGTCCTCCGATATCGATGACCGTCCTCGCTTGAGGAAAGAAGTACGCCACTCCCCGGGCCTGGCAGGTGATTTCGCTCACCACAAGCTGCGCGCCCTCAACCTGGTAACGACCGTAACCTGTGGCCACGATAAAGCAGTCCCTCTCCGGTAACCCTGCGGTTTCGAGGGCCTGTTTCAGTGCTTCTCTTGCCCGTTCCCCTGGATTGACACCACTTGGGAGGACTGCAAAGCCGCGGATGGTTTTCCCATCCCAGAGGACGCAGGCGGTGGACTGTGACCCGACGTCTATTCCGGCAAAGAGCATAGGCATCACCTGGTTTTCTATGTTCCAGAGGAAAGGTACCACAGAGGGAGTTTCCGGGGCAAGGGGTTTCTTTTCCGGGAAGTTTTGTCTTTTGGGTCTTGATGGTCACAGGTCTATCTGCGACAATAAGGGCAGCGCAAGGGAGGAGGGGCAGTC
>APKF01000176.1 GCA_000353875.1 Candidatus Caldatribacterium californiense OP9-cSCG | reverse complement strand
TCGTTTTGTACCGAAGCGGCAGGCTGAGAAGTTCCAGGAGATTTTCCCTGAAACGCCTCTTGTGGTCATTCCCGGAGCCTCGCATTGTCCGATGGAGACCCATCCGGAGGAGTTCTACAGGGTCGTCGTTGAGTTCTGCAACACCCTGGCTCTGCCTTTGCGATGAAGTTACGTTGTCCTGTCCCTTTGGGAGATGGTTCCGGCTCCAGTTGGGGAGGGTCCATAGGGGGATCAGGGAGAGGAGAGGACGAGTTCCCCAACTACAGCCGAAGCTGCCTTCACAACTTCTGGATCAAACTGGGTGCCCGCGCAGCGCTGAAGTTCGGCAATGGCCTCCGCTATGCTCATCGCCCTGCGGTAGGGGCGGTTGCTTGTCATAGCCTCAAAGGCATCCACTACAGCCACAATGCGGGATTCAAGGGGAATGGCTTCTTTTGCTAAGCCGTCCGGGTATCCCAGGCCGTCGAAACGCTCGTGGTGGTGCCGGACAATCCGGGCCACATCTTCAAGTCCCCGGACGCTTCTCAGGAGTTCTTCACCCTTCAGGGGGTGGAGCTTTACAAGTTCATACTCTTCTGGAGTGAGAGAACCCGGTTTCCGGAGGATACTCTGGGGAATGAAGATTTTCCCGATATCATGGACCAGGGAGGCCCAGCGGATGCTTTTTACCCTCTGCCCTTCAAGTCCAAGGTGCCGGGCGATGCGTGACGCATACTCTGCAGAGACCTCAGAGTGTTTCAGGGTGGAACTGTCATAGTATTCTAAGGCCCTGGCAAGAGCCACAATGAGGTTCTCGAAGAACGATTCTTCTTTTCTTGCATACTCTCGCAGGGCATGGCAGGCCACGCAGATTCGGGAAAGCTGCTCGGCAAGAGCAATATCACCGTTGTCGAAAGCGTCCTGCGTTCCCTCGGGAAGGTCAAGGGCGAGTTGTCCGAAGAATTTCCCCTTCCATAAAAGAGGGACGAGCAGGGTTTCGGCGATGGACTGAGCACCCTCGAGGAGCTTTCTGTACTTTTCGGAGGACGAAAATTTCCGGTGCGGGCCGAGGATGTCTTTCACCACCGTGATCCGCTCTTTCACGATGAGTTCCTCCGGTTCAAAGGTAAACCCAAGGAGACTCTCGTGATGACCCCGGACGGCGACGATTCGCCCCCTGCCCTTGTCGTCAAGGAGCAGGGCACTCCCCATAGGAGCCTTGGGGATCATTCCCAAAGCAAGGTCAAGCATACGGGAGAGGAATGCTTCTTCCTCAATCTCCAGAAGGGGAAGGAGTGCGGTGACCTCAAGCGCCTCAAGGAGCCTTCGCCTTGCCATTTGTTCACCTTCCAGTGCGTGCTCGAGCTGAGCGGTGGCCTGCCGCACAAGCCTCTGCAACCTCCTGTTGAACGCTGCGAGAACAGAGATTGCACCGGAAATGCCTGCGGCAAGGAGGAGTAACCCCCGGAAGAGCCAGGGTGGGTACTCCCTGACGGTGACAAGGTATGACTGAAGAAGGTTGTGGAGCTCTTTTTCTGAAAATTTCGAGAGTTCTGCTCTGACGAGCTCAACGACTTTTGTATTCCCCTTCCAGGTGGCAAGGTAGAGGAAGTTCTCTGCAGGGAGAGGAAGGCGAGAGAAGTCAGCTAAAAGCCCGTATTTTACAAGGTAGAAGTTCGCCGGAGGGTCGTCCATGAGGAAGCAATCGACCTCTCGGCGCCTTGCAGCAAGGACGATGTCGCTGTAGTTGGGGTACAGCCGAAGCTGCAGGGAAGGGTTCAGGGAGAGGGCAAGGTTCACCAAAGCGTCTTTCGCTTTGGCTCCCACAACGTGGGGAGTGAGGTCCAAGAGGGAACGGACGTTCAGGTTTTTTCGGAAGTACACGCTTGAGGTGACCCGGAAAAGGGGCTGGATGTAGTCAAGATAAGTTGCCCGCTCGGGAGTGTAGAAAATGGTGTCCACAAGGTCTGCCTGGCGTTCCTGGATAAGGGAGTGCACTTTTGCCCATTCCGTCGGCAGAAGTTCCACGGGAATTCCGGTTCGCTCTTCCCACATCCTCCAGAACTCTACCGACACCCCCACAAAGCGACCCTCATCGTCGTAGTAGGCAAAGGGCGGATAATCGCGGTCGATGAGGACTCTGAGTGGGGTGTCCTGGGAAAAAGCCCCAGAGGGCAGAAGCACCAGAACCCAAATCACCACCCCTATCCCAAAGAGAGCACCCTTTCGCATCATACCCCCTCCCCATTTTCGATGCGGCCTCGCCCAAGGTCCTTTGCCCGGTACGCCAGAGCATCCACCCGGCTGAGGAGGGTATCGGGGGTTTCCCCCTGGGTGTACTCGACCACACCGAAACTCGCCGAAAGAGGAAACGCCAGGCGCTCACCGATGGCCCGTATAGCCTCCTGGATTCTTTCGGCCACCTGCCTGGCCTCGTCTTTCGAGGTGGCGGGGAGGAGGACCACGAACTCGTCTCCTCCCAGGCGGACCAGGAAGTCCATTTTTCGGGTTACCGATTGCACCGCCTGCGCAACCTCCTGCAGGACCCGGTCCCCGGTGGTGTGGCCGAAGCGGTCGTTCACCACTTTGAAGTGGTCGAGGTCAAAGAAAAGGAGGGAGAACGTCTCTCTACGGCGGTTTGCCCGCGCGATTTCCCGGGAAAGGGCTTCGAAGAAAAAGCGGCGGTTGTAGGCTCCAGTAAGGGGATCGTGGAAGGCAAGGAAGCGAAGGTTTCGCTCCATCTCCCGGTACGGGGTGATATCGTGGAGGTAGTGGAGGTAGAGGTCTGCACCCAAAGGGACCCAGAACACGTCAAAGAAGCGCTTCCTCCACCTGATTTCGCACCGGATGGTTTGGCCATCTTGCAAGGCCTCATCAGCCCGGCAGAAGTAGCATCGGGTTCCCGGAAGGATAACCCCTCGCTTCAGGGCTTTCCGGTATTCTCCCCGAAGGGCCGTTCCTTTGCGGATGGCAAGGAAACAGTACTCTCCGATTTTGGTCTGCCAGTCCTTTTCGGCAGCTCTGTTCTGGGCGAGTATCCGGCGGTCCCGAGAGATAATCCAGGCGGGGACTGGAATCCCCTCAAGGAAGAGGAAGTTGAGCCGTCCCCGCTCGTAAAGAGACCATGGGAGAAGCACGAAGTCCGGACGTTCTCCCCGAGAGAAGACGGCGTCCTCGTGAACCACCTCAACGGCATACCCGTTCGCCTTGAGGAGGGGATAAAGGCGCAGGAGGTCGTGATCGTTCTGGCGTACGAGGAGAATCTTTCGGGCCACCGGGTTACCCCC
>APKF01000175.1 GCA_000353875.1 Candidatus Caldatribacterium californiense OP9-cSCG | reverse complement strand
TTTTGGAAAAGATTATACCATTATACTTCACACTGTCCTGCAAGCTCCTGCAGTTTTTGCGCCATCCAGGGCAAGGGACACCGGGTTGACTGCTTCAGGAAAGCTGTTCCCCTCCATGCGGTGTTTCTGCACGGGCAGGATCAGGGATGTGCTTATCCGCAAGACCAGGAGGGCTACCAGGACCGCAGCAGTTGCAACGATGATGGGGACGGAGTGGTTTTCCCCACACCGGCGCGCCATGATCTGGCTTTCGTCAGGATGGATGGGTCTTCGTGTTTTGGCATGGCAGGCGAAGGGATGCCCCATTTTGGCAAACCGGATCTCTGGGCCACCTCTTCCTCCAGTTTCCCGAAGTCGATCCAGAAGTTGACGACAGGCGACGCCAGCGCAGTGTTACTCTATGGCCTCGAACACTTCCTGCGTTTTCCATTCCAAGTAATCGGCAGGGGCTCAAGGAACTTTAGGTCTTCCAAAATTCCGTGCTCATCCCCCTTGCTTCAGACCTGCCTTCTCATTTCAGAGACGGCTACAGAACGCCTTTTTTCTCAGGGTTCCTCGTCACTTCCGGCAGGAGCGTTGCCGGCCAAACGATCTTCAAGAGGAGTCTTTCTGGGTGGCTGGTAACGGTGACCGTGTGTCCTACGGGGGAATGGCAACATGGTTTATCTACTGAGTATTGCAGGCTTTCCCTGGCGGAATGAGACGGGCTTTTTAGGGAACTATCCAGAATTCTGAGCCCGTTCTTGACACAGAGAATCCGTATGGGATAATGGCATCAGGATAAGAAGGAAGATTTGATGAAATAACAATACATCAAAGGAGGTATCGCCATGCAGAGGCTGTCTTGGGTGTTCTTTGTGGTCCTGGTGTTCTTGCTTGCCGTTTCTGGTGTTGCCTTTTCCGCAGAAAAGGCTCCTGCAGCAATCGTGGAATTTGCCCAGAAAGAGCTCGTGCGGTGGGGTGAAAATCCGATTATTGTGAAAGCGGTAAAAGACCAAAACGCCCAAGGCATGACGCTTGAGGAAATTCGGGCCCTTGACGAACGTTGGGTGAAGACGCCGGGCATTGCGGATTTCATGAAACCCTACCTAGAGAATGAGTGCGCCCAGGAACTGCAGAGGCTCCAGTCGAGCGCTCCGTACTTTGCCGAAATTTTCGTCACCGACAACCAGGGAGGGCTCGTGGCGGCAACGGGGAAGACTTCGGACTACTGGCAGGGGGACGAGGCAAAGTTCACGGAGTGTTTCAAGGGAGAAGAAGGGGTTCTCTACGTGAGCGATGTGGAATTCGACGAGAGTACCCAGACCTATTCGGTCCAGATTTCGGTCCCGGTGCGGGAGGAAGGAAAGGTTATCGGGGTCATTGTGGTGGGTATTGATGTGGATGCGTTCCTTGAGCAGTAAGGGAGGGAAGGATGGCGCTTAGCTCTCGAAGGAAAATCGGTACAAGGATCCTCCTGGGGTTTCTCGCCGTCATTGCCTTTGTGGGGGTACTGGGGTATCTGGGAATTTTCCTCTCCCGGAATATTTACCGGAATCTCGAGGAAATTCATACCGTTCGCCTGCCGGCTCTCGATTTTCTCCTTGAGGTTGACCGGGACCTGCAGCAGCTTCTTGTGGCCGAGCGGTCCATGATTTTTGCCAAGACGGATTCGGAGGTCTTCCGCAAACTCCTTGAGGACTATGAAACGAACCTCAGGCAGTCCGAGGAACGGTGGGAGAAATACAGGGCATTGCCAAAACATCCTGAGGAGGAGAAGCTCGCTGCAGAGTATGAGCGTGCTAGAACCGAGTGGGTGGGGCTTTCCCGCCAGGTCGTGGAGGGGAGAAAGGCCGATACCCGCGAGGGACGCACTCTGGCCATCGACCTTACCCTGGGGCAGGCGAAAGAGAAGTTTGAAGAAATGCGGAATTTCCTCGACCAGCTGACGGAGGTGAATCTCCGTCTGGCTGAGGAGGACCAAAAGGAAGCGTACGGCAGTTTCCAGCGAAATCAACGCTTTGCTCTGTTCCTTATCGTCCTTGCGGTTGTTGTCTCGCTGGTGCTTTCCCTTATGACCACCCGGAGCATCACAAGACCTCTCCAGGCTCTTGTGCATCTTGCCCGCCTGGGACAGGAGGGGGATCTTACTGCTTCCTGTGACCTCGCCTCTCAAGACGAACTCGGAGTTCTGGGTCAGGCCTTCATGGGGATGGTAGCCAGCCTCAGAGCAACAGTGCAGAGGGTTATCCACGCTGCAGAACGGCTTGCCTCTTCAAGCCAGAATCTCTACTCTTCTGCAGAAGAGGTCTCGAAAGCCACACAGGAGATCGCCCAGACCATCTCTCAGGTTGCTCACGGGGCGAGTCGACAGGGAGAGGAGTTGAGCCGTCTCAGTGAAGATGCCAGGGGTATTCACGGTCAGGCCCTCAGTATACGGGAAGCAAGCCAGAAAAGCACGCATCTTTTCCAGACCGTCCTTGATGAACGGCTTGAGGAGAACACCCGAGCGCTTGCGGAAATGCGCAGAGAAGTTGAGCGTACCATGCAGGAAGGTCGTGAAACCGGAGAAGAAGCCCGAAGAGGCCAGGAGCTTCTGACGCATCTTCTTGAGACCATCTCCTCCATTGCCTCGGTGACTCAGGAAGTGGGTCAGGGCATTACACAGCTTGAAACCCGTTCCCAGGAGATCGGAAAGATTGTAGATGTCATCACCGGAATCGCTGAACAGACGAATCTCCTTGCTCTGAACGCCGCCATTGAGGCCGCTCGAGCCGGAGAAGCCGGAAGGGGCTTTGCCGTTGTGGCTGAAGAGGTGCGCAAACTCGCTGAGGGCTCGGCCCAGGCTGCCCAGCAGATTGCTGCCCTCATTGCGGAGATCCAGAAGGACACCCAGGTGGCGGTACAGCGGATGGAGAAAGCCCAGGGCGAGGTCGGTGAAGGGGTCAGGAGGGGTGAGAACATCGCCTCGAGCTTCCGGAAAATCCTCGGAGCGATTGAGAAGGTTGTTCAGAGTATCACCAGTATTGCCAGAGCAACCGAGGCACTGGAGCGCACCCAGCAGGAGATTGTCCGGGCTCAGGAAGAGGCGGGTACGCTCTCGGGGAATATCGGTAACGCCGTTGAAGAGATCACCCGAAGCCTGCAAACCATTGCTGAGCGGATTGCTGCTCTTGCTGCCATTGCGGAGGAGAACGCCGCTTCAAGCGAAGAGGTTTCGGCTTCTACTGAAGAGCAGAGTGCAGCTTTGGAGGAAGTTGCCGCTTCTGCCAAGGCACTCGCGCAGCTTGCTGAAGAGCTGACGCAATCTGTGGCTCATTTCAGGGTGTAGATGTTGTCCGGAATTTTTCCTCGTTAGCGTAAATTTATTGTAGAGGTTCCAACCCAAAAAAACCAACCTCACCATCCAGAGTATGGTAGAAGTCTTGTTGATGGAAAAACACCAAAACACCCTGGAGGTGAGGTCCCATGGATATCAGGGTTCCAGAGGATTCTGGAATGCTCTCTCCACTTTCTGGAGAAGGGGATGGATTTCCAGGAGTTTGAGGAGAAACTCTGGGAGACCACAAACGGTATGGGTAGACTGAGGGTTGTCCTTGAAGCCAGGGATGAAGAGATTCACCGGGAAAGGGATAGAAACGCCTTCCAGGTGGTCCGAAGGAAAGACCAGAGGACCATCCTCACCCTCTTTGGGGATGTCACCTACAGGAGAACCTACCACCGGAAGAAGAACACCTGGGAGTACCGATACCTTTTGGATGACCAGATTGGTTTTGGGAAGAAGAAAAGGATTGACCCCCTCCTGGAAGCCCTGGTTCTGGAGAGGGCCACAGAGCTCTCCTCCCAGAAAGCGGGGAGAGCAATCCTTCCCCAAAACCAAAAGCTCACCGTCAGTCCTGAGGTGGTGAAGAGACTGGTCCACAACCTGAGGAAAGATGAAAAGAAGGAAGGAAAGATTTCGGAGAAGAGGCAGAAACCAGCAAAGAAAAAGCTCCCCTACCTCTTCATCGAGGCCGCTTGATGCCATGTCCCCCTCCAGGAGAAGGGGAGAGGAGGAAAAGGAAGGAAGAGGAGGAAGAAATCCAGAATCCTTGCCAAATTGGTCTACGTCCATGAGGGGAAGGAAACCTCAAGCTCAGGGAGGGTAGAGCTCAAGAATCCCCACGACTTTGCCGGTTGCTCCGAGGATACCGAAGCTTCCTCGAGGTCTTCGAGTACCTGGAGGAAACCCTGACCTTCAATCTGTGGAAGCCATCTTCCTCTGTGGTGACGGTGTCCCCTCCCTCAAGAAAGGACTGGAGATCATCCCCCAATCCATCTTCATCCTCCCTCGCTTCCACCTGGCGCAGAGCATCCAGGGAACATGCCCTGAACCTTATACCAGAGGGGAACTCTGGAAAGCTATCGAGGAGGGTTCCTGGGAGGAAGTAGAAGCCTTGCTCCTCAAGGCCCTCTCCTAAACTTACCAGGGAATCCAGAATGCCAGGCACTATAGAGAGCTGGAATTGCGAATCAGTGCTGAAGCCCATGGAAGCCTATCCTCCAAGCTCACTCTCTCATCGTCCCATGGGCTTCGGGAGGAAAGGGGTGGACCGTATGATATCTTCTGGGCTCTGAAATTCAACGGGTGCTCAGTGAGGCACTACTTCCTGAGAACCCAAAGGCAGAAACTTCCTCCCTTCACCCTTTCCCCTGAGAGCATCCGCGTATGACCCTCAAGGCCTTGGCTCAGAGTATGTCCTGGGTTCCTGTGATATGAAAGACCGTAATCCTCTGGATGAGTGGGGTTGAGGAGGAGAAACCCCATGATGAGAGAGTTCAGGAGTGGAGAGAACTTGAGAAGATCCCCCTACGATAAGTTGACGCTATCACCTTTTCGTTTGCGCCTTTCGTTCCCTCTTCCTTTAGAGTATAATGATATTCTAAAGTGGAGAGAGGAGGTTTTGGCCTTGCGGATTCGCACAAAAATTTCCCTGGGGTTCCTCGTCCTTGCGATTCTGGCTGGCGTCACCGGAGTCGCAGCGCTTTACGCTTTCCGGCAGGTGAACGTCTCTTTCCAGGAAGTGGAGGAGGCCTTTCCTCTCCTTTTAGCCACCTCAAGGCTCAAGGACATCCTCGCAAGTTCCGACGCCCTGGTCTCCTCATACCTTGCGGAAAACGACCTTGAGAAACTCAAAGCTTATGAAGCCTCCTTCGACAACCTCAACGCTCGTTTCACCATGTACCTCGAGGCCCTGAGGCTGGGGAGTACTTCTGAGGATTTCACCTCCCGTTACGGGGAGCTGTGGCAGGCTGAAAATTTCCCCTACACCCTCACCCCTCTCCCTGAGGGGAGTACCCTCAGCGCGAAACTCCAAGAACTCCGCACCCTCCAGACCACCTACGCCATGAAGGCTTCGGCCATCCGGAAGTCCTGGCAGGAACGGATAACGGTCACCAACGCCAGGAACGAAAAGGCTGTGGCCATGGATGAGCCGGCGAATACCATTGTGAACTTCGTTCGCATCGTCGGCGACATCGTTGCCAAACAGGGAGACCCACTCAACGAGATTTACTTCTGGCTCTTCCGCTCTTTCTATGGAGGTGAAGAGGAGAGCCGTGCCCGGGCGAACATCGGCTCGTACTTTGACAGTTTCCGCAAGGACCTGGAGCAGGCTGAGTTCTCGGAGGAAACCAAGAAAACCCTCCTTGAGCGCCTGAGTACCCTCAGGGAGAAAACCGAGGTGCTCCTGAACTCCATGTACAGTCCTCAGGCAACCCGAACCGATGAGGAGTTCATGGAATTCTACCGGGCCTACCGGTCCCTGCAAAGCAGCCTGAATGCCCTGCGCTTAGATAAATGGGTGGACCGCCTCTACACCCTCAACCAGGACCGGAAAAACTACCTGCTCCTTTCAGGAGAGGCCAAGGAAAAAGCCCGGGAAGCGGTGGACAAGAACTTCGAGATTCTCGCCAAGTTCTTCGAGGGCGATTTCCTCAATATCTATGCCGCTGTTGCCGCCCAGACCATTGTGAACGATCGCTTCAAACCCTTACGCGCCCTCTGGCAGGAAGTGGTGCAGCTTGATAAGAACCTCGCCCTCCTTGAGGGGCAGATTAGCCGCGCTATTGAGGAAATGCGTGGGATTGAGGAGAACCTCAAAGACACCATGGAGGCCATCAACGAGGAAGTCCGCAACCACTTCACCCAGGGACTTGAGCTTGTGAGCCGCACCCAGAAAACCCTCACCAGGCTCCTTTACCTCATCGTGGCTTTGGTGGTCGTGGTGGCAATTGTCTTGAGCCTCGCCCTCTCCCGGAGCATCACAGTTCCCATTCGCCAGAGCGTGGCCTTCGCGAAAGTCTTAGAGTGCGGTGACCTCACCCAGCGGATGGACACGAGCCGCCGCGACGAAATCGGAGAACTCCTCGCCTCCCTTACCCAGGCTTCAACTTCACTGTGCCACTTCCTGGGTGAAGTGGCCTCCTCCTCCCGGGAAATCCTCAAGGCCATGGAGAACCTGAAGCAGACCTCCCGGGAGATCGCCGAAACCGGTGACCAGATTGCCCAGACCATCGCCCAGGTGGCCAGGGGCTCAGAGGAGCAGAGCCAGAACCTCATCACGGTCTCCCAGAAGATGGAGGGGCTTTTGGCGGAGATGCGGGTGATGGGGGAGAAGCTCATCCTCCAGGTGGAGAAAGCAGCAAAGACCTTAGAAGAGGTGGAGCGCATTGAGGCCCAGATTCAAGAGGTAGGGGAGAACCTCAGGGAGGTGGAGAGCGCAGCCGCCCGGGCCTTCTCAGCCACCGAGAACGGGGAGAGGACCCTCGCTGAGGTGGTGCAGGCCATTGGGCACATCGAAGCCTCGGTGCTCTCGGTAGGGAGAGTCGTGGAGAAGCTTGGGGCAA
>APKF01000174.1 GCA_000353875.1 Candidatus Caldatribacterium californiense OP9-cSCG | reverse complement strand
GTGGCATGAGTAACAGCATCTTTTTCTGGGAAAAGGCGATGTAGCGTCAGAGTTGCAAGTTTTCTGAAGAGGGCTTCACTTTTTGTGAAGCCCCCAGGTATTCACACGGTGAACGTAGCAGTGATTTGTTCCAGCCTTTTGGAAAGTTCCACCAGATTTGCGAATGTAGAGGCGATTTCCTGAAAAGAAGCGCTTTGTTCCTGGGTAGAAGCAGAGATTTCTTCGCTGGAGGCCGCATTCTCTTCGGCTACCGAGGCAATGGTGTTGATGTTTTCCCGCATTACCTGGATTTCTGCCACCATGTTTTTGGTGCGACGGGCATTATCCATGGAGAGCTGGGTAATTTCGTTACCACTTTGCTCGGTTATCTTCTGGGCTTCCTGTGCCTGAGAGAGAGCAACGATCAGCTGGTCTACGTTGAGCATAACCTCGTCGATGGTCTGAAGAATTGAAGCGAGACGGGACGAGACATCGCTTGCAATCCGATTGCCTTCTATAACTCTCTGTTCTGCTTTGTTCATTTCGTTCACCGTTTCCTGGGTATCGCGCTGGATTCCCGCAATGAGTGCTGAAATCTGGGAAGCAGCCTGGGCGGAGTTCTCGGCCAGTTTGCGCACCTCCTCGGCCACCACCGCAAACCCTCTTCCTGCTTCTCCAGCTCGAGCTGCTTCGATGGCGGCATTGAGCGCCAGGAGATTAGTCTGCTCGGCAATGCCGGTGATAATCCCCACGATTTTTCCTACCTCTTCTGAGCGCTCACTCAACTTGGCGATACTCTTGCCCACTCCCCGGGCAACCTGAGAGATTGAGACAACCGCTTCGCTGAGGGTAGCGAGGAGTTTTTTGCCCTTCTCGTGCTTCCATCTGGGTCTGTTTACCTTGTTCGGTGATCACCCTGGTGATGGTGGCGATTGCTTCCAGAGCCGAAGCATTTTTCTGCAGATGTTCCTGCATCACGGTCACCAGTTCCTGGTTTTTTTGTTGCAGCTTTCTGGAGTTGTTCGCTTTCCTGAGCGATTCGTTCTACTTTTTCGTTTAATCTGGTGAAGCTCGTGACTTTGATGCACTGATCCTTCAGCTATTTGGGCGACGGTCTGGGCGATTTCCTGCGTTGCTCGCGAAATTTCGTCGAGGGAACTGGAAAAAACCTGTGAGGAGGTGGAAAGGGTTTTCGCCATGTATTTGACTTCTCCCACCAGATTCTTGAGGTGCTGAATCATGCCCTGGAAGGCCTCTTTTAGGCGGCCTACCTCACCACCGGAAGTTATCTGGGTAAAGTCTACCAGGAGATTGCCAGAGGCTACCTGTTTGGCTACGTCGGACATCTTTTCAAGAGGAATGATAACGTTCCTGGAAAGTCGGGTAGTGAGAACAAAAATCGCCGCACCCATCCCAACCAGAATACCCAGAGAACCGAATATGATGATGGTTAAAGTCCTTTGCCCTCGGGCATATGTTTCGTCCAGGTTCTGGGCGACATTTCTCAGTCGATCCTGGAGTTCACCGAAGCGTTCTTCCAGCTGCTGCAAGCGTCTACCCCCCTCTTCCAGGCGGTTTTCCAGAAAGACAGCAATGGTTGACACCAGCAAAGCGTAGTACCTCTGGTAATCCTCCAGGAAATTTCCAAGAGCCGGAAGTTTTTCTCGTACCTGAACGATGGTGTTGATCGTCTCCAGAGAATTTTTTGCCGCTTGCACCATGTATCGCTCATCGCGGCTCAAAGTACCCTGGTGAATGCTCAGTGTGGTAGAGAGAATGCTTCGTTGGAGATCCGCCAGGATCATTTTCTGGGTCATTATTTCCACAACCTGAGTTTGCAAAAAGTTGGATGTAATGAGCAGTACCGCAAGCGCAGATCCAACTATGATTACTACCGGAAGCGTCATCTTTGCTCGTAATGATACCTGCATGGTCTCCCTCCTAACGTACAGCTGGGATAAATCCTTCGTCGATGAGTACCCCTTGTCCTTCAGGGCTCAAAAAGAGATCGATCAGGGGTTGCACTTGTGAGGGGTCAGTGAACACCAGATTGAGCTCTCGGATGACCGGATAGGTGCCGTTCTGTACCGTCTCTTTCGAAGGCACTACACCTTCCAGGGCAAGCACCTTGATGGGCATTCCCTGTTTCTGAAGTGCAAAGGCAGTACCCATGGATACGTAACCGATGGCGTTGGGAATACCTCCCACCAGGGTAATACTTTCAAGATTGGAACCGACCTCAAAAGCTGCCTCACTGATGAAGGGACCCGCAGGATATTTTTCTCGTTCTCGGGGATGTCGGAGTCCGGTATATTGCATGAAGAGTTCCAGTGTCCCCCGTCCAAGCTCCTTGGAAACGAGCACCACTGGCTGGTCCCATGCGCTAATTTCCTTCCAGGATTGGATCTTTCCGGTGTACAGATTGATGAGAGTATCGCGAGAGATGGTTTCTAAGGGATTGGCGGTGTTGACGATGATCACGAGAGCATCGTAACCGATGGTCACGTGCTGTAATTTGGTTTTCTCTTCATCTTTCAAGCTTCGAGAGACCATTCCAAGATGAGATTTCCCTTCCAGAACATCCTGAATACCCCGTCCGCTTCCACCACCGGTCACGACCACCTTTTTGTTCGTTCGGCTTTCGTATACCGACGCTAACGCTGCGGCGATGGGCTGGATGGTGGTAGAGCCGGAAATCCTGATTGGCTCCTCGGAGGGCACCACACCGGTAACAGGGGTTAAAACGAGGATCAGGAGAAGTACGGTGCGCAGCACGCTACTTCGGAGATGCTTGAGGAGAACACCCTTTTGCCGAAACCCTTGAAACGGATGATTTCTTGTAGTCGAAGCAGACTTTTCTTGAGAGTGTAGCGTGTTTCCCAAACGCACAGGCATCTTGTATAGATCCCCCTCACTTTAATATTTTTACTCTGTTGAGAGTATAGTGTAGAATACTTGCGTGATGCAAGCACTCCGTGGGGATAGGATAGTGTCAACTTACCGTAGGGATATTTTTGAAACCTTCTCCATTTGTTGATCTACCTTCTTTTCCCTCAATCATTCAGATTACAGTCTTTCATATCACAGGAACCCAGGACATATCTTGGGGTCAGAGCCTTGAGGGTCACGCGCAGAGCACTCACCAGCTCTCGCATCACCGGGATGGTGTTTTACGGTTTCAGGGGAAAAGGTGATAGGAGGAAGTTTACGCTTTTGGGCTCTCAGAATATCACGTCACATTGAGCACCGTTGAATTTCAAAGCTTGGAAAGATATCTGTGGTCTACTTTTCCCCTTCCCCATCCCATGGGGCAAGGGGAGAGTCTCGCTGAGAGGAGAGGCTGCCATGGGTCTTGGCACTGATCACCTCGGGACCAGCGGTAAGTTCCCGGTTTCTAAAGAGGATGTCCCTCTCAGGGAAGAACCAGGGCTTCCAGGAAGGGTCAATCCTCATCTTTTTCTTAAGCCAATCGGGTCACCGAGGAATTGCCGGCATCCATAGGTGCTCCAATCTTTCCTGCAGATGACCCAGAAAGAGGCAGGGCCTCTTTCTCAGAAAATTCCCCTCTTTAGCTTAAAACCCGCAATACTTCCCTTACGGCTTCACGACCACCTTGAGGTATGGTCCCTTTTGAATTTCCTGGAGCATCCCAGGGAGTTCCTGGAGAGCGATGACCTTCGAAATGTACGCTTTGCCATCGATGCGCCCTGCACCCATAAGGTCAAGGCAGGTGCGAATGTGGGCGGTGGTGGCCCCCGAGGTCCCGTGGATGAAAAGCTCCTTGTAGTGGACCGTGTTGCCATCGACCTGGACCATGCGGTCGTCCTTGGGAAGACCTCCGAAGAAGTTCACCCGCCCCCGGGGAGCAGCAAGTTCCACCGCCTCTTCCTGGGCCTTACGGGAAGATGCAGCGACGATGACCACATCAGGACCAATCCCCTGGGTTTCCGCAAGGACAACCTCTCTCAGGTTTTCCCTTGCAGGGTTGATGAGCCGGTCAGCACCGAAGCGCTTCGCCTCGGAAAGGCGGGCTTCCTGAATCTCGGCAACGAAAACCCTCATTGCTCCAAGGACCTTAGCCAGCGCCACGTGCATGCACCCCACAGGCCCTGCACCGATGACCAGAACCCGGTCGCCCAGTCCCACCCTGGAGAGGAGCTGACCGTTCAGGGCACAGGCCATGGGCTCGGAGATCGCCGCTTCCTCAAAGGAGAGGTTTTCGGGGAACTTCACGAGATTCCCCCGCCGCACGGCCTTCTCCGGCACAAGGACGTACTCGGCAAACCCTCCGGGGTAGTAGTACCCGAAAGCCTCGGTCCTCTCCTTGAAAACAAGGCAGAGGTTCGTGAGCCCCCGCTGGCAGAAGAAACACTGCCCACAGGAAACAATCGGGTCTACCACGACCCGATCCCCTATCTCGTACCCCTCCACGCCTTCTCCTTTCTCGGCAATAACCCCGGCAATCTCATGGCCGAGAATCTGGGGTCCGGTGATGGCCCGGTGGCCAAAGTGGAAAATGCGAACATCTGTCCCGCAGATGGCACACGCCTCAACCTTCACCAGCACGTCCCCTTTCCCCACCCGAGGAACCGGTCGTTCCTCAACCCGAAGATCCAAGGGTCCGTAGAAAACTGCCGCTCGCACGTTCCATCACTCCTTTTGTGAGCGTCGCCAAAATTCGTACCAGGAGATGACTCGCTCCCCCAGAGGGCTTGCAGGGGGAATACCACAGAATTCCTCAAGAAGAGGAAAAAGGCCTTTTTCCTCTATCATCTCCTGAAGCCGAACCGCTTCAGGATCCCCATGCCAGTCGTAACACAGGGCAGCAGCGCACACGCAGGCAACGTATTCAGGGAACACCCCCTCTTCAAGGCAGAGCAGAGCGCTCCCGATAAGGCGCTCAGAAGGGGCGAGTTTCCGCAGAGGGTCCCGAGCAACCCGGTGCACGGTATCCCGAAGGAGGTGATTCCCAAAGCGTACCCGGATGTCCTCCCGGATCCTCCTGTGCTCTTCCCGGTCAAGGTCGGGAAACCGGCGAAAGAGCGCCTCGGTTGTTTCATCCAGAGCCTTCTCGAAAACTTCGTTGATCAGGGGATCAGAAAATCCCTCGTGGACGTAGGTACGACCCCTCAGGTACCCGAGGTACGCCAAAGCGGCGTGACCGAGATTGTGGGTGTGGAGTTTTCGAAAGAACTCAGCTTCGAAGTTCACCACCGGTTTCATGCTCCAAACTTGAGGCGGAAGAGCCCGCAAAGCCCTGGCGTCATAGGGAAACTCACGGTACGCATCGGCAACCACAAGGAGGGGATCCTCAAGCTCTGGGAACGCTTCCCGTGACGGAACCATACGGGCCACACTCGTGGCCACAAAACCGATGTTCTCCTCGGCCCATGATCTCTCTTCCCCGGTGAGGTGCTGGAAAACTGCTTTTTTGAGGAAGCTCGAGGCATCTTTGGCATTCTCACAGAGGTAGATGTCGAGAGGTGGCCCGCTGCATTCCCGGCGTCTTTCGATCCCCAGAGCTATGAGGGGAG
>APKF01000173.1 GCA_000353875.1 Candidatus Caldatribacterium californiense OP9-cSCG | reverse complement strand
TACTTCTGTATCAGAGGCGATGGAGCGCCCGTACCGGACCGATGGAGCACTCGACGGTTCTTTCGTATACGCATCGAGGATGCGGAGGGGATACACCTTTCGGGTGTTGAGGAGGTCGACGAGGTCCTTTCGGACATCGACGAAAACGACCTCGTATCCCGCCTCGAAAAAGAGCTGCGCCATGAATCCCCGTCCGATGTTGCCTGCCCCAAACTGCAGGAAGATGCCCAAGGTGCACCTCGAGTCTTTTTTCCTATTGTACGCCCTTTTTCAGTCCTGCAACAAGGTACTCCTCAGGGGTATCACGAACAACAAGAACGGAAAGCCCAAGGCCGGCAAGCATTCGGGCGACTTCGTTCCCCTCGGGGAGGAGATGGTTTCTGGTAACCTCGTTCTGTGCGTGGAGAGCATTGATGTGTTCTCGAGAAGCGGTGTGGAGAATGGCAAAGACTCCGTTGTCCTTGAGGAAAGCAAGGAGGTGCCGAAGAGTCTCCTCCTTGTCCTCAAAATGAGGAAAGGAGGAGTAACAGATGATGGCGTCGAAAGTCTCGGTGAACACCACTTCTTTTGCGTCACCGTGAACGTACCGGATACCATCGTCCCCGAATTTCTTCCGGGCTTCCGCAAGCATTGCCTCAGCAATGTCGAGCTCCACAATGAGGGAGGGAGCAAAAAGTTCCCGGAGAAAAGGGATGAGGACTCCCGTACCCGAGCCGACATCGAGAATGACACCAGCCCGGGCAATGGGGAGTTCTGAGAGTAACGCCCGGAGTTTCCCTTCGGGAATCTCCTGCATGGCGTCCCAGAAGGGAGCTTTCTCGTTAAAGAAGGCGCGGATATCCTGCGACATCCTTTTCCCTCCTCAGAATGAGCGTAACAAGTCCTGGAACGGCCACAAGCTGGATGGCAATTCCCGGCAGGGAGACCACAAAGAGACTCTGGAGAAGCGACAGCACGTTGAAGCCTCTCCCCAGGATGGCAAAGAACACGAAGTACCCAAAGATTGCCACCGCACGGCCCAGAAGCATCGCTCCAAAAAGCGAAGGAACAATGCCCCACCGAAGGCGGCGGAAAAAGAGGGAACTCGCAAGCCCGTACATCCCGAGTTCCCCCATCATGACGAGAAAATTGGGGAAAGGCGGCATGCCGCTTACCAGGAAGTTCACCAGAGGGAGAACCACACCGAGGAGGAAACTCTCCCCACTCCCGAGGAGGAATCCCCCAAGGAACACCGGGATGTGCATGGGGAGAACACCTGCCCGGGGATACCTGAAAGATGGAACAACGACGGAAGGACAATG
>APKF01000172.1 GCA_000353875.1 Candidatus Caldatribacterium californiense OP9-cSCG | reverse complement strand
GCCCTGGTGAGGTCACGGATTTGCAAGGGCACCACCCCTTTGTGGCACGATTACGAAAGATTGTAGCACGAACACCTGCCACCTGAAAAGACGTTCCCTGGTATAATAGAGAACGTATGACGATGCACCTTGTGCGTTTTGGGGTCTCTATGGAAGCGCAACTCCTTGAGGCATTCGACAGAACTCTGGCTCGGGAAGGTTTTGCCAACCGTTCCGAAGCCCTGAGGCATCTTGTACGTCGCTTCGTGAGTGAGCAACACCTTGAGCACCTTGAAGGAGAGGTCTTTGGGGCGGTCACCATCGTGTACGACTATACGGTCCGGAATTGCACAAAGCGACTCCTTGAGCTTGAACATGCCTTTCGGGATACCATCGCCTCCACCACCCATGTGCACTGCAATACAAAGACCTGCCTTGAGGTGATGCTTGTGCGGGGGAACGCGGCGTCTGTCGCTGCCCTTGTGCGGGAACTCCAGAACCTCAGGGGTATCAAAAGCTGCCATGTGACCTGCGTGAGTTCCCATGGATGAAAGAATACGATACATTGCGCTTCGCCGGATACTCCTCTACGTCCTTTTCTGCAACCTCGGTGTTGCCCTTGCCAAGGTCCTTTATGGGAAAATGGCGGGGATTGCGAGTATCACCGCCGATGGATTCCACTCTCTCTCTGATGGGGCTTCAAACATCATCGGGCTTTTCGGACTTGCCTTTGCTTTCCGCCCGGCAGATGCCAGCCACCCCTATGGACACAAGAAGTTTGAAACCTTCGCCTCCTTGGGTATTGCCATGCTCCTTTTTGGTGCGGCTTCAGAAATCATCCGGGAGGTGTGGGCCCGCCTGAGGACATCCCACATCCCCGAAATCCAAAGCGAAAGCTTTGTCATCGTTGCGGTCACCATTCTCGTGAATGCCCTTGTGGTTTTCTGGGAAAAATCGGTGGGTCGAAAATGGCGGAGCGACTTCCTCCTTGCGGATGCCCTGCACACCCAGAGTGACATTTTCGTTTCTCTGGGAGTTTTCGGAACGCTTGTGGCGGTGCGGCTTGGTCTCCCCTGGGTGGATACCCTCACAGCACTCGTCATCGTCGGCCTTATCGTCAGAGCAGGAATTGCCATTATCCGGGAGAGCTCTCGTATCCTCTGTGACGAGAATGTGCTCCATCCGGAGGCCATCGCCCACGTCGTGCGGGAGATTCCCGAAGTCCAGGGATGCCACAAAATCCGAACCCGAGGACGGGCCGACGACATCCACCTCGACCTCCACGTCCTCGTGGACGAAAACATGTCCGTTGAGGAAGCCCACCGGATATCGGAAGAGGTGGAACAGGTGATCAAGCAGAAATTCAACGGTGTGACCGATGTGACGGTGCACATTGAGCCGACCACTGAAAAGGAGGAACACCGGTGAAGTACCGCATTGACCCGGCGATTCTCGCCTCGTACCCCGGGTATCTCCGAGGTGTTCTCGTCCTCTCGGGGATGGCAAACCACAGCGAGCAAGAAGATGTGGTCCGTCTCCTCTGGGACGCAGAACACACTGCCCGAGAACGCTATACTCTTGAAGCCCTTCGGAACGATCCGAAAATCGCAAGCTGGCGTGAAGCCTTCATGAAGTTTGGGACAAACCCCAACCGGTATCCCCCCTCTATCGAGAACCTCCTCCGGAGGGTCCTCAAGGGGGGTACCCTCCCCTACATCAACACTCCCGTAGCCCTTATGAACACGGTATCCCTCCGTTATGGTCTTCCCTGCGGAGGCGACGACCTGGGGAAAATCGAGGGAGACCTGGTGCTCACCTATGCGCAGGGGGACGAATGGTATATCCCCCTCAACGGTACCGAGCCTGAACCTCCGGAAAAGGGCGAAATCATCCTTCGGGACAGTCGCAAGGTCCTCTGCCGGAAGTGGACCTGGCGACAGGGAGACGCGACGAAAATTACAGAAAGCACCATATCCGCGGTCATCAACATCGATTGCCTTCCTCCCTTCACGCTTGAGGACCTTGAGGAGATTCTCGTTGAAGCCTCGTCTCTCTTTGCCCGGTACTGCGGCTGTCAAGTCACAACGGGTGTTCTGAAGAACGATACCCCGGAACTTGAGATTCCTGTGGTACAATAAGGAAAAGGAGGAGAGCCTATGCGATACGCATTCCTGGCACTGTCTTTTGTGTTCCTGTGGGTTTCCCTCGCCTGGGCCGATGGGGAAGTCCCTTCTTTTGCCCCGTACAGTATCGATGTCCCCGAAGAGGGCTACGCCCAGGTGATGTTCGACCAGGGGTATAACCTCTACCAGGTAGGGAGGAAGGAAGAAGCCATCCAATTCTTCATCGAGGCCGTGACCACCAAACCCGACTTCGTGAAGGCCTGGATCTGGCTTGCCCGAACCTATCAGGAAGAGGATATGTACGATGAAGCCATCTGGGCCTGGGAAAAGGTGGTGAAACTCGAACCGGAGAACCAGCAGGCCCGGTATTTTCTGCGGAAGGTCCGCAACTGGAAACAGTACGGGAAAGATGCCTGGGAGAACTACGAGCGGGGCATCGTGGCTCTGGAGCGGGGCGAGCCCTACGACGCCATAGAGTACTTCAAAAAGGCTATCGAGGCTAACACAACATTCGACAAAGCCTACTACTGGCTCGGGATTGCGAGTTTTCGGACCGGCGACTACCACAACGCCGTGTGGGCCCTGGAGAAATACACGGCGCTTCGACCGGACGACGCCACCGGGCAGTACTGGCTCAAGGAAGCCCGCTTGCGTCTTCCGAAGGCAAAATAATCGCCACCGCCCGTACCGGGGAGGCAGTTGCGGAGGAAATCTTTAGAGGAAAGCCGAAGAAGAGGATGTCTTTCCCCACAAGGTGAGCGACACCGGTGAGGTTTTCGTAAATCAGCACTCCTGCTTTAAGGAACAGGCGATGCAGGGGGAAGGGCGGTTCGTCAATGCTCTCTGCTTCAACCCCTACTCCTTTCACACCGCAGGCAAGGAGTGCCTGTGCGTCCTCCTCGGTGAGCTTCGGGTTCCCCACAAAGAGGACAATGTCCCCCTCCGCCACGTTGAGCTTCCGAAGTAGCGTCTCCTCAAGAGGACGGGGAAGTCCCTCGGGGTCAAGGGCTCGAGCCCGCCCAAAGAAATGCTCAAGAGCAATAGCCTCTACTCCCCAGGCATCCTTAAAGAAGTGCCGGGGAACGTCCACATGGGTTGCCGCATGCTCTGGAAGGAAAAGCACCTGGGTGGCGAACCCATGGACGTCGTGCCGGTGCCAGGGGAGAACGAGGAAGGGCGGGTCCCCAGAGAAGGAGGACTCTCCCGGAACAAGGGTCCGGGAGAGGTCGACAATCAGGTTTTCAGGCTTTCTGATACGCTGCAATAAATCTCCGAATGGAGCGGTCATAGGTTCGCTCAACGTCAGGCGGAAAGAAGCACCCCGGGATTTCTCCGTGGGCGCGGTGGTACGCCACACACTCGCAGCATTTCCCACGCTTTTCACAGGAAAGGTACGTACAAGTACACTGAGCAAGGTTTTCTTTCAGGTGACACTCGGGCATACGCGTTCCTCCTTTTCCTCAACGACTTTGGGATCCTTCTGGATGTGCCCTTCATAGAGGAGGTAGGTTCGAAAAATCTCCACGTACATCTTCAATCTATGGTACATCCCAAGGAACGGACCGTACTTTTCCTCCTTGTGGTAGTGCGCAAGGCCCCAAAGCGGGATCATTTCAATATTGGCCGCAGTATCATGGGCAAACTTCGTCAGAAAGACCTCAACCCCGAAGCGAGTCCAGGAGAAATCGGGGAGATTCCGTACCCATTTCCCCCGCACCGCCCGCTGCCCGTTGAGAATGGGGAAGAAGCGTTGGGCAAGGTCGCTCGATCCCCTTCCCCCCTTGAACACCCCAATCGTCATATCGAGGAACGGATACCGAATGAGGGGCTCAGCCAGAGCCAGAAGATGCTCCTTCTCAAGGTGCAGGAGGTCCGCATCGATGAAAAGGTAGATATCGCTGTCTTTCGTCTCCCGAATGCCAGAAACCAGGGCTTTCCCCTTTCCGAAATTCCTGGGATGGCGGAGGACCAGGACGGGGAAACGGGAGGCCACAGACGCTGTATCATCCTGTGAACCATCGTCGATGACCACCACCTGGTCCACGAAGTCTGCAGCACAGACCACCTCAAGGACTCTTCCAATCCGCGGAGCCTCGTTGTACGCTGGAATAAGAACAGTTATACTTTGGCCGTCAAGCATTGGTCTCACTCTTGCAAAGTGGCGTGAAAGCCTTAGAATATTATACATAAAACGCACGAAAGGGAAAGCCGCTTGCCAGAAGCGCGAGAAGAAAAAGTCACCGAATGGCTTAAAAGGTTCTATTATCTTCTCATCCTTGTCCTTGCGCTGTATCTTGTGTACCTTCTACGGGATGTTCTTGTCCCCTTTGTCCTTGGGGGACTTCTGGCCTACGCGCTCACCCCTGCCGCCCGGTTCCTCAACAAAAGAGGGCTTTCCTGGAAACTCTCGGTGGTCATCGTCTTCCTTGCCCTGCTCCTCTTCTTCGCCCTGCTCTTTTTCCTTATCATCCCTGAAGCCCTGTCACAGCTCAAAGCCCTGGCGTCTTCTGCCCCCAGGTACATTGAGGACTTTGTCGGGAAAATCCTTGAAGCGGCCAGGGCCCTGGACGCCAGGTATCCTGAGCTTCGTCTTGCCGAGGCAGTGGAGGATTTTCTCCGGAACTTTCTGGGAAACTTCGAAAACTACCTCCAGACCATCACGAAGAACATTCTGAACCTCGTTTCGCTCTTCATGAGCGTGCTCTTTCTGGGTTTCGTCGTCACCCCTTTTGCCCTGTACTACTTCATGGTCGATGCGGCGAAAATCCGGGGAACGCTGGTGCGGATCCTCCCCAGGGAACGCCACAGGGAGTACATAGAGCTCCTCCGGGATGTGGACAGGGTCGTCGGTAATTTCATCCGGGGTCGGCTGATTCTCTCCCTCTTTGTGGGATCCACAGCAACCGTGGGGCTGCTCGCTATGGGCATTGAGTTTCCCCTGGTCATCGGCATCATCGCCGGGATCGCCGATGTCATCCCGTATCTTGGACCCATTGTGGGGACTATCCCGGCACTCCTTTTTGCCAGCACAAAGTCGCTCTGGCATGTGGTGGGGGTTGTGGCCCTTTTCAGCGGCATCAACTTCATCGAAGGTGTGGTCGTTACCCCTCGGGTCATGGGGAAAGAGACTGGATTACACCCGGTGACGGTACTCTTCGCGCTCCTTGTGGGGGGGAAGCTCTTCGGGGCCCTGGGAGTCATCGCCGCCATTCCTGTGGCGGGAGTGCTCAAGGGTATTCTCCTCCACCAGAAAAAGACGAAGCAAAAGGTGACGGAACATGGGAACACTCTGTAACGCTCTGGCTGTGGTCCTCGGAGGGCTTTTGGGAATGGTCCTCCGGGGGAAGTTTCCCCTGCGTGTTCAGGAAGCCCTCATGCACACCCTGGGGCTTGTGTGCGTACCCCTTGGGCTCTCCATGACCCTCAAGGGGGGAAAGTTCTTAGCCCTGCTTTTGAGCCTTGTAGCCGGAGGCGCGCTGGGAGAACTCTTGCAGCTTGAGGGACGTCTGGAGCATTTCTCGAGGCGGCTTGAGGAACGCCTGAAGACTGGGGCAGGGACTTTTGCCCCGGGATTCCTTGCCGCAACGCTACTTTTCTGCATCGGCCCGATGACCATCATGGGGTCTCTCGAGGACGGTTTGGGGAAAGTCCCCCAGATTCTCTACACGAAATCGCTCCTTGACGGTGTGGCTTCCATTGCCCTTGCTGCGAGCCTTGGCGTTGGGGTTCCTTTTTCGGCTCTCTCCATCCTCCTCGTCCAGGGGAGCATCACGCTCCTTGCCCGGTTCATCGCCCCCTCTATCTCGGAAGCCTTTGTTCAGGAAATGACCGCAACCGGAGGCATCCTCATCCTGGGGATTGCCCTGAACCTCCTCAACCTCAAGAAAATCCGGGTGGCGAACCTCCTCCCGTCTCTTGGCTTTGTGGCGATTTTCATCCGCATCCTTTAGGAGGTGATCTCGGTGCGTATTGCCGTTTTCTCCGACATCCATGCAAATCTCCCGGCACTGCAAAGTGTCCTCGAGGACATCCGAAGGACCGGTGTGGATGTGATGGTATGCCTTGGGGACCTCGTGGGGTACGCCCCTTTTCCAAACGAGGTCATCGAAACGGTGCGGGATCTTGCAATCCCCACCATCATGGGGAATTACGACCAGGGGGTGGGATTTGACCTTGAGGACTGTGGCTGTGCGTACCGTACCGAGAAGGAAAAGGCCCTGGGGCAGGAATCCCTCTATTGGACCAGGAACACCGTGACGCCCAAGAATAAAGATTTCCTCCGAAACCTTCTTCCCCGGTACGAACTCGAGGCAGGGTCCTTCCGCTTCCTCTTCGTCCACGGAAGTCCAAGGCGCATCAACGAGTACCTCTTCCCCGACCGGCCAGACTCGAGCTTCCTCCACATGATGGCCGGTGAAAGCGCTAATGTCCTTGTCTGTGGCCACACCCACATTCCCTTTTCCCGGGAGGTCAATGGGCTCTTCATCGCAAACGACGGAAGTGTCGGACGACCAAAGGACGGTGACTGGAGGGCGGCCTGGGCTCTGCTTGAGGTTGGGGAGAAGCTCCGGGTTTCCTTTCGCCGCTGCGAGTATGACCTTACCCCCCTTAAGGAAGCCTATCCCCGGAGTGGGCTTCCGGGGGAATTCCTTGAAGACCTTCTGCCCTCTCCCGGAGCGCATTGACACCCTTTGGGGGGATTTGTATAATATGCTCAATTTTTAAAGAGGGAGGATAGTTTCAGGTTCATGGTGGAAATTGACAGCATCGTGGAAGGGAAGGTTGTGGGCATCACCCGCTTCGGCGCTTTTGTTGAGCTCGAAGACGGCAAACGGGGTCTTGTGCACATTTCTGAGATCGCCCACCACTTCGTGAAGGACGTGAACGACTACCTCAAAATCAACGACCGGGTGAAGGTCAAGGTCATCGGTATCTCGCCTGACGGGAAAATCGACCTCTCCATCAAGCGGGTGAACGAGGACAAGGAGTACCTTGAGAAGTTAGAACGGAGCCGGGCAAGTTTCGAACAGAAAATGAGCCGCTTCCTGAAACAGAGCCAGGAAAAGCTCTCAGACCTCAAGAAACATCGGGACGGGAAAAAGAAGCGCTGAGATGTCCTGGGACCCCGAAGAGGTTGCCCGGATCATCTTCGATCGTCAACCTTGGGTGGTTCTCACTGGTGCTGGGATTTCGACGGAAAGCGGCATCCCCTGACTTCCGTACCCCCAGGACAGGTCTTTGGGAACACTACGATCCCATCGAAGTGCTCTCGGTGGAAGCTCTCTACCATCGTCCCGAGGTTTTCTTCCGGGTGGGCTTTGAGGTCCTCATGCGCTTTCGGGATGCCCGCCCCAACAAAGCTCACAACATCCTCGCAGAATGGGAAAAACTCGGCATCGTGGAGGCCGTCATCACCCAGAACATCGACGGCCTCCACGAAAAGGCCGGATCCCAAAAGGTTCTTGAAATCCACGGACACCTTCGTTCCGGCCACTGCGTCGTGTGCCGTACCTCCTTTCCCATCGAGGTCCTGGTAGAGAAAGTCCGTCAGGGAGAGATACCTCCCCGCTGCCTGTGCGGGGGAATGCTCCGGCCTGATGTCGTCCTTTTCGGCGACATGCTCCCTCCCTGCTTTGAAGAGGCGCAGGAACTGGCGCATCGCCTGCCCATGCTGGTAATTGGCTCAAGCCTCCAGGTATCACCGGCGAACTTCCTTCCCTCCTACGCCCCGCTTCTTGGCATCATCAACCTCATGCCCACACCTTTTGACTGGAGAGCCCGATTCACCATCCGCGAAAAGGCCTCCTTTGCCCTCGAGGCCATCCACCGTGTCCTAACCACCAAACTCCTGTAAGAGGCTTTCGGTCGAACGCTCTCCAAGCTTTCGCACCGCTTCCCAGGATGCCTCTGTGCATCTCCCTACCCGGGCGAAGAATTGGTTCTTCGTCGCCCGACTCTTGAAGGTCCTTCTCGCCCAGTCGCTCGTGTACCCTCGTCCTGAAGACATCGCAAGCACCGTATGGCCCCAGAGCACCCAGGCACTCTCCAGGAAAAACGGCGCAAGAGGCGCAAGGTACGGAGAATCGAAATCGTCAACGAACTTCTGGCCGTAACGGTTGAGCTCTGTGCCCACAAAGACGGGGAAATGATGCTTCCGGGCGGTCTCCACAAACTCGTAGAGCTTTCGCACCTTGAGCTTCCGCTCTTCGTCTTCAGGGATATTCCAGTTCCGATCAGGGATAAGGAAAAAGGTCTCTACGCCGTTGGCCTCGCAGAAAGCGACAAGTCTTTCAGGGTCGGCCTCGCCACTCCGGGTTCCGTCAAGCCAGGAGAAGGAGGGAATGGCGCCTGCCGAGAGAATCATCTCGTTCACTTCCTGAATCCGGGGGAAATCCCCCACATCAGGCTGAACGTATCCCACGCCGCCGAACTTCATGAGGCGTGAGCGGATGAAGTCATAAAATGAGGCTCGGTCTTTCTCCAGGGCTCGAATCTCCTCCTCCCGAACGCCAAGCTTCTCCGCCCAGAAACGGGCACGGTCCTGGGGATTTGGGAAAACGCTCTCCGCTCTCCTGGCATAGGCCACAACGATGTGGCGCTCAGTGGGGTTGTGGGAGGGGGTAAGAGGCAGGACATCGGCTTCATAATCGATGGTGGCCTCCTGGAGATACGCATTGACCCGGGCGATAATCTTTTTATTCCGCTCCTGAGCGATCCGCTTGAGTTTTCGCAGGGTTTCAAAAGCCCGGGTTCCTTCTTCAGGAAGACGCACGAAACCGTTCCCCATGTAGTAGGCAATGCCGGGTTCGTTAGGAGAGCTCAGCTCTTCATTCCGGAATTCAGGGAGGTAAATCCGGGTCTCGAGGCCCGAAACCACGGGAAGCCCCAGGGTGAATCCCCCAAACCGGAACTCCTCCAGAGCATCTAAGACGTCAAAGTCGACGCTTCCCGCCACGCTGAGGCCCTCCTTTTTCGCCCGCCATACGATGTGGAGAGGCGAATACCCACAGGCGTTGAATGAGAAGAAGGTGTGGAAGTGGAGGTTCACCACCGGGCGAGGTGGAGGGAAGGAAATTTCCCCTCTCCAGTAAGCTTCAGAAAGCTTGAGAAACGCCGTCTTCCTTCGCTCAAAATCGAAGTCATCAAGCTGTGCCTCAAGGTCTTCGATCCGCACAGGTCACCGCTCCTTTCTCTTCAGGAATCCTTCTTCCTGTCCAAACAAGAAGCTGCTGGAACAGGAAAACCCCCAGAAGGGCACAGGGCACAGCGGCCAGAACCACCGCAAAACCAAACCGTCCTCCCACGAAGCCGAAAAGCCAGGGGAAGAGAAAGGTTCCAAGACCGTTATTGAACAGCACCCAACCCGAAGCCGTGGAGGATATCTCGGGGAAGGCCGTCATGGCATAGGTGAGCGTGAGGGGGATGAGTGTTGAGAGCGAAAACCCTGCGAAGAAGAGCAGAAGGGGTGCCAGAAAGGAGGAAGTTCCAGAAAGAAGAAACAGCGCTATCCCCAGAGCACCCCCGAGGGCGTTCACCCGCATCAGGGTGAGGTACCCGGCCCGTTCGGAGAATGAAGCAAGGGCAAAGCGGCCCACAAGGAGCCCCAGCCAGAAGTAGGAAAGGTACACAGCTCCGACAACCTGAGGCAACCCCCGACCTTTCAGGTAGGTCACCAGCCACCCGTTAAAGGTACTCACCCCGGCTGCGTAAAGGAGCATCGTCCCCCCAAGAAGGAGGAAGGCTTTCCGGGTGAAAGCCCGGAAAACTGCGCTCCCTGAAGGAGCGCTGATATTCCGGGGGATGAATGGCAGAAAGAACAGTCCTGCAGTCACTGCCACAAGCCCTGTGACGAGCCCATACAGGCTCTGGAAACCGTATCCCCGGGTATGGAGGAAAGCGTAAAGCCTTGGCGCAAGAAGCGACCCAAGGCCAAAGAACGCGTGGATGAGGTTGAGCACCTCTCCGGGGCGCTCCGGGAAAAGACTCTGGGCTACAGGATTCACCATGCAATCCACAAAGCCTACCCCAACCCCCATGACCAGAAACGCAGAAAGAAGCCAAGAGAAAGACGAACCCACGGCGATGCCCAGAAATCCAAGCACTGCCAGGAGCAACCCCAGACGGAGCACCGTTCCCCGGAAAACAAAGTCTCCCAGGATACCCCCAAGAATCAGGGCAAGGAAATACCCCAGGCCCTGGAAGAAGAACACCCTTCCGGAAAGGGCGTAAGGAAGGGAGAAGCGTTCTGCAATTTCGGGAATCACTGAGCCTGCTCCTGAAATGCCCACACCTATCACGATAAGGGCAAGGAAAAAGGGGAGAAGGAGAACGCCGCGTCTCACCGCTTCACAACCTCCGCAATCATCGTCAGAATGCCCTCCTTTACAAACTCTACGGCAATGGCCGAAAGCAAAAGCCCGAGAACCCTTGAGAGCACCTCCACAATCCGTTCCCCAAGGAACGCCGCAATCTTAGGAGCGAAAAGGAGCAACACCCAAGTGACAAAAAGGGCACTCACCAGGGCCAGGAAAGGAATGAGATACCCGTACTTTCCTGCAAGAACAATAATGGAGGTGATGGCCCCTGGACCACAGAGAAGCGGCGTACCGATGATCACGGCAATGGCTCTGGTGTCAGCTTCTTTTTTGGAAAACTGCAACCCCAGGATATCCTCAATACCAAGAAGGAGCAGGATCACCCCTCCCGCCACCATGAAACTGGAAAAGGAAATCCCAAGAAGAGAAAACAAAGCCTGTCCTCCAAAGAGGAAAATGACAAGAAGTACAAAGGCCACAAGAACGGCGAGGAAAGCCTGCTCCATCCGCTCTCTCTCGGACATTTTGCGGGTGAGGGTGAGAAAAGTCGCCATTCCCAGAAAGGGGTCAAGGATAATGATGAGCACCACAAAGGACTTCAAAAAAGCCAAAAATGCGTCCACCGTATCACCTCGCTTCCATTATAGGGAAATCCAGGGAATTGGAAAGAAGCTCAAAGGGTTCTTTCTGAAAAAATACAGGAGGTGGTTTGCAGTGCCCCGGGTGGAAAAGGTGGGAGAGGTTTTCCGCTGTGAGGTCTGCGGTAACGTGGTGGAAGTGAAGGAAGTCGGCGGTGGAGAGCTTGTGTGTTGCGGACAACCCATGGTGAAGGTCGAAGAAGCCCCAAAAAGGAGACGCCAATGTCGCCGAAAAGCCTCTGCCTGATGATTGGCCTTGCTCTTTCGGTCTTTGCAGGAAGCTTAGCGCTTGCCCATCCTCCGTCGCAGATTGCGATGAGCTTTGATCCCGAAACGTCACTCCTTGCAATCCGCATTCTCCACGGCGTTCCCGACCCTCGAGGTGACCACTACATCGACGAGGTCCGGGTCTTCCTGAACGGGA
This sequence comes from Candidatus Caldatribacterium californiense OP9-cSCG, assembly GCA_000353875.1. Taxonomy (GTDB): domain Bacteria; phylum Atribacterota; class Atribacteria; order Atribacterales; family Caldatribacteriaceae; genus Caldatribacterium; species Caldatribacterium californiense. The sequence goes on along the minus strand of APKF01000172.1, from coordinate 16,213 downwards.
AGGAGGTCATTCTCCAGCGCTTCTTCTCCCAGCTCTCGGCCCAGGAACAGCAGGCCCAGTACCTCATTGTCGATGCGAAGAAGGGCGATGTCCTCGAGGTTTTCGCCCACTGCAACAAGTTCGGAGACAGAAAAGCCCAACTCACTGTGGAGTAAGAAAGAGGCGCCCGGGGTACTTTCGGGCGCCTCCTGAACCTTTAGCGGAAACTCCGCTTAAGCCTTCGTTTCCTCCTTGCCCGCTCCAGGGCAAGCTCAATAAGGCGGTCAAGGAGCTCCGCGTAAGGGATGCCACTTGCTTCCCAGAGTTTCGGGTACATGCTGATTTTTGTGAACCCCGGAATGGTATTCACCTCGTTGATGAAAACCTCCTCCCCCCGTACGAAAAAGTCCACCCGGGCCATGCCCTCGCATCGACATACCTTGAAGGCCAGAAGGGCGAGTTCCTGGACTTTTCTTGTGGTACGCTCATCAAGGGGAGCGGGAACAAGCAGGAGTGCCCCTTCAGGGTCCAAGTACTTGGCCTCATAGGAGTAGAACTCATGGTGCGGAACGATTTCTCCTGGGAGTGAGGCGAGAGGCTCTTCGTTTCCCAGAACCGAGCACTCGATTTCCCTCCCGGCGATGTACTCCTCAAGGAGGACCCTGTCGTCGTACTGAAGGGCTTCGGTAACCTTGCGTTCGAAATCCTCCCTGCCCTTCACCTTCGCCGTACCTACCGAAGACCCAAGGGTTGCCGGTTTCACAAAGAACGGGACCCCCAGGATATCAGCGACTTCAGAGAAGCTGGGGATAGTGCTTTCCGTGACGCAGAGGAAGTGCACCACCGGAAGTCCCGCTTCCCGAAGGAGTCTCTTGGTCACCTCCTTGTCCATGCAGATGGCAGAGCCCAGAACCCCAGAACCAACGTATGGGAGATTCACCATTTCAAGAAGCCCCTGGAGCGTCCCATCTTCTCCAAAAGTTCCGTGAAGCAGGGGGAAAACCACATCCGGGGCAGCAACGACCTCCCTGCGGGAGAGACCGTACAGTCTCCCCCCTTCAGGATGGGGAAGGAGTATAACCTCCTCACGGTGCTTGGGACACTCCCCTCGCTTAAGGTCCTCCTTCTCACAGAGTCGCCAGAGGCCATCTTTGCCAACGCCCACAAGCAGCACCTCATACTTCTTCGGGTCAAGCGCCGCAACGACGTTTCGGGCCGATTCCCAGGAGACCTCGTGTTCCACAGACTTTCCGCCAAAGAGCACAAGAACCGTAAGCTCCGGCACCGCCTTTCCTCCTCAGAACGTCAACACCTTCCAGATGGTTTCAGCAAGAATCCTTTTCCCCTCGAGAACCTCCATCCGGAAAAAGACGGTCGCAGCATGATGTAAAAGCTCAAGAGGAACGGCCACCTCAAGGCCATCATCTCCCAGGGCATACTGCAGGGCCCCGGGGGGTTTATCCTCTGAGGGAATCACGATCACCTTCCGCCCCCCTGTTCCCACCTCCACGTCCACGTAGGTTTCCTCGCTCCCGAGAGGGGTAACGGGCAGAAAATGGAAACGGTACGTCACTTTCTTCGAGGACAGACGATGGACGGCAAGATACAGGCATTCGGCATCTTTCGCCATGGCGAGGAAAAAGGGTGAGGAGGTCTTTCGAGCTCCGTTTTGCCGTATTATTCGCACTTCTGGTGAGGAGAAGGCAATGTTCGGTCCACCCCAGTCATCCCATCGCCCATCAACCGTAATCCCTTCAAAAAGAGTGGGAATTCTGGCCTTGCGGGCCTCAACGAAAAGCTCGTTGGCCCGAACAAAGCTCAAAGGATATCCTCCCGCAGATTGAGAGCGGTATTTCCGGACTGCCCGCATCTTGGCGAAAACGGTATCTTTCCCCAGGAAATAGTACTGCCACTGGATGGTGGGCACGAGGAGTTCCCTGGGGGGAATGAGTTTCACCCCCGGTCCGGTCAGGCTCCCGTGGGGCCAGAGGTTCCAGTGGACAAGATACCAGAACACCCGGGTATTCTCGAAAAAGGGGTCCTTGTAGCGGAGATGCTCCAGCGCATACATGGTGAAGTTGTACACCGCCCGGTGATCAGGATGGGTGTCAAAGGGCGATGCGGTGAGAACAAGAGTGGGCCGCACCATACGGAGAATTTCCTCAAGATCAGCAACCACACTCTTGCCGCAGTACGGGCTCTCCGGCCTGAAGCTCGTGTCCGGAGTGAACTCTCTTCGGGTAAGGCGGGAAAAGTAGGGGATGTCTGGCAACCAGTGTTCATACCAGAGGAGTTCCAGACCCCGGTCAGGATACCCGAGGAAAAACACGTGGTCCCTCGGGACTCCCAGAACCTCAAGGGCCTCTAAGGTTTCTCTCTGCCGGCGGTCTCCAAGAAGGGGAGCCCGGTTTGGTCGACTTACGAGGAGTCTAAAGGCTTCGCCATTCGTCACCACAACTACATAGACCCTGGCTCCCTGTTTCACCGCATCGTAAATGAACCCTCCGGCTCCGAAAACCTCATCGTCACAGTGAGGAGCCACAACGAGAAGGACATCCCCGGCCGTGCACGAAAGGGGACCACTGTTTGCAAGGCTCAGACGAGTAAAAAAGGGGGCAGAAGAGCGAACCTGAGCAAAAAGCAAAAACCCCGAAAGAACCGCAACAACAGCAACGAGAATGGTGAACTTCAGATGCCCTTTTGTCATCCTCATTCAGGAGCCTGTTTCATCCTTGTTGTGAAACTCCGAACAATCTTTCGAAAGGTTGGGAAAACCGCGTCGAAGGTTTCTCTCGATGTCCAGCAAATAATCCGGTAAAACCCCTCATTCCTGGAGAAGAGATAGAGGATTCCCTGCATTTCCCTTCCTCCTTCAGGGAAGGAGTATACGTACCAGTAGGCGGGAACGTAATCGACCTCAGCCCTTCCCTCACCAAGAATCTGCACGCCCGGATACAGCAGGATATCGCTGCGTACCCGTTCCCTGAAGGCATCAAAAGAAGCGTAGTACCGGTATTCCAGGGTCACCCATACCCGAGCCTCTCCGGAACGGGCCGAAAGCATGAGGGTGGGGTCAAAAGACTCCGGAGGATTTTCGACCTCCCACCCCTCAGGAAAAGCTATGGCGAAGCCGGCAAGAGGAGAAACATAGGACACGAACTCTTCGGCAAGAGCCGGAAGGGAAAAGAACACCACCGCGCACAGCGCAAGAACGAGAACGCGCACCATCTTTTCCAACCCCCTTTTTCCAATTATACCTGAAGTAAACCTTTGGCGAACCTCAGAACACCGGAAAAACTCTACACCGGGCGAAGTTGACACAGGGAGTATAATGGAGGGAGAACAATACCCAGAGGTGAAGGCACCATGCGCGATGTGGTCGTTGCCGGGCTTTTGGCCTTGAAGGACTACGTGGCCACGCACGTTCTTACCTGTCTTGTGCCTGCCTTTCTCCTTGCAGGGGGCATTGTCAGCTTCGTCAACCGGGAAGTGATCCTCGAATACCTTGGCGAGAAACGGTCGAAGCTCTCTTCGTTCTTCCTGGCCAGCATAGCGAGCTTCTTTGTTGCCGCCTGTTCCTGCACGGTGATTCCCGTAGCAAGTGGCCTCTATTTTGGCGGTGCGACCATTGGCGTGGCCTTCATCATCCTCTGGGTGGCCCCGGCCACCAACATCCTTGCTCTCACCTACACCGGAAGCCTCCTTGGAGCCTCTATGGCCCTCGCCCGGGTGGTCGCGGCAATCATCATGGCTTTTCTTGTCGGCAGCATCATGAGCTTTGCCTTCCAGAAAGAACGACACACGGCACCTGTGTTCTCCGAAGGAAGTGGCCAGCCAAAAGGTGCCATTCTTGAGAGGCGGAGCATCCTTCTCCTCTTCTTCGTTCTCCTTTCCCTTCTTCTCCCCAATTACCTCATCCGGAGCGGACCTTACCTCCATAAAGTCATCCTCTGGGCGGCACTCACTGTGCTTTTTGCCGTATACGCAAAGTTTGCCTTCCCCCCGAAAGCCATACGGGAATGGCTTCGGGAAACCCTCTGGTTTGTGCGGCTCATTTTCCCCCTGCTTCTTCTTGGTGTTTTCGTGGTCGGCGTTATCGGGAAGCTCCTCCCTGAGACCTGGATTCGTACCTGGCTTGGAGGGAACAGCATTCGGTCGTCCTTCCTTGCCACGCTCATCGGCGCCATAAGCTACTTTGCCACGCTCACTGAAGCACCTTTTGTGAGCACCCTCATGAAACTCGGCATGGGCAAGGGACCCGCACTGGCGCTCCTCCTCACCGGACCCGGTCTGAGCTTGCCCAACTGGCTGGCCATTGCCCGGGTCTTCGGGGGAAAGAAAGCCTTCGTGTACGTTGCGACCATTGTCCTCCTCGGTACAGTGGTCGGCTGGTTTTTCGGGAATTTCATTTTCGCTCCCTGAGGAGGTGAATACCCGTGAACATCGCCGTTTTCGGCATGGGATGCCCGAAGTGTAGGGCAACCGAACAAAACGTCCGCGAGGCGTGCAGGGCCCTGGGGATTGATGCAGAGGTGACCCATGTTGCCGACCCCAGAGAGTTCGCTAAAATGGGGGTCCGCATGACTCCTGCCGTGGTCGTCGACGGAACAGTGCTCTTCTCCGGGAAAGTTCCAACCGTTGAGGAGCTCAAGGAAGCCCTTCAGAAACTCCGTTCCTGAGGCCGTGAAGAAGGCATTGTGCCCTGTATGCCACAGTGAGGGTCAGAATGTACTGGCCCTCACTGTGAAACACCTGGTAAGGGAGGCCCTGAGGGACACCGTAAACGAAATGGCGACTTATCACCTTTGCCTCAATCCACATTGCCCGGTGGTCTACTTCGATGCCTTCGGGAAGACCCTGAAAAAAGAAGACCTCAAAGTCCCCGTATGGTACAAGGACGGAGCTTCTCCAAAGTACATTTGTTACTGCAGCCGGGTTACGGAAGAAGAGATACGCTCTGCCATCCACCAGGGGGCAAAAACTCTGGAAGACATTCAGAGGATGACCGGCGCTGGAAGTAAGGGGTCTTGCCTCACCGAGAACCCCTCAGGACGGTGTTGCCACAGAGAAATTGCGAAAATCCTCGAGAAAGCCCGCAGGGCATCGCCACAGAGCCAGTAGTAACCCTTGAAGGATTCCCCTTCAGAATCTATAATGTTGCAAAAAGTGCATACTGTCCGTTGAGGGTGCCTTAAGGCTTAAAAGGGAAAGCGGTGAAAATCCGCTGCAGCCCCCGCTACTGTATACGGCGACGAATCCCAACCACTGGGGAACACCTGGGAAGGTGGGAGGAGGATGACCCGTGAGCCAGGAGACCTGCCCTCAACGATGCTAACCCTTCGGAGGGAAGGGCAATGGCAAAGATTCTGCCCCTCTTTCTGGAGGGGCATTTTTGTTCCTCAAAGGAGGTGGACCCTATGTGTGTTCTTTTCGTGGTTCTCTGCAGTGCAGTAGGTTTTCTCTTTTGCACTTCCCCCGTGTACGCCATGCACATCTCGGAGGGATTTCTTCCACCCCTGTGGTGCGGGGCGTACTTCGCCCTGAGTGCTCCCCTGGTCTTTCTGGGGTTTCTGCAGGTGCGAAGGATGCAAGATTCTCACGCCAGAATGTTCCTCGCCCTGGCCGGAGCGTATATTTTCCTCCTCTCTGCCCTGAAACTGCCCTCGGTCACCGGTTCCTGTTCCCACCCCACAGGGACAGGACTCTCAAGCATTCTCTTCGGTCCTGTGGTCACCGCTTTCCTCTCTTCCCTCGTCCTCCTCTTCCAGGCGCTCCTTTTAGCCCACGGGGGCATCACCACCCTGGGAGCCAATATCCTCTCCATGGGCATTGCGGGACCCCTCACAGGATTCCTGGTATTCCAGCTCCTGCGAAGATACCGCCTGACTCTGGCCGTTTTCTTTGCCGCCTTCACGGCTGACCTTGCCACCTACGTGGTCACCTCTTTTCAGCTTGCCTTAGCCTTTCCAGGACGGTCTTTCCTCCTCTCTCTCGCCAGGTTCATGGCCCTTTTCGCCGTCACCCAGGTCCCCCTGGCCGTCATGGAGGGGCTTTTGACCGTGGCGCTTTTTGAATACCTCCGGGCCCGAATGGGCGCTGAACTTACCCGTCTGGGGGTGAGGATAGCATGAAGGAGAAGATTCTCCTGCTTTTACTCTGCTGTGTGGCACTCTTTTTCGTTTCTCTCCGCCTTGGACAGTATCAGGGAGATCTCGCAGGAGCCGATGAAGAGGCCCAGGCGCTCATTCAGGAAATCGCCCCGGATTTCAGCCCCTGGTTCTCCCCCCTCTGGGAACCACCCTCGGGGGAAATCGAAACCCTGATTTTTGCTCTGCAGGCAGCTACAGGAGGGCTCATCATCGGGTACATTCTCGGAAAGCGAAGTACGCACTGATGTTCCGGCATGTAGTGATGTTCGCCTGTGAAAGTCGGGGGCGCGCCATTCATCCGGGGGAGAAAATGCTCGTCGTGTTCCTCCCCATCGTCCTTCTGGGATTCTCAAAAAGTGGCGCGCTCCTTGCCGCAAACATCGGGCTTTTCCTTTCTCTCCACCTCTTCTTCCGAACTCCCTGGCGGTGGGTCCTGCGCTACACACTCACCCTCCTGGGCTTTGTCGGCAGTTCCAGCCTCGCACTCCTCCTTGAATACCCCCTGGATTTTGTCCTCCTTGTGGTCCTCCGTACCGCTTTCTCGGCTTTCGCCCTGACCTTCTTTCTCTTCACCACTCCCCCAGGGGATATCTTCCTCTTTCTCTCACGCTTCCGGACACTGCGGGAGTTCTGCACCATCGCCCAGGGTATGGAGCACTTCGTCCTTGTCCTTGAGGAGGAATTCCACCGTCTCGTGGTGACCATAGACCTTCGGGGAGGATTCCGGACCTGGCGCCTTGCCGTCCGGAACAGCGGAAAGATTGGAGCACTCCTTTTCAAGAATGCCCTTGCTCACTACGAGAGGACGAAAGAAGCCCTCGACTCACGCCTTTTTTCCGGTTTCATCTCCTCCTGGGAGAAGCCGTACACGTTCTCGGGGAGGCGCCTTGCCGTCATCCTGGCGTACATTGTCGGCCTGGGCTGCACTGTGGCCTTCCTTTCATGACCTCAGATAACGTCTTCCGGGTCGAAAACCCCGCCCAGAAAGAGCAGCGCACCTGTCCTGTCATCCCTTATGGCGAAAAAGAAAGGGCGGTTGACCACCATGGTGAAGGTCTCTCCCATCCCTCTCGACACCACCACGGCTGAGGCCGCCGCTGCCTCGGTACCTTCTTCGCGCACCTCCACAAAAGCCCGGTGCACGACGCTACTTATGTAGGCCTCACCCTCAAGGAGGTTGCAGAAGTCTGCTCCGGGAGTCAGTGCGGGGCCCATCCCCAGACGCTTCAGCACATCCCGGAGTTCCTTCGCACCGTACGCGAGACGGAACCTGGGCAAGCTCACCGTCCCTTCCCGCTCCCGAAACCTCTGCATCCACGCCTCCCAGCGTTCCCAGCTCAGGGAACGGATGAAATCCTCAAGGTCCACATCGGGGTCGGGGAGGAAGAGGTACATGCTGAACCGTTCCTCCCTCCCGTAGGGGATGGCCACCGCCTGGAAATCCTCTCCCTTAAGGTACCGATAAACCCCCGACCGGGTCATGAACGGACAGGTTTTCGTCCCTCCCCCGGGAAGGAAAAATGGCCCAGGCCTCGTTTTCTCCCTGTCGAACGCTACCGTCCAGGCTCCCTGGAAAAACACCGCACTTGTAACAATCACGAGAGTTTCCGGGTCGATACGCTCGAGAATCTGCTCGATTGCTCCTTTGGTGTGCTCCCGAACCCAGCCGTTCACCACTTCAAGGGCTCCGGGATGGTTGATGTCGAGCACCCTCACCTCGGCACCGTATCCCTTTCTGCTTTCGGAGAGGAACTCCTCCCTGACCGGCAAACCCTGCCTGACCCAAAGGGCACAGGCTCTGTGGAGCAATACCCCGGGGTCTTCCTTGTGAAGGTTTCTGAGAAGGGCTGCATGGCCTTCCTGGACTTCCCGAAGTCCAAGACCCCCAAGGCCAAGCGCCAGAGCCATGGATTTCTGGGTCTCTCCACAGGCTCCGGCGCAGGTTACGGCCAGAGGCAGAAAAAGGCCAAAAGGCGAGAGGGCAACGTTCCCCGTCTCTTCTCCAAGAAGCTCTGAAAACAGACGGAACCCAAAATCCCCCTGGGCAGCAACTACCTGCGCTTGAAGATCCGGGTCGCTTGCAACGAGGGACAGAATGCCCAGCTGCCCGTCGTTCTCGTTGTAGAAAAACAGAGCACTCTTCTCGTACCGACTGAGCATGAGAAACCCGGGGGTGTAGTGTTTCAGAGAAAAGCGCTGGGGGTTCGGTTCAAACTCTGGGCGGGCCCATCCCCCCACCTCGTGTTGCCAGCAGGTGCCGTCAAAAGAGAAGTGGGAGACCTCCACTGGAACACCTTCTGAGGCCAGCACTTCAACCTCCGGCCCTCCCAACCCTCGCAGAACCCCAAGACCCGGGATATGCTCCTCCTGAAGGAGACGGGAACCGGAGAAGGTCACAGCCCCAAGGTAACCGTCGTTCTCATTCCCCACAATGAGCCCAAGCCGTCCATACCGGGCCACGAGGAAGAAGAACATCCCGTAGTGGGGGATGCGGTACCGTTTGGGATTCTCCTGAAACTCGGGACAGGCATAGCCGGCAACCTCATCGTGGAGGTAATTTCCTTCCGCCCAGAGACCCACCTCCACCGGTCCACCCAGAGAGCGAACCTCAAGCTCCTCCCCTACCCTCGTCACCCGGGCAAGGCCATCCACCTCAAGCTCGGTGAAAGGACCTCCCCGGAAAACCCGGTACGTCAGGTATCCGTCGTTCTCTCGCAGGAAGACGAGGTACACCTTCTCGTAGCGAGCAAGAAGGAGCACACAGGTCCGGTAGTGTGGCAGAGGGAAATACTGGGGATTGGCCTGGAATTCTGGGCGAGCCCATCCTCCCACTTCGGTGTGGAAATACAGCTGCTTCTCTTCTTCCCACCCGGCGATGAAATTGTTCCCCCGGACCTCCACCCCCTGTGAGGGCCTTTCGGGAGTGGCGCTACCTGCAAGGATGAGGCACGAAACCTCAACCGGCTGTGCAGGATTTCGGGCCTCCACCTCAAGGACGTAATCTGTGGCCCAGAAGAGGTGGTGGTCGGGGTTCGGCACGGCCACAAGGCGCACGAATTCAGGGTCATCGATGAGCACAAGACGCTCCCAGGGCAGGGCGAAGACCCCTCCTCCACCGCGAAGGGGAAGCAGAGCAAAAAACAGGAAAACCAGAAGGAAACGCCTCATCCTCTCCCCTCCTCTCTGTGCTTCTTTTTCCAGTATACACCACCTGGGGTCAGTGCAAATCTCCTCTTGTCATTCACTTTCTCCTTTTACTTTTCCCCGGAATCATCCAGAGGAAAGACGAGGTTGGAAAGCAAAGAGCGTCAGGAGAATATCCCTGAGCAGGTTGGCAACGATTTTTATCCTCCCTGCTAAAATGGTGGCAAAAACACCTTGGGGGGATGCACCATGATACGGGGCTTTCACTCGGTGCGAGGGAAGATGCTCATCTTCATCCTCATCCCAGTGGTTGCGGCTCTTCTGGGTATCGTCGTATGGCAGAACCTGCAAAGCCGCAACCGTGCCTACGAGAACGCCCGGGCGGTGATGGAGGCTACCGCCAGGGAACTGGCCAATGAAGCCGATGCCATTCTGGAAGTGGCCATGAATGCCGCCCGGACCATGGCTCAAGGATTTTCAGCCTTTGAGTCTATCCCGCAGGAGCACCGGCGGGAGGTTCTGAGGGGGATGTTACGGAAAGTCCTGGAAGAGAATGAGGATTTTTTAGGGACGTGGGTGTGCTTTGAGCCCAACGCCCTGGATGGCCTGGATGAAAAATACCGGGGAACCGAAGGACACGATGAGACCGGTCGCTTCATCCCCTACTTTTTCCGGGATCAGGGAAAAATCTCCGAAGAACCCCTCCGGGATTATGAAACCCCGGGAGCCGGAGACTACTACCTTTTAGCCCGAAATTCCGGAAACGAAGTGCTCCTTGAGCCCTACGAGTACGAAATCGCCGGGAAAAGACCCTCATGACCACCTGCTCGGTGCCCATCCGCAAAAACGGGGTAGTGGTGGGGGTGGCCGGTGTGGACATCGCCCTTGACACCCTGAACGAGCGATTCAGCAGCAAAAGGGTTCTCAGAAGCGGCTTCCTGCGCCTGGTCTCGGCGAAGGGTATCGTGGTCACCCACCCCCAGGAAGACCGTATCGGAAAACCCTGGGGAGAGGTCAAGGATAACTCTGCGGCGGTGATTCTGGAGCGAATGAGAAAGGGAGAAATCTACACCGGGACGGAATACTCCGAAGCCCTGAAAAAGTACACCTTCAAGACCTTTGTACCCTTTTTCGTGGGGAATACCCGGGAGCCCTGGATCGCCAGCGTGGTGGTTCCTCAGGAAGAAGTCTTTGCCCAGGCCAATCGGGATTTCCTCCGGTCGATTCTCATAGCGATTGCCGGAGCGGTGGCAATAGGGCTTCTCATTTTTGTGGTCTCCGGGGCCATCGGTCGCCCCCTACAGGTCCTGGCCCGGGTGGCCGAACAGGTATCCCGGGGAGACCTGCGGGTGGAAGTTCGAGAGGTCCGCAGCCGCGACGAAGTAGGAGTTCTCGCCCAAGCACTCTCCACCATGGTGAAGCATTTGCAAGATACGATTTCCCGGATTACCAACACCGCTTCCACCCTTGCTGCCTCAAGCGAAGAGCTCACCTCCTCAGTGAGCGAGGTCTCCCGGGCTACCCAGGAGATTGCCAAAACCATTGCCCAGGTTGCTGACGGGGCAAACCGCCAGGGAGAGGAGCTCCAGAAGCTCAACGAAAGGGTTCATGAGGTGAGTGATGAGGCGAAGAACATCGAGGAACTCTCGAAGAAGAACCTCAACCTCCTTGAGGTGACGCTCAGAGAAAGGATTGGGAGAAACGCCGAAGCCCTTGATGAGGTGACGAAGAACATCGAGGAGGCGGTGCGGGAGGGTGGAAGTGTTGCCGATGAGGCAGAGAAAGGCCGGGGGGCGCTGAACCTCCTCGTGGAGAACATCGAACGCATTGCCCGGATCTCCCAGGAGGTGGGCCAGAGCATCGCCAAGCTCGAGGGCCGCTCCCAGGAGATTGGACGGATTGTGGACGTCATCACCGGGATTGCCGAGCAAACGAACCTCCTCGCCCTCAATGCCGCCATTGAGGCCGCCAGAGCCGGAGAGGCAGGACGGGGCTTTGCGGTGGTGGCTGAAGAGGTGCGGAAGCTCGCCGAAAGCTCAGCTCAGGCTGCCCAGCAGATTGCCCAGCTCATCGCCGAAATCCAGAAGGACACCCAGGATGCCGTGCACCGCATGGACCGGACAAGCGCTGAGGTGGCGGAGGGTGTCTCCCAGGCCCAGAACGTGGTCCGGGGGCTCCAGAACATCATCGACGCCATCGGAAAGGTCCGGGAAGCCATTGGCCGGATCAGTGCCTCCCGGGATGTCCTTGAGGGGACCCGGAAGGACATGGAGGGGGTGCAGAATGAAGCCATCCGCTTCTCCGGGGACATTGCCAGGGCTGTGGCATCAATCACTAAAAACATCGCCGCCATTGCTGAGCAGGTTGCCTCTCTTGCCGCCATTGCTGAGGAGAACGCTGCCTCAAGTGAAGAGGTCTCCGCATCCACCGAGGAGCAGAGCGCTTCCCTTGAGGAGATTACCTCGGCAGTGGAAGCTCTGGCCAGACTGGCCGAAGAATTGAGGAATTCCGTGGACCAATTCCAGGTGTAAATTTCAGTGCCGCAAGCGAGGGTCTCGCTTGCGGCACTCTTTTCCCAAAGACATGTCACCCGGAAGTCTCAGCTCGGAGAATATCTGCAGTTCAGGCAGGGTGATGGGAATCCTCTCCGTCCTCCCGGGAATAGAGAGCCTGCAACGGTTCCGGAGGAATCCCAAAATTTTTAGCACAGTCTCCCGGCTTCCCTGTTTCTCGCAGGATGTTTCCTCTTTAAGGAGGATAGCCTCCTCCTCGAGGACCCCTTTTCTCTCCGTTTTCCCCAAGGATGGTCCTGAACACGTTCCCGGGGAATACGTGGTACAATGGATGGAGAAAGTATTCTGGCAAGGAGGGGACAAGATGTCACGAATTCGTTTCCTGGTGGTTTTTTTCACCCTCTGCGTGGTGTTTGCGGGAACCCAGGGGCTTTGCGCCGCAGAAACTCAAAAAACCGCCACAGAGTTTTTTCTCAGATGGTGACCCCATCAGTGGCTGGTACTGGTTGCGGGATCCTTCTTTCAACCAGGTTGCCGAGTGGGTGTTTGAGGGAATACCTGAAGGGACAGAAGACCTGGTGCTTGACCTTGAGGTTCTGGCCACCAGCCGGGCCGATGGCCCCCGGGGGGTTGACGCTCGTTTCTTCCTCTCTTACGGTATTCCTCCACGGGGAAGACAGGGAGGACTCATCGTGGGAACAAAGGAGGTCTTCCTCCCCAATGTTTCACCACCTCATGACCCGGTGGGGTACACCTGCCGGGGACGCGTGACCATCCCCCGGAAGAACCTGGAACGTGCCTCGGTCCTCTGGATACGGGTTCACCGGAACCCCGGGCCGTTCCTTTCCGGGAAAAGTCCCTCCACCGTCCATGTGGCTTTCCGGAAAGAGAGCGTCACACTCCTTCTGGGAGAAGAGGCAGAAGAAGCCGGAAGTGGCTTTGCCGAACCGGATGCTGAAAGAAGAGAGAACGCGGTGGCGATTACACCGGGCACGGTAAGCGGTGACCTGGGATATGGACGCGGCGACGGCTCCATTGACTCGGCTGACTGGTACCGTTTTCCGGTAGAACAGGGGCAAATCATCACCCTCTCCCTTGCCTTCCCTCAGGGAGCTTCTTTCTCCCTCTCCCTTTACCCTCCCGGTTCGGGAAGTAGCGTGGGGAGCGTGGTGACAGCGGGGAACAGAAAGTCCCTGGAGTACGTGGCCGGGGAAAGTGGAGCATGGTTCGTGAGGGTATATCGCTTGCACGGGGCGGGGGAATACAGCCTGTCTCTTGCGATTGCCAACCAGAACGATGCCGGAAGTGGCCAGGATGCCGGGAACAACCGCTGGGATGCCCTCCGTATCGGGGAAGGGACCTGGCAGGGATTTCTGAAGAGCGCTGACTCGACTGACTGGTACCGTTTCCCGGCGGAACAGGGACAAACCATCCGTCTCTCCCTCACCTTCCCTCAAGGGGCTTTGTTTACCCTTTCCCTCTACCCTCCTGATTCGATAAGCAGCGTGGGGAATGTGACAACCAGAGGGAACACAAAATCTCTGGAGCATGTGGCCGGGAAAAGCGGGGAGTGGTTCGTGCGGGCATATCGCTTGCGCGGGGCGGGGGAATATGAACTGACCATCGGAAAAAAAGCTACGGCGACACCGACGCCCACTCCTATCCACACTTCGCAACCCCCACCAACTCCTACCCCTCAACCCACTCCTATCCACACTCCCCAGCCTCCAACGGAGGTCACTCCTCCCCCGGATCTTGCCACACCCCCACCTTTCGCCGGGTACCTGATTACCGTGGTGACCGGAGACAAAACGGGTGCCGGAACGGATGCCAACGTTTACATCACCCTCTACGGGGAGAAAGGGGAATCGAGGGAATTCCTCCTTGATAACCCCCAGCGCAACGACTTCGAGCGGAACCAGACGGATACCTTCACCATTCCCCCCTCTCAGGTTGGAGACCTGGGAACTATCCGCCAGGTCTACCTCCGCCATGACGGGAGTGGCGTTGCTCCGGGATGGTACGTGGCATCCGTCACCGTGACGAACGTCGCTACCGGGGAGAAGTACCGGTTCATCTTCAACCGCTGGCTGGCCACTGACGAAGAGGACGGTGCGCTGGGTGCTTTCCGGGAATGCCTCCCCACCACCAGACAAACCTTCACCCCTCCCTATTCCGACACACGGGTGTGGACCCATAAAGTCGGCAACGCCGACTGCAGGGCCTCGGCCAACAGAGAATCCGGTGGCATTGCCTTCTACATCGACGCCTGGGTGGGTGGGTCCACCGCCACGTCCGGGCAGTCCATCTGGGTGAGTACCTCCCATCCGGCGACCCTCATTGTGACCCCCACCATCAAATACGTGGGCGGAACGTACAATTTCGCCCTCGCCTCTTTCTCCGAGCTTGAGCTCTTCTGCGAAGTCAACGGGAATCTCTACCGCACCGCCATTTCTCCGGCTTTCAGCGGCCCGGTTGTCCTCGACAAGGTGCTGTCCCTTGCATTCCTTGCGGCAGGGGGGCTCGCCCCGCAGAACGCCCGGAGTATCGTGGACCTCATCGCCACCGGGTACAGTCTCACCCAGCTTTCGGCGGCCCTGCAACAACTTGAAGCAGCCGGAAATGCGAGTACTGTGCGGAGGAGCTTCACCGTAGAAGCTCAACAGGGTCTGAACAAAATCTCTGTGGGTTTGCGGGGCAATGCCTCGGGGGTGGCAACCGGCTCGGCCTTCGTGATTGTGGGCGGGCAGGTGGCATCGATTGAGGTAGAGGGAATACCGTAAGAAGAGCCCGGGGTTACCCTGGGCTTTCGCTTTTCCGTCCCCATTCCCCGTGTGGGTAGCCGCCGGATGTTACCGTACCCAGGCGACGACGTTCCGGTTCCTTGGAGGAACCTCCCCAGGGTAGTTCAGGGCGTACCCCAGGGCCACTGCCCAGAGGGGTCGGTACCCTTCGGGAATCTGCAAAAGCTTCCGGTACGCCTCGCCTTTTGGACTTGAGAAAAGAAGTCCCGCAAATCCAATCCAGCAGGAAGCCACACCCAGAGATTTCGCTGCAAGGAGCATGTTCTCGGTCGCCGCCGCACAGTCTACCGGGGCAGAAGGGTGGTCTTCTTTCCCTGAGACCAGTATCACCGTTTTGGCATGGTGAAAAACGTGGAAATTCTCCTGTCTGGCGCGGCTTTCAAGAAACTCATCCCCTGAGGAGAGCATGATGCTCTTTGTGGCCTCGTTCATCTCCTCAAGAAGCCCCTCGTTCTCAATAACGGTGAAAAACCAGGGCTGTCCGTTCCGGGCCGAAGGGGCAAAGACCGCAGCCTCGAGAATAGCCTGAATTTTCTCCTCTTCCACTTTTTTTGGGGAATACGCCCGGACACTCCGTCGGGCTTTAATGGTCCCTAGCACCACATTCTCGAGAGAGTTCTCCATAGCCCTTCCTCCTGAAAGGACAGAACCTCACCGTTTCAGTTCTTCCCGCATCCTCTCATACTCTTCTCTCGTGATCTCCCCCCGGGCATAGCGGCGCTTGAGAATCTCTATGGGGTCCTCCTCGAAGAACCTGGAAGAGCGCACCATGGGCCTCCCGGCCCAGAAAAGGAGAAAGAGCAGGCAGAAGATGCAGAGGAACACCACAACACCGGCAAGAATCCTCCCCCAGAAAAACCACCCGTAGGGGAAGTAATAGTAGCCCCAGAAGGGAACCCAGAACAACCCATGCCCGTGCATACCACCACCCCCGGGAAATTATACACCGGACTTCTGGAGGGATTTGTGACCGGAATGTGTCGCAATTGTGAAATTTCCCTGACGCGCTGGGCGAGTCACCCAAAGCAGCCAGCACAGATGTCGGTCGGAAATAAACCTGCAGAAGCCGAGGGAACCGGGTAATTTTCAAGTTCTATGCGCCCTGGACGCCGCCGGGCACGCGGCTATTCCTCTACCCTCAGCGCAGCTTTAAGCCAGCACCAGTTTGCGGTCACGTTCCAAATCTTCCCGGCAACTGGAGCTCGCAAACTCGAGAGCCTCCCGGGCGGTATCAAGCATATGCTGCAGCCTTATTTTGTCACTCTTTCGCATACTGCGCCTTGGCCTCCCGCAACACCTCCTCGCGGAAATAGGGGCTCAGGTCCCTCAGGGTACGCAAATCCACCTTTCGCCCCCAAAAAGCGCCGACAACTCACGCTCCATGCGAGCAACGCCGAAAAGGCCGGGAACATGGCCGGGTTCGAATTCCACGAGAAAGTCGATATCGCTCTCCGGCCCAAGGTCTCCGTGCAGTGCCGAACCAAACAGCGCCAGGCGCCGGATGTGATGCCGCCGGCAAAACTCGGCGAGTTTCTCTTTCGGCAGTTGTATTCCTGCCATGGTTATCCCCCACAGCGATGCAAAAACCAGATCTGGCGTAACCTGTCACATTCAAAGTCTGTTC
>APKF01000171.1 GCA_000353875.1 Candidatus Caldatribacterium californiense OP9-cSCG | reverse complement strand
TCTCAACGCGGGCATGGCGCCGGAAGTCGACGTCAGTTTCCTCCTCCGCCTCCCCACGAATCGCTGAACCGAAGATGCGCACCTTACAAGCACCGTATCTATCGCACACTTTAAGAATTTCTGCGCGTTTCGCCTGCAAGAGTTCCTTAAGTCTCATAACCAAACCTCCGGAAATTCTTCCGGATCGCCCCATCCAGCCGCCGGGCCTCGGCTTGCTGCCTCGAAGCTATATAACCAGGCAGGTCATAGGGTTAGCTACAGAAGCCGTCCTCTTTGTCATCTTCAGCTGGAGCGACCAGCAACCACGCCTCCACCGACCCTCGGGTATGATTCCCGTTCACCTGAGCTTGCCCGGGCCCTGGAAACAAACGAACTTCGGCCCCATTATAGCGAATATTTTCGGTTTGCATGGACACCGATCCGACCTCCGACTGGAGCACGACTGGTGTCACCAGAATCATTGGCACAACCGCAAAAAGCGAAAAAACACCGGTTCAGGGAGACAAAATCAGGATTGCCTCTCCTCCCACTCCACCGTGCAGCCGTAATCACGAAGGAGCTTTTCGAGTTCCTGCTTCAGCCGCCGCATCGCTCCTGTGGGGTCATCGACCCGAAGAAGGACCGTGGCTTTTTCGAGTTCCCGCAACCTTTGAGCAGCTTGAAGCAGAGGATACAGGAGATTCGCGCTGGTCCGCACTGTAAGCGTCACCGCCCCTGACTCAGGGGAGGAAACCGCAGCTCCCAGCTCTTTTTCCTGTTTTTTGGGAGACGTAACCAGAACCACGTTGCCGTTTTTCAGTACCTCCTCCGGGACTTCCTCGCCCACAAAAGTCCTGCCACCAGCCTGAACCCCAAAAATCCCCTGCCGCACACCTTCCCAGATAGCTCCTGTGATGGCTTCTTTAGGGTTTTTCAAAAGCGGCTGGCCCACCACACCCGTGAAGATAGTGTTCACCTGGGAGAGCGAGACCTCGCCGCCATTCTCCTGAAGCACCCCTTGCAGGTACTCCGGAGCAATCCGTTCCAGGAGAATGCCGCTTTTCTCCAGGAGCTGCCTTGCGTACTCATCAAGGGTCTTCACCCCAGGGAACGCCGAAGTCGCAGACGACACCTTCTTCACTCCAGAAGCATCCGGACGGTAGACATCCTGGTACATCTTCAGGAAAAGGCCCTCAATGCTCGTTCGCTTTTCCCTGAGCTGCTCCTGCAACTGTTCCCGGTCTTCGGGTTCCATTTCCCTGAAAGACGGCGAATGGGCGACTTCTTCAAGAGCCAGGTATCGCCGGACCAGTCCCCGCAGGGCCGCAAGTTGTGTGGTATCAGGGGCAAGGAAAACGAGCATGTTCTTATTGGTGCGGATATTGCCTCCCACCGACTCAAGCACCTGCATCATCCACTCTTCGGGATTGGCCACCCCCGGGGGAAGGACGACAAGGGTAGGCTGCGCGCAATC
>APKF01000170.1 GCA_000353875.1 Candidatus Caldatribacterium californiense OP9-cSCG | reverse complement strand
GCACCCACCAGCAACACCAGGAGAACTGCTACAAAACCGATTAACAACCACCGTTTCTTCAAGGCTCATACCCCCTTCTTTTAAAGAATTCTTGAACTCTGCAAGTTGGGAAAACTCATACAAATCATACAAACAAAATTGTCATTGAGCTGGCTTTTCACCTCCCTCCTACTTCTACAGGAACTTCCGGATGAACTCAGCCGCGTACTGAGCGTGCTCGTCATAGACCGACTCGTCGACCTTTTCCCGAAAGGCAAAATAAGGATCGGCATGGGGAGGAATGTACTCCAGGACGAGATATCCCGGAAACTGAATATCCTTGAGCGCGGAAAAGATTTCCGGCCAGTTGAGGTGTCCTTTGCCGGGAAGGTCCCGTTGGTTATCCGCCACATGCATGTGGACGAGCCAGCCTCTGGCTTTCCGGATCGCCTCAGGGATACTGGATTCCTCAATGTTCATATGGAAGAGGTCTCCCATGATTTTGACGTTGGGCAAGTTGATGTCCTGGGCAAGGCGTATGGCCTGTTCCAGACGATTGATGAGGTACGTTTCGAAACGGTTCCAGGGTTCAATGACCAGGGTGACTCCCCGGGAACGAGCATATTCCCCACATTCCCGGAGACCCTCGACCGCATACTTCCACTCTTCTTCAGGAGGAAGCTCTCTGGTGATCCGCATATTTGCCGTGGGCGCTACAATCACCACTTCTGCACCGATGGCTTCCGCAAGATCAATGGTGCTTTTGGTGTACCTCTTCGCGTTTTCCCGAATCTCCGGATTAGCACTGGTGAAGTCTCGGTCTTTCTTCCAGATGTTGCAGATGGACCCAGCTCGAATGCCGTACTTTGCAAGGAGTGACCGTACCTCTGCCGGGTCG
>APKF01000169.1 GCA_000353875.1 Candidatus Caldatribacterium californiense OP9-cSCG | reverse complement strand
ATGTACTCAGCGAGCTTTTTCGCTATCTGGAAATTCGGGAAAACACCACAGGCCACGCCGGCAAGAATCGCTCCCCCATAAGGAGCTCCCGCTCTGTTTTTGAGAAACACCGTGGGTACATTGAAGACGTCGGTGATAATCTGCCGCCAGAGCCTGCTCCGTGCCCCACCTTCGTTGAAAACGATGGGGAGATTGATTTTCCATCCTGCACTCTGGACAATCTCAAAGTTATGGTACAGCGCATAGGCTACCGATTCCATAAGTGCCCGCACGATATGGCCCTTGGTGTGCGAGAGCGAAAGGCCGAAGATCACCCCCCGGGCGTAAGGATCCCAGAGGGGGCTCCGTTCTCCCATGAAGTAGGGCAGGGCAAGCAGACCATCACATCCTGGGGAGACCTTCTCTGCCTCAAGGTTCAGAAGGTCGTAGGCACTCACTCCGAGAATCTTCTCCACCTCGACCTCAAAATGTGCAAGGTTATCCCTCACGTAACGCAGAAGCTGCCCACCGGTGGTTGTGGTGGGGATGGTGACGTAGGTGGTTCGGGATTCCACCGCATGGGGGCACACCAGCATCTCTCGGAGAAAGTCCGTGGTCTTGTGCACAATCCCGAAATTCCCGCAGGTCCCCAGGTTCATCTGCACGTCGCCCTCTGCGATGGTGCCGCTTGCTACACAGCTCACGCAGAAGTCCACGGCACCGGCACACACCGGTGTGCCTTGAGGGATGCCCGTTGCCTTTGAGGCTTCTTCTGTCACCTCACCAATAACGTCCTCGCAGGAAAAGGCAGGAGGGAAGAGGTCTTTCGAAAGACCAATCTCACGAAGAACATCCTCGTTGAACTCGTGCCGGCGGATATCCCAGGCCACCCCGTAGAACGCTGCAGAGCCAATGTTGACCGTGAATTTCCCTGTGAGTTTGAAGTTGATGAACCCATCGACGGTAAGCGCCTGGAAAATTTTCCGAAAAGACTCGGGACGATTGTTCTTCTCCCAGAGGAGATTCACAAGCATCGGATGGTCATCCACCGGGTTTCCGGTAAGGGCAAACATCCGCTCTTCGCCAATGGTGCTCTTCAACCAGGCCACCTCTTTTGTGGCCCTCCGGTCCATGAGGTTATAGGCAAGGTGAACGGGGTTGCCATCGCGGTCAACCATGACAAGGTTCGGCAAAGCCGAAGATACTGCGATACCCCGGATCTGGCGGGGATTTACTTTGGACTTCGCTATGCACTCTTGGATAACCTCACAGGCCACCTTCCAGTACAGATGAGGGTCGTGTTCCGACCAGCCAGGATGCTGGATAATGATGGGATACTCCCGAAAGGCATAAGCAAGCACGCGACCTTCGGCGTCAATAAGGCAGGCTTTACCCCCTCCAGTCCCGTAATCAAGGCCCAGGAGATACTCAGCCATACTTCATCCTCCCAACGTAAAGGACTCAAGAGTGGTGATAGACCTCAATGCCGAGATAGGTGACCAGCGCTTCCCGGACTGCTTGAGCAACCTGCGAAAGGTTAATGGCCACATGGTGCTCGAAACCGTTCTTACAGATGCACTGGAGAAGGTCCTGGAGCTTTGGAACACGGGCTACTCCCCAGGCACCAAACGTCTTTGCCACATCCTGCGTGATTTCGCCCTCGCCGACATAAGCTTTGATTTTTCCGCTCAGGTCGTCAGTTGACAGGCGCAGGAAGGTAAAGGGTCCGGGCTTGATGTTCCCCCGGCAGCTCCCGTAGGCATTCTCCATACCCACCGTTGCCCCGATGACATCGGCGTAACGCATTTCCATCCTGGCAAAAATCGAACGTGGGTAGTTACCACAGTGGAAGAGAACACACTTTTCGGGGTCGTTACCGAAATTATTGTTCCAGTCCACAAGGGCTGACGGCTGATTCGAAGCAAGGCGAAGGATATACATGCTCAGGGCTCCGGCAACGTCCACCTCGCAGGCGGAAGGCATGAGCTTTTCACCCATCATGCTCATCACAGCACAGGGTGTGATCCCGAGATTATACTCCATGGAGGTCCAGCACTGGATAGCGGTGGCCCGGATATCGTTTTCTGCCATCCAGCGCTCAATCACAAGGGCAAAGCGAGCCATGGTGAAGAGTTTGTCTTCTGGAACCGCACTCACGTCACAGTACGCACGGATCTCTTCGAGTTTCTTCTTCGCCTCCTCTTCAGGCACCTTCCCCATGGCCGCAAAAATCTCCGAAAGATCGATAGTCTCCACTGAGATACCGTACGTTTCAAGGATTTTCTCCGAAAAGCGGACGGTATTGAATGCTCCTGGACGAGCTCCGATGGCCCCGATTTTCAGATTTTTGAGACCCTTCACGATGCGACAAACCTGGGCAAACCAGCGGAGGTCTTCACGGAAGCTATCCTCTTCCGGCCAGACAGTGTGGAAGCGGGTGAGGGAGAAGGGAATGCCAAACTGAACGAGGTTGTTACAGACCGAGATTTTCCCACAAAAAGCATCACCCCGGCCGGCAAGGTCGAGGTGCTCGGGGTCATCGGGAAAGGCGTGAACGAGCACCGGCACCCGAAGGCCGCTCAACCGCAGGGTGTTAGCCACACCTTTCTCGTCCCCGAAGTTCGGTAACGTGACGATGACTCCGTCAATACGGTCGGCATGAGCGTGGAAAAGGGCAGCACATTTCTTTGCGTCCTCCCAGGTCTCCACCGTTCCGAGCTTCGTGTCCTCTGGAGAGGGACAGACAACCTCAAACCCCTCTTCTTCAAGCACCCGGAGCATTCGTTCCCGTCCTGCCGCCGCCAGTGAGTCAGGGAAGAACCCACGATTCCCAACGATGAGCGCAAAAACCTGAG
>APKF01000168.1 GCA_000353875.1 Candidatus Caldatribacterium californiense OP9-cSCG | reverse complement strand
CCCCTGAACGGAGAATATCAATGAGCACAGCCGCAAGAATCACAAGACCCTTCACGACCTGGTGATAGTACACGCTGACCCCAAAAAGCACCATGGCATTCCGGATGAGGACGATCACCATGGTTCCCCAGAGGGTCCCAAGGATATTGCCCTTTCCTCCAAAAAGGCTTGTTCCCCCAAGAACCACCGCCGAAACCACATCAAGCTCAAGGCCGTAGAGCATGTTGGGTTTTGCCGCATTCAATCTCCCCATCTGGATGAAGGCTGCTATCGCAGCACACAGGCCACTCACAAGATACACCAGGCTTTTCACCCGCTCCACATCGATACCACTGAGACGTGCGGCTCTCGGGTTGCTCCCGACAAGGTACACCGAGCGGCCAAAAACGGTTCGGTTGAGGACATACCAGGCCACTACATAAAGAAAAGCCATGATGAGGCCAGCAACGGGGAAAAACCCAATTTCCCCCGAACCAATGCGGGTGACAATCTCGGGAAGCCATACACAGATTTCGCCCTGGTTGAAAGCATTGCAAGTCCTCGCCCCAGGCTCAAAGTTCCCAGGGTCACGATGAAGGGCACCATCTTCAGCCGGGCGACCATCACCCCGTTGAAGAGGCCAAATCCCAAACCAACGGCAAGCATGACAAGAAAAGCAAGAAGCACACCCTGCCCCCGGGACATGAGAATAGCCCCAATCATCGCCGAAAACACAAGGTTTGAAGCCACTGAAAGGTCGATGCCCGCTGTAGTAATCACAAAAGTCATGCCAATACCGAGAATGCCTGTAATGACCGCATCGAGCCAGAGATTAAAGAGGTTATAGTGCGTACGGAACTGGGGAGAGACGACCGCCATGAACACGAAGAAAGCAACCATGAAGAGGAAAATAAACTGTCCTGCCGCAACGCTCCTTATATTCTTCAATGGACATTCCCCCTTAGAGAAAAAAACTCTACCGTAGCCCCAGAGGGCTACGGTAGAGTTGTGTTGCACTGAGCGTCACTGCTTCCCCTTCTGCTCCATGTATACGCGATAGCCCCACACCCGGTCCTTGATGAAATCGAAGTTCTCCGGGCACAACCCAAGCACTGGCACGTACCGTTCTTTCACCGGAGGCTTCTTTCCTTCCCTGAAGTACTGGACAAAAACCTCAATGGCGTTGGCTACGAATTTGTCGATAGCCTGGACGGCGCTGAAGTCGTAGTACCCCTCAATCATGTTCTCTACGGCGAACTGGTCACCATCGACGCCAACCATCACGATGTGGTTCGGGTCGGTCCTCGGGAACCACTTACCAAGCTGCTTCAGAGCGCTCACCGTTCCGGAGAGCCAGGGCTCACCGGGGAGGAAAATGACCTTGATGTTGGGATTGGCCTGGAATGCATTGATGGTGGCTTCAAAAGCCTTTCCGACGTCCATGCCAAGATTTGGCGCTGCGACCACCTTGAGGTTCGGCCACTGCGAGACCTCGAACATGAACCCCTGGAAACGATCCTCTACAGAGTCCACAGAGGGGTCAAGGCGCTCGATGAAGATCTCAATGGGTCCAGGATTGTCCTTGAAGAGGTGGGCAACATACACTGCGCAGAGCCGTCCAGCATTGAAGTTGTCCGTCTCCTCGTGGTAGAAGACTTCGCCTCCAAAGGACTTCCGGTCAACGGTAATTACCGGAACTCCCGCTTTGTTGGCTTCTTCAACAGCTTTGACAATACCGTGGGAGTCAATGGTGGTGATGACGATACCGTCCACCCCTGCAGCGATGAAGTCCCGAACCTGCTCGAACTGTCTGTCGATATCGTTCTCGGCACTGACGACGGTGACTTTGACACCGAGTTCCTGGGCTTTCAATTCACCCTGGCGCTTCATTTCAACGAAGGCTGGCGAGAAAAGACCTGGAACCGTAACGCCAATGTGGATTTCCTTCTCCGCAAAGGCAGCAACACCCAGCGCTACCACAAAACACACCGCAATCCCCAGAAGAATGACCTTCCGCATCCTCAGACCTCCTTCCTGAGTTTTTGTTACAGGTCACCAAAAATGAACGGCTTGAAGAAGCTTTTCCCTTTCTTTTCTTCTCCCACCCCCTCCTCAAGTGATGATACCCATTCTTCTCTGGCGGAAAGTATCAAGCACCACGGCCAGGAGGATAACGCTACCCTTGAAAATATCGTAGTAAAACGCCGAGACGTTTAAGATAGTCAGAGCGGTGTTGATGAGGGTAATGATGACTGCTCCTGCCAGAGTTCCCCAGATGTTACCCACACCGCCAGAGAAACTCGTCCCCCCAAGGATCACCGCAGTGATCACGTCAAACTCCATCCCCGCGCCAAGGGCTGGCACCACCCCGTCCATGCGGGCGCAGAGGATGAGACTGGCCATACCGACGAAGAACCCGTGAAGGAGGTACACGAAAAGCATCACATTAGGCACGTGGATGCCGGCTTTAAACGCCGCATCCCGGTCGCCTCCCACAGCGTACACATAGGTGCCGAAACGGGTCTTTTCGAGGATGTAGTAAGCAAGGATGTACAGGACAAAAAGCATGATGATGGGGATAGGGACAGAACCAACGTACCCGATGCCGATTTTTGAAATCAGCGGTGGCATGCCGTAAATAGACGCGGCGTCGGTGAACTGGAGCGCCAGACCCCGGAAAATCCCAAGCGATGCCAGGGTAGCAATGAGGGGAACCATTTTGAGCCGGCTAATCTGGAAACCATTGAACGCCCCGATACCGATAGCCGTGGCCACAATGATGAGAATGCCCAGGAAGGGATGCCAGCCTGCTCGCTTCACCGCCAGAACCCCCAAAGCCACAGCGAAGTAGGCCGCCGAACCCACGGAGAGGTCGATATTGCCGTCAGGATAACGAAGGTCATACCGATGGCCATAATAGCCAATGACCCGAAGCCG
>APKF01000167.1 GCA_000353875.1 Candidatus Caldatribacterium californiense OP9-cSCG | reverse complement strand
AGCCAGGATGTTCCGGATATTGGTAATGGAGAAGAAGGCCTGAGGGAAGAAGAGCCCAAAGGCGAAAAAGAGTATCACCACACTGGTGTAAATCCCGTAATCGACGAACACATCGGTCCATTTTTTCTTCTTTTTCGGTAAAGCGAGACTATTCAACATGAACCTTCTCTCCCCCTGTAGCGTAGTACATAACCTTCTCCTGCGTTGCCTCCTCCCGAGGAATTTCCGCAGTTACCTCGCCTTCGTACATCACAAGGATTCGATCACTCATTCCGAGGATTTCTTCAATCTCCGAGGATATGAAGATGATACCCATTCCCTGTTCTGCCAAATCTGCAACAATATGGTAAATCTCGGCTTTGGCGCCAACGTCGATTCCCCGAGTCGGCTCATCGACAATGAGCACCTTGGGAGATGCGCAGAGCCACTTCGCCACCACGACCTTCTGCTGGTTCCCACCACTTAAGTTCCTCGCCAGTTGATGAATCGTAGGAGTTACAATACGCAAACTGCGAACATACTCTTCAGCAACTTCTCTTTCCCTGGCAAGATCCAGCCGGAATCCTCGGCGCAGTCTATTCCAGAAAATGGCCATGCTGATGTTCTTGTAAACTTCCATCTCGACGGCAAGCCCCTCATTCCTTCGATCCTCGGTCAAAAACCCAACCCCATGGGCAATGGCCTCCCGGGGATGGGAAAAATGCACTTCACGACCTTCAAGGAGCACTCGTCCACTGTCCCTGCGGTAGTCACCGACAATGGTACGGGCGAGTTCTGAGCGGCCCGCACCCACAAGCCCAAAAATCCCTAGGATCTCGCCCTTTCGCAGGGAGAAACTGATGTTCCGAAAGTACGGCTCTTTTGTAAGGTTTTCCACGACAAGGACGATTTCGCTGTTCTTGCGGTTATCCCGCTGGGGAAACATCATGGAGAGCTCTCTCCCCACCATCTTGCGAATGAGTTCCATTTTGTTCGTCTGGCTCACGGGCATGGTATCGATGACCTCGCCATCGCGCATAACCGTTACTGAGTCGCAGATCTCAAAAATCTCGTTCAGGCGGTGAGAAATGTAGATGATAGTTTCTCCCTGGGACTTCAACTCCCGGATGATACGGAAAAGGTTCTCCACTTCCTTATCCGTGAGCGGTGAGGTGGGCTCATCGAGGACAAAAATCTGGCTTTTAAAAGACAAGGCTTTCGCAATCTCGACCATCTGCTTCTCCGCCAGCGTAAGATCCTTGACCAGGGTTTTGGGGTCCCGATCCAGGCCCACTCGCTCCAGAAGCTCTCGAGAACGCTGATACAGGGTGGGGAAGTCTATCCGGCCTGCGCTGTTTGTGGGGAGATTCGAAACGAAGATATTCCTGGCGATGCTGAGGAAGTTGAAAAGCGTTGGTTCCTGGTGGATGAAGGCGATACCGAGTCTCTGAGCCTCGTGAGGATCACGGATGACTACCCTCTGACCGTTAATGAAAATCTCCCCACTATCTGGCTGAAGCACTCCCCCCAGGACGTTCATCAGGGTTGTTTTCCCGGCTCCATTTTCCCCCACAAGCCCGTGAATCTCTCCTTTTCGCACACAGAAGGTCACGTTCTTCAGGGCACGAACACCTGGGAAAGTCTTGTTGATGTTGCGCATCTCCAGAAAGTACTCGCTCACACTCTCACTCCTTCTTGTATTCCTCGGTAAGCTGCCTCCCGCATAATCTGTACCGATGCTCTGAGGCTTCTGTCCTTGCGAAAAAGTCCGGAAGTTCCTCCAATGAGCACTCGAGCTCCGGCCTCAACCACCTTCGGAATGGTTTGCTCGTTGACGTTCCCGTCGACCTCAACGAGGCAACGAAGTCCCAGACTCTCGATACGATAGGCCAGGCAGCGAATCTTCTCCAACGTTCCGGGGATAAACCTCTGACCCGCAAAGCCGGGATGCACGGCAAGAACAAGCACCATGTCCACCTGTGCAAGGAGTGCATCAGGAATCGCCTCAGGAGAGGTTTCAGGACGCAAAGCGACCACTGGCCTTGCCCCTGCCGAGCGAATGGCCTCCGCGAGATGCCCAGGATCTGCCGTTGCTTCCACATGGTATGCAATGTAATCCGCACCTGCCTGCACGAACTGCTCAATGTACTTTTCGGGATTCCAGCAGGCAAGGTGCACCTCAAAGGGTATTTTTGTATACGGTCGCAAAGAGGCGAGGACAGGAGGACCCATGATGAACGTGGGGGCAAACTGCCCATCAACCACGTCGAAATGCAGCAACGCCACACCTGCCTCCTCGAGTTCCCGAATCTGTTCTGCGAGGCGTCCAAAATCGGCACAGGCGATGGAAGCGGAAATCAACACCTCTCTCATGGCTTCAGAACCACCTTTAAGGCTTCACCACTCAAAAGCGCGTCAAATCCCTCTGCGAATTTCTCAAGAGGTAATACATGGGTGATATACTCCCGGGCATGAATCTTCCCCGTTGCAAACATGTCCAGAACGATTTCGTGGTGCTTGGGGGAGAAGGTGGTTGCGCCGATGACATGGAGACCGCGGTAATGAATGAGGTTGCTATCAAAAGCCACCTTGCTGTTGTCTTTTGGAAGCCCTCCAAAGAAAAGGATCCGGCCACCCTTTGCCGCCATGGCAATGGCATCCTGCTGGGCTTCCCCTGAAGGACAGGCCACAACGACCACTGAGGCTCCCAGACCATCGGTGAGGGCAAAAACCCGGTCGATATGCTCTGAGGAACCGGGGGCGTTCCTGATGAGGACATCGGGGGAGAACCTTTGAGCCAGTTCCAGGCGACTTTCGAGTACGTCCATGAGAATGATCTTCCTCGCCCCTCGTGCTTTCGCGATTTCCACATGGAAACATCCGATTGGTCCTGCACCGATGATGACCACGGTGTCCTCAAGAGATGTTCCTGCGATCTCGTGGGCATTCACGCAGGATGAGGCAGGCTCCGATATGGCCGCTTCCTCAAAGGAAAGACCCTCGGGAATTCTGTGAATGCTTCCAAAAGCAAGTGCTTCCTCAGGTATGGCCATGTATTCAGCAAAACCCCCGGGCCAGGCCTGGGCAAGTTCCCGCTGGTTCACGCAAAGGTAATATATTCCTCGCCGGCAATACCAGCAAACACCGCAGTACACCGGAGGAGCCACGGCAACCCTATCCCCAACGCTGAACTTCTTGACGTCCTTCCCCACTTCAACGACCACTCCGGCCACCTCATGACCAATAACCCAGGGAGGACGAACCCGGGGGTGACCACTCCGGAAAGTCCTCAAATCCGACCCACATATGCCACAGGCCTCAACTTTGACCACCATGCCCCTATCGGGACACTCTGGCTTTGGGACGTCCTGCAACTCCATCCTGCCAGGTTCAAGAAAAACCAGGGCTTTCACGATTTCATCTCCTTCTCATGCCTCTTGAGCATTTCGCCGAAGCAACTCCTTGGCGGTATGTTCATCGGTAACGAGAATCTTGATAAACCTGCCCCGCAAAGCACCGAGGATGGCTTCTACCTTGTGTTCCCCACCGGCAAGACCAATCACGTTGGGCATTTTCCGGAGCTCTTCAAGGGGCACAGCGATGGTCCGGTTGTGGAGTTCAAGGTCCAGCACCTCTCCCCTGATGTTAAAGAACTGACCCAGGATATCCCCCACACCACCCATCTGTCGGATAATCTCCATATCCTGCCAGTCTATGAAGCCAGCCCGGATATAGGTCGAATGTTGCTGACTGGCCACGCCTATACCAAGGAGCGAGAGCCTTGCTCTTTTAGCCATTTCGAAGGTCTTTTGGTTCACTCTTTCAGACATATAAAAATCTTTCAAATCCGGGCTCTCCACCACCTCAGGGGCATGGATGTAGTAGCACTCACCCCGGTACATAGCGGCAAGCTTCTCCCCGATGTTGTAGGGGTTCATAAAGGAACCGACGGTAAGGCCACCAGCCAGGCTCACAAACTTTACATCCTCTACGCCATCTTTGGGGAACAGGTTGTCCGCAAGATACCGCAGGGTCCTGCCCCAGCTTATGCCCACAAGGTCTCCCCGCTGGATCATTCTGTGGAGGAGGAGAGCACCACCTTTCCCGATGTTTTCGTAGATCACGTCTAAGGAGGGAGAAGAGGGGACAACGACCGCATCGGTGAGATGGAAGGTGTCCTTCAATTCTTTCTCTAAGGAGAGGAGATGAGCATTGGGAGCCTGGATATAGAAGCGGACAATGCCGTTACGCCGAGCCTTGTCGAGGAGACGAGTAGTCTTCGGGCGAGAGAGACCAAAACGGTCGGCAATCTCACTCAGGGTAATGCCCTCCTGGTAATGCAACCAGGCTATCCGGACCATCAAATCCTCCTCAGGAAGTGACATGGGACACCTCCAGCATCCTGCTCATATATATCTACCATAGTTTGCAATATTTTTCAAGTATGGGAAAAAATAAAACATTATCGGGTGAACACCAAGAGATAATCATGATTAGCCGGAAGAGCACTGATTTCGACAACCTCACCCCTGCAGCAGACATCGGGCCGGAAAAATCGCCTCTCTTCAAGGTCGACACCCCACACATCCTCCCATACTGTACCGTTGAGCTTCAGAGAAATACTTTGAGGTGAAGGGAGAAAGACCACGGCGGTTTTTCCATCAGAAGTCACAGCCGCCCGAATTTCGGGGTTCTGAGTCACCACCATATCCTGGGCTGGCCTGAGACCAAAAAGACGGAAACGCTCGATGACGAACTTCGCCAAAGCCACATCCCAGGCTCCATCGAGGGCAAGGGCTACCCGCCACTCCAGGGGTTCTCCCGAAAATTCCACTCCCCGGAACTCGGCCCCTTTCCGGTGCCAGCACCAGATGCCATGAGCGCCATAGGCAACCCCAGCGCTTGCTCCAGAAAGGAGGCTTTGCCAGACGGCTTTCCGGACATCCAGGGCCCTGAAGCGATTCTCCTTGGTAAACCCATAGGGATGGCCCTCGTAGCAGGGCTCAGCATTCACCACCGGTCTTTGGGGTGTAAGAGCAGCAAACTTCTCTCCAAGGACATAGGGGAAATGCTGCTCGGCTTTCACATGGCCAGACTGATAGGT
The DNA here is from genome assembly GCA_000353875.1 of Candidatus Caldatribacterium californiense OP9-cSCG. Classification (GTDB taxonomy): domain Bacteria; phylum Atribacterota; class Atribacteria; order Atribacterales; family Caldatribacteriaceae; genus Caldatribacterium; species Caldatribacterium californiense. The sequence goes on along the minus strand of APKF01000167.1, from coordinate 3,944 downwards.
GTAGAAATCAAGATACGGAGAATGCAGAATATCTTCCGGAAGGTCTGCCTGAGGCTGAAGATGGAAAGTGGTGAGGGCCTGAGGAGCGATGGATTTGACGATTTCCAGCGCCCTCAGGTAGTACCGCACCGTTTCCTGAGAACCGAAGTTGGTATCTCCACTGATGATAAAAATGGGGGAAAACTTTTTGAATCTCTGTACCACGTACTCCACATATCTCTCCATAGTCTCAAAAGGCATCACCATGGGAATTCCTCTCTGAGACGCCCAAGTATCGGGAACGAAATTGCACCAGAGAAGCACCAGAGCAGGGATAAAGCCTTTCTGTGTTGCCAGCTCAAGGAGTCTCTCAGCAAAATCGAAGTACGCCTCGTCAATCTGGAAGGAAGAGTACTCACCCCCTTCGTCTCTCCGGAAAGGGAAGCGAAGGTACGGGACGCTGGCATCCCACTGGTACAAAACGTTGATTTGCAGAGCGTTGAACCCCTGCAACCTCCGGTACTCAAGATACTCCTTCCACTCCTCTTCAGGAACATTGGTAAAAGCGCTCCACACCGTATCAGCGAGGTAGAAAAAGGGCCGCCCCTCAAGGACAAAGTAGGTTTTTTCCGGAGCAACCTGCAATGCTGGCATAGCTTTTCGGCCTCCTTTCTATTCATCCAACACTGCCTGTATCTCTTACGAGTGTCTCCGTAAGACTTCTCATCGAGGTCTCCCATACCTTGAGGAACCGCTCATAAAAATCAAACCGGGGCGAATCGCTGTTATCAAAACCCCCATTCTCCGCAAACCATCGGAGACACCGCGTAACTCCATCCCTGTAGGAAGTCCGGGTGGCAAAACCAAGGTCCTCTTTGGCCAGCGCAACCGAAAACACGTTGGAGTATTGAAAGTTCTCCACGCACCATAAAGCTTTCTCAGGGAAAACCTGCCCGAGAACTCTTGCAGGAACGTAGACTGGGCAAAGAGGAACCCCTATCACGTCAGCCACGATTTCATAAAGACGATTCCAGCACATGATTTCTTCACTGGCTATGTTGTACGCTTTGCCGTAAGCCACCGGATTCAGGAGAGCACGAGCAAGAGGGATGGCCAGATCCTCGGCGTAGAGAGAGCTCCACAACGAAGTCCCATCTCCATGAAGCATCACCGGTTTCCCTTTTCGGATGCGATCCAAGTGGTCGGTGGTCCAGCCAAAAACCTGAAGAAGCGGTGTCACGCCCTCACAGTAGGTATGAGCAGGCCTTATGATGGTGACTGCGCATCGCTTTTCTCGATGGGCTTTGAAGAAAACTTCCTCACACTGCGCCTTCTTCCAAGCATAGGCAAAGGATTTCCGAGGGTTTCGCTCAGCGTCTTCGGTAACGGGATAAACCGCAGCAGGTTTGGTGTAGACATCCACAGTGCTCACAAAGAGATACTGTTCGATCTTTCCCGAAAAGGTCTGAACCGCAGTCTCTGCATCCTGAGGTTCGTAACAGGCTAAATCCACCACAACATCGAAGTTATGTTCGGCAATCGTTCGCAGAAGGGAAACGTCCCTTCGATCCCCATGGACAACCGATGTCTCCAGTTCATTAGGAAAAACCTGCCGGGACAGACCCCTGACAAGAAGAGTGATTTCGTAGCCCCTTTTCCAGAGTTCTTGAGTGACAAACGAACCGATGGTACCTGTGCCACCGATAACGAGAACCTTCACATCTTCAGAGCCCCCCGGGCAAAGGCTTCCAGTTTCCTGAAAAAGTCGGCAAAGATTTCCCCGGCCATAACCTCCACGCACACCTCAATCCTCCGATTCCCTGGTTCATGACGGTAAGAGAGGTCGGGGTTCAGGCGAGGGGCAGGAAGCTCCACATAGTAGCCCCACTCGGGGTTGACCAGAGTGCCCACGGCCGGAGAATCGCCGTAAACCCACCACTCCCTCGGGGAAGGGGTGTTCACGCGCCAGGTTTTGAAAAGGGAGGTAAGGTAGTCCCCAATTGCTCCTTTCCCCAAAACAAAACGCTCCATTTCGGCAACGCCCACCCGCATCATCCGGTAGGTGGTGCGGGGGTACTGAACCAGGGGAAGTCCTGAAGCGAAGACCACATCAGCTGCTATCCAGTCGTTGAACGCATTGAATTCAGGACCACCCGTAGGCCACCAGCCTCCTCCAATCCAGAGGACCACGACCTTTTCGGCAATCTCCGGAGCCATAAGGTAGGCGGAAGCCATATCAGTGAGGGGCCCCAGGAAAGCAATGTACAGAGGCTCAGTGGAACTCTGAGCACAGGAGATGATGAACTCTGCACCTTCGGATTTCTGTGGCACATCGGGCTTCTCCAGAGCAAGAGGAGCACCCTTGAGAACCTGGACTTTTCCCTCCATACCCAGAAGCTTCAAAAGGTGCTGAATCTCCCGGTAACTCTGCTCCATGCTATCCTTATCGGTATGCATCCCGTAGTGGGCAGCAATGATACCCTCGACTTTGAGCTCTGGTGAAAGGAGTGCATGAACAATGGCCATCTGGTCATCGATTTCGTTATGCGCATCGGTATTGAGAATAACCCGGCGAGGTCGCTCGGGGGAAGGAATACTCCCTAAGAAGCGGCTCTTCCTCAGAGCCCTATCTTGAGCTACGAGATCTTGAATATCCATCCCTACACCTCCTCACTTTCTCCCAATGAGCAAAGCATCGCTATTGAAGTCACTCATGGTTACCAGCCACTTTCCGTTACCGTATTTCAAGACTGGCCTTGCAACTGCCCTCTCCTCAAGGTCAATGAGAAAGAATTGCCGATACTCACCCAGGTCCTTCTCGATGGCCACATCAGTCGCATAAGGAAAATACATAACGATTTTGTCCTTTCCAGTTGCGATACGGATCCACTGGTTTTGACCGATGGATTCTTCCTCGGGTTCTATATCAAAGAGGTCAAAAGCCTCAAACAAAAACCGGCAAAAAGCCACATCCCCCGCCCCGCGAAACCTCAGCGCGGTACGCCAGTCAAAGGGATGCCTGAAGTCCACAATCCCTTCCCAGGATGCACCCCATTTCTTCCCTCTTTTATGCCAGCTCCATATTCCGTGGGCACCATATGTTACCCCCGCCTTGGCCCCGGAAAGTAAGCTCCGCCACACCGCCCTGCGAACATCAGCTGCTTTGTACCTTCCCCTCTCGTGACCCATCCCCTCATAGCAGGGTTCCCCATTCACAATAGGACGCTTCACCGGCAGACGGTAGAACTGCTGAGCCAGGGCCACGGGGTGCTCCACCCAGTCAAAACCGTGCCCAGACTGGTACATGTAGAAATCAAGATACGGTGAGCTCACGATTTCTTCAGGTAAATGGTACCTCGGTTCGGTGGGTCCAAGAAGATGAATGGTGGTGAGGGCCTGGGGATCTCTGGACTTGATGATTTCCAGAGCTCCCAGATAGTATTCGACGGCTTTCCGACCTTCAAGGTCTGTGTCTCCCCCTACGATGTACACCGGGTGAAACTTCCGGAACGCTTCCACGACATACTCAACGTACCGCATGGCCTGTGGGAAGGGAATAACATCCTGAGGACGGAGTTTCGAAAGCCAGGTTTCTCCAACGTAATTGCTCCAGAGGACCACGAGAGCTGGGATAAAACCACGTTCCTTCGCCATACCGAGCATTTTTTCTACTCGCCGGAAATACTCTTCGTTAAAGGTGGAGTAGTCAAACCGTCCGTCTGCAGTTTTCCGAAAGGGGGGAATTTCAAAATCCGATTCACTGGCATCATGCTGGGGAAGGATGTTTATCTGCAGTACGTTGAACCCCTGCTTCCGCCGATAATCGAGATACTCCTCCCACTCGGGAAAGTCGGCATTGGTGAAAGCACTCCACACCGTGTCAGCAAGCCAAAAGAAGGGATAACCTCGATCGTCAACAAAAAAGTCACAAGAAGGCGCAATGCCTATCCTTACCGGGAACAATC
>APKF01000166.1 GCA_000353875.1 Candidatus Caldatribacterium californiense OP9-cSCG | reverse complement strand
ACCTATGAGGGATTTAAACTCATTGGAGTTATTGACTCCAATGATTGGAGATAGGTTTGTAGCCTACCTATGAGGGATTGAAACTCGCCTCAAGCACTGCAGGCGACGATGGCCCAGAGAGTTTGTAGCCTACCTATGAGGGATTGAACACGCTTTCCCATCTCGGCTTGCTGTCTCGTTGCCCTCGAATCCATGCTTTTTCGGAGTGCACAAAAGTCTTTTCTTGACTCCTCTCTTTCAGAATGCTAACATGGTAGTATACAAAAGAGGGGAGGTAAGAGTATGCGTTGTTTTTCCCTTATCTTCCTTGTGGTGCTCCTCGGGGTTTTCGGGGTCTGTATCTTCGGTGCGGAGGCCAAAATCGTCTGGAAGTTCGGACACCTGGTGAACGAAGAACACATGTGGCACCGCACTGCGGTAAAATTCGCTGAACTCGTGAAGGAAAAAACGAACGGCGAAATCGAGATTGTGATTTACCCCAATGAACAGCTGGGGAAGGAAATCGAGGTCCTCACCATGATTCAGGCTGGTACCGCAGACCTCACCATTTCTGGAGAATCCATGCAGAACTGGGCACCCAAAGCCGCGCTCATTGCCGCACCCTATGCCTTTAAATCCATTGACCACATGGTGAAGGCCATAAATAGCGACATCGGCCATGAGATTCGCCAGGAAATCATTGAGAAAGTCGGCGTGATTCCTCTCTACTACCACATCCGGGCACCCCGAAATCTCACCTCCAACAAACCCGTTCACAAACCGGAAGATGTGCGAAGGCTCCGACTTCGTCTACCCAATGTTCCGCTCTTTGTAGAGGCCTGGAAGGCGGTGGGGGCAAGCCCACAGGTTATGGCCTTCAGCGAGGTCTTCACCGCCCTGCAGCAGGGAGTCATTGATGCCCAGGAAAACCCTTACGACCTTATTTACAACGCCAGCCTCTACGAGGTTCAGAAGTACGTGAACGAGACCTGGCAGGAAATCCCCATGTTTAAGCAGAAGCTCGTCGAAAAGGGCATGGTTATCAACTCTGAGGTGGATAAGGAGGCCTTCCGGAAGATTATGTCTGAGGCTGTAGAAAAGGTTCTCACCCCTGAGCAGGCAGCCCTCTACAAGCGTATCCAGGAGCTTGAGTAGGAATCCAGGTGGTGGGGGATGGAATGCGGGAAGCCTCGGCAGTTTTCTGCCGAGGCTTTCTTTTTTGGAGGGAGTGCAATGGAAAAGCGGGATCCTCTCGAGGCGATTCTGGCCACAGGGATGATGGTGGCCTTTCTGGCGCTCGTTGGCGTGGTGATGCTGAGCGTTATTACAAGGTTTTTCCTTCCCTTCATCGTGTTCTCCTGGACTGAGGAGACCTCGAGGTTCCTCTTTGTCTGGGCCGTGGCTCTCGGGGCTCCCTGCGTGCTGAAGCGAGGGGAATTCGTGAGCGTCGATTTCCTGATCCGTCGCTTCCCCCACAAAGCGGCAAGAGGTCTCCAGGTCGCCTTTAGCCTCATCACGGGAGGATTCTTCCTCGTGGTTTTCTGGTACAGCCTCCAGTTCGCACGGCTTGGGCTTTTGCAGATGTCGCCGACCATGCGTATCCCCATGGTCTTCGCCTATACCAGCATGGTTGTCGTCTCCCTTTTTCTCGCCCTTTATGCCTTTTTGCAGGGAATTCTCACGCTCCGGAAAGGGAGTGATGCCAGGTGATGGCGCTTTTCCTCTTTCTCTCCTTTGTGGTTCTTCTACTTTTAGGATTCCCTGTGGCCTTTTCTCTGGGGGTTTCTTCGCTATTCTACCTCCTCGTCAAGGGCATTCCTCTGAGCATCATTCCGCAGAAGATGTACTCGGGAATTGATTCCTTTGTCCTTCTCTGCATCCCTGCCTTCATCGTGGCGGGGAATCTCATGAATACGGCGGGGATAACACGGCGCATCATCAATTTCTCTAACGCCGTCGTGGGGCATATTCGTGGAGGGCTTGCTCTGGCCAATGTGGCGGCTTCCATGATTTTTGCCGGAATATCGGGAACGGCACTTGCCGATACCGCCAGCATCGGGGCGGTTCTCATCCAGGCGATGAAGGAAGAAGGGTACGACGCCGACTTTTCCGCGGCAGTTACGGCCTCATCCTCCACCGTTGGTCCCATCATCCCTCCAAGCGTCCCCATGATTATCGTGGGAACCCTTACAGGGTTATCCGTTACGCGCCTTTTCCTGGCCGGAGCCATCCCTGGGGTGGTTCTTGGATTTTCCCTTATGGCCGTCACCTACTACCTTTCGGTGAAGAAGAACTACCCAAAAGGGGAGCGCCCTTCCCTCCGGGCCGCCTTCAGGGCGCTTCTTGACGCTTCCTGGGCCCTGGGAATGGTCGTTCTCATTCTTGTGGGCATTCTCGGGGGTATTTTCACGCCCACCGAGGCTTCGGTGGTGGCCGTGGTGTACGCCCTGCTTGTAGGGATTCTGGTGTACCGGGAGCTCAAACCCGGCGATATCCCCCGGATCGTCATGGAATCGGTCCGGATGACGACTTCGGTAATGGTACTTGTGGGTCTGGCTCGCCTTTTTGCCTGGATTATTGCCACTGAGAGGATTCCCCAGCTTGTGGCCCAGGGGATTCTGAGCATTTCCACCAATCCCTTTGTGGTTATCCTCCTCATTAACGCCATCCTCCTTTTTGTGGGATGTTTCATGGAGACGGTGGCAGCGCTTGTGATTTTTGTCCCGGTTTTTCTTCCTGTAGCCATGAAGATTGGCATGGACCCCATTCACTTCGCCGTCATGGTGGTTTTGAATCTCATCATCGGTTTGACCACACCTCCGGTGGGAGTGTGCCTTTTCGTGGCGGCAAACATCGCCAGAATTTCCCTGGGAGACCTGGTGAGGGCCAGTATCCCTTTCCTCCTCGTCCTTCTTGCGGTATTGTTCCTTGTGAGCTACTGCCCTCCGCTGAGTCTGACGCTGCCGGGTCTTTTGCGTTAGGAGGTGAGAGGATGAAGGCTGTGGTGGTGCCTCAGCCAGGAGTGCTCACGGTGGAAGAGCGGGAGGTTCCCCGTCTCGAGCAAGAGGATGGGGTTCTCGTGCGGGTGCGGGCAGGGGGAATCTGTGGCTCAGACCTCCACATCTACCACGGAACCTCCCCGGTGGCCACTTACCCCCGGGTTATCGGGCATGAGTTTGTGGGGGAGGTTGTGGAAATCGGCCGGAAAGTCACAGGGGTGAAAAGGGGTGACCGTGTAGCCGTAGAACCCATAATGTACTGCGGGCAGTGTTACCCCTGCCGTATTGGTCGACCCAATGTGTGCGAACGTCTTGAGGTCCTGGGAGTACACAGGGACGGGGGATTTCAGGAATATGTGGTGGTTCCGGAGAGGAATCTCCATCCCTTTTCGGGAGATATCCCCTGGGAGGAAGCTGCGCTCATTGAGCCTTTCACCATTGCTGCCCAGGTGGCCGATCGGGGAATGGTGCAGAAGGGGGACAGGGTCCTGATCCTTGGAGCAGGACCGATAGGTCTGTGTATCCTTGCGTACCTGAGTCTCCTTGGAGCTCTGTGCGGAGTGGCCGACATCATCTCGGAACGCCTGGAGCTGGCCAGAGAGCTTGGGGCGGTGTTCGTTGTCAATACGAAAGCTTCAAGTCTCGAAGATGAGGTGCTGCGCCACTTCCCGGAAGGTGCTGGTGTGGTCATCGATGCCGTGGGTCTTCCCGAAACTTTCGAGTGGGCAGTTCAGCTCGTTTCTCGGGCCGGGAGAGTTGTTGTTCTGGGGTTCCATACGACCCCCTCTGCCATTCCTCAGGCTCTGGTGACTTTGCGGGAACTCACCATTGTGGGGTCGAGGCTTCAGGCGTACAAGTTCCCCCGGGTGGTGGAACTTTTTGAGAAGAAACGGCTCCAACCCCGAAAGCTCATTAGCCACGTCTTTCCCCTTTCAGAGGTGCACAAAGCTTTTGAGCTCCTTGAGCATCATCCTGAAGCAACGTGCAAGATTGTGCTCACGATGTAAGCGGAGGTGAGAGGATGTTCGATTTTACCGGAAAGGTTGCGGTAGTCACCGGTGGCGGTGGGGTGCTCTGCAGTGCTTTTTCGAAGGCACTGGCCGCCCATGGAGCGAAAGTGGCGGTTCTGGACCTGAATTTCGCAGCTGCTCAAAGGGTGGCCGAGGAAATCCGGGGAACCGGTGGGGTGGCCCAGGCTGTGGAGTGCGATGTTCTGAGTCGGGAGAGTGTGCTTCAGGCGGCTTCGAAGGTTCGGGAAGTTCTCGGGGTGTGCGACATCCTCATCAATGGGGCGGGAGGGAATCACCCCAGGGGGACGCTCCCAAAGGAGTTTTTTGAGCTTGCTGATCTCGCACAGGGGGAGATAACCTTTTTTGATCTCGACCCTGAAGGATTCCGTTTCGTTTTCGACCTCAATCTCCTCGGGACGGTTATCCCTACTCAGGTCTTTGGAAAGGACATGGTCCAGAAAGGCAAGGGGGTCATCATCAACATTGCCTCCATGGCTTCTTTTCGGGCCATCACCAGGGTTCCGGCCTATGCCGCAGCGAAAGCCGCAGTGGCGAATTTCACCCAGTGGCTCGCCGTATACCTGGGGAAGACAGGGATTCGGGTCAATGCCATAGCCCCCGGCTTTTTCCTCACCCAGCAGAATTACCGTCTCCTTGTGGCTGAAGACGGGTCGCTGACTCCCCGGGCGCAGAAGATTCTCGCCCACACCCCCATGGGGAGACTCGGAAAGCCAGAAGAGCTCTTGGGAACGCTCCTGTGGCTCTGTGACGACGAGGCCTCCGGTTTTGTCACTGGCGCTGTTATTCCCGTGGACGGAGGATTCCTGGCGTACGCCGGCGTGTGACGGTTGACATGAGTATGTATGCATGGTAGTATACAACAAAGAGGAGGGAGAGTGTGGAACTTCTTTCTGTACCCCGCAGGGGTTCTTCTGCTCGTGAATATGTGTACGAGGCGCTTAAAAAGAATATCATCCTGCTCCATTTAAAGCCCGGACAGAGCATTACAGAGCAGGAAATTGCCGAGAAGTTCTCCGTGAGCCGGACCCCGGTTCGGGAGGCCTTCATCCGGCTTGCTCAGGAGGGCCTTCTTGAGACCTTTCCTCAGCGGGGAACGGTAGTTTCCCTCATCGACCTTGAGCGGGTGGACGAAGCCCGCTTCATGCGCCGGACCCTGGAAAAGGCCGTTCTTCGCCTGGCCTGTGAGGCATTCCCTTCAGAACTCGTCTTTGAGCTTCGCTCAAACCTTGCCCTCCAGGAGGTGTGTCTTGAGGAGAAGAACTTCCTCCGCCTTTTCGAGTTAGACGAGGAATTCCATCGCCTCATTTACCGGGGGTGTAAAAAGGAGCGCATCTGGGACCTCATCTGCCAGATCAACGCCGATTTCCGGCGAATCCGGGTCCTCAAACTCTCTCTGGGGATTCGGGTTGGAGAGGTGGTGGAACAGCACCGGAAAATTGCTGGGGTAATCTTTGACCGCAATCCCGGACGGGTTGAGGCAATCCTCGATGAACACCTGCCGCAGAATGACCCGGATTTTGAACGCTTGCGTGAGGAATACCCTGAGTACTTCCGGCAGAGGGGGTGAGAAAGGGGGATACATCTCTTTGTTCCTTACCGGGGAATTCCTTTTGAAATCATCCTGAGGAGGTGGAGACATGCGACGTCGTTTAGCCTTTGGGGTTTTTGTGGGAGTGCTCCTTCTTTTCAGCCTGGTCGGTTCTGTGGTCGCTGCGGAGAAGACCTATGAGCTTAAGGTTTCCATGGTCATTACCCAGGATGACACCATCTACAAGGGCTATGAGAAATTCAAAGAAGGGGTTGAGGCTCGCACCAACGGTAAAATCAAAGTAGAGCTTTACCCCGGAGGTGTTTTAGGACGAGACGAGGAAATGCTTGAGCAGGCAGTGCTCGGAGCAGGAGTTTGTGTCAACACCGATGCAGGACGGCTGGGCGTGAGGGTTCCGGAAATCGGTATTCTCCTCTGTCCTTACCTTGTGGACAGCGTCGAGGAGATGCAGAAGCTCTTGAAGTCCGACCTTCCGAAGGAATGGTTTGAGAAACTCCGCAAGGAACAGGGTCTTGTGGTTCTGGCCTTCAACTGGTACGCCGGGGCCGCCATTTTCTGACGAAAAAGCCCATCCAGAAACCTGAAGACCTTGAAGGCCTGAAGATTCGTACCCCCGGTGTTCCTGTGTGGCAGGAAACCATAAGGGCCCTGGGGGCAACGCCCGTGGCACTCCCCTGGACTGAAGTGTATCCAGCACTGCAGCAGGGTGTCATCGACGGCGCAGAAGCTCAGCACCCGGCTACCTATGGTTCCAAGCTTTATGAGGTGACAAAGTACATCACCCGCACCGGCCACATCCAGCTCTGGAACGCTCCGGTCGTGGGAGATAAGTGGTTCAGCCAGCTTCCTGAGGAATACCAGAAAATCCTCTTTGAAGAGGCTGAAAAGGCGGGAGACTACGCCACCCAGCTTCTCCTTGAGACCCTCGACGACCTTGAAGCGAAAATGACCGCCGAGGGGGCTGTGATCAACGATGTCGACCTCGAACCCTTTAAGAAACGGGCCGAAGCGGTTTACGAGAAGCTCGGGTACCAGGAACTTCGCAGAAAAATCTGGGAGTTCCTGGGGAAAGAGTGAAGCAGTGGGGCGGCCTTTGCCGCCCCTTCCGGAGGGGTGAAAGGTGCAGCGGGCTTTTGAGATCCTCGACCGGATTGAGGTTGCGTTTTGCCAGGGTTTGCTGCTTGTCATTGTCGGGCTGGTGTTCGTTTCCGCGGTGCTCCGCTATGTGGGGTACCCCATCAACTGGACGAATGCCCTGGCCTCTGGGCTTTTTGTGTGGCTTATCTACATTGGTGCTGACCGGGCCCTGCGCCGGAGCCGTCACATCGGGATGAGCTCGCTTGTGGACCGCCTGCCCCAGGGAGTACGAGACATTGTCGAACTTCTGACCGCTGTGCTTATCCTGGTTTTCCTCCTTATCATTTCCTTCCTTGGGGTCCGCATGGTCCTGGCGAATACCAGGAGAGTTTTTGAAGAACTTTTCTTTTTGAGCTACTCCGTGGTGGTTGCGGCTGTTCCGGTGGGAACGGCACTCATGAGCTTTACGGTTCTGGTTCGGATTGTAGAGAGGGTGCGGGCGCTCCAGAAAAAGTGAGGGAGAGACCATGCCACTGCTGTATTCTGCGCTGACTTTTGTTGTGCTCCTTCTTGCCAACGTCCCCATTGCCTTCACGCTCGGTATCTCTGGGATGGTGTACTTTCTTTCCCAGACGAGCATTCCCATTCCTGTTGTGGCCCAGCGACTTGTGGCCGGGACCCAGTCTTTTCCTCTGCTCGCCGTTCCTTTCTTCGTCCTTGCGGGACATCTCATGAACGTTTCGGGCATCACCCGGCGACTCATTCACCTTGCCGATGTTCTCGTGGGGCATCTTCCGGGAGCCCTGGCGCAGGTGAGCTGTGTCCTCAGCATGCTCATGGGGGGCGTTTCGGGGTCCTCCAATGCCGATGCAGCGATGGAGACCCGCATCCTCCTTCCCGAGATGCGCCGGAGGGGCTACGCCGATGGGTTTTCCGCAGCGGTACTGGCCTGCAGCTCCCTGAGTACGGCTATTATTCCTCCAAGTATCGGTCTTGTGCTCTATGGCTTTGCAGGACAGGTTTCGGTGGGCAAGCTCTTCATTGCCGGGATTATCCCCGGCATCCTCATGGGCATCACCATGATGGGGGTGACGCACTGGAAGGCGGTTCGCAAGGGCTATGATCTCGAGCGGCGGGGACGGCGATATTCTTTCCGGGAGGTTCTTTCTGCTTTCCGGGAGTCTATCTGGGCTCTGCTATTTCCCCTCTTTCTCGTCGTGACTCTCCGTTTTGGCATTTTTGCTCCAGTTGAGGCCGCAGCCTTTGCCGTGGTCTACGCTTTCTTTGTGGGGAAGTTCATCCACCGGGAACTCACCCGGGAGAAATTCTGGGAGGCCATACGGGATGCCGCTGAGGACAACGCCGTGATTATGCTTATCGTCTCCATGGCGGCCATCCTTATGTACGCCCTGGCGTACGAGAAAGTCCCGGTGAAGATGTCCACCTTTATCCTTGGCCTCACCAGCCATCCTTTTCTCTTGATGCTGGCCATCACAGCCTTCCTTTTCGTGGCCGGAATGGTCATGGAGGGGACGGTGAACACACTGCTTCTCACCCCCATTTTCCTGCCCATCGTCAGGGCTGCAGGGTTTGACCCGGTACACTTTGGCATTATCATGGCCATCCTTATCCAGATTGGCGGGGTCACTCCTCCTGTGGGTGTCAACATGTACACGGTGTGCTCTCTGGGAGGCATAAAAGTTGAAGAATGCATACGGGAAAGCTGGGCTTACGTGGGGGCGTTGCTTGTCCTGGTAGTGGTCCTGATTCTTGTGCCGCAGCTCTCTTTAGCCCTTGTGGGGTTGATGAAGTGAAAGGAGGAAAGGTATGGACGAAGCACGCTGGAACCGTTTCAAAGAGGTGGTTTCTGGGGATTCGAAGCATTCTCCCTCCGTGGCCCTCATTGTGGACAGCCCCTGGATTCCGGGATGGCGGGGTATCTCTCACTTTGACTATTACCTCGCTTTCGACACCTGGCTTGAGGCCAACCTCCGGGTATGCGAGACCTATCCTCACATCGTCTTTCTCCCCGGTTTCTGGGTGGAGTACGGTATGGCAGCCGAACCCTCGGGCTTTGGGTGCAAAATCAACTGGTACGGGGGGAGTACACCGACCATAAACCCGGTCCTCAAAAGCATCGACGAGGTTGACACCCTGACCGTTCCGGATCCGGAACGCAATGGCCTCATGCCCTTTGTGCTCTGGTGGTACCGGAAGGCCCAGGAAGTCCTGAGAGAGCAGGGCATATCCATCCGTATGGTGGCGGCCCGGGGGCCTCTTGTGACCGCTGCACACCTCCGAGGGCTCACCGAGTTCCTCCTTGATCTCAAGACCGAGCCCGAAAAGACCAGGAAACTCCTCGAAATCACAACCGAAGCAGTCATTGCCTTGCTGAAGGCACAGGTGCGTACCGTTCCGACGTGCGAGGGCATTATGCTCCTTGATGATGTGGTCGGGTTTTTGTCCCGGAGAGACTACGAGGAGTTTGCCCATCCGTATCTTAAGGCAATTTTCGAGGCGTTCCCCGACAAAATTCGGGTCTACCACAATGACGCCAACATCCTGCCCTTTGCCGATCTTCTTGTGGACACAGGATTGCAGGTGCTCAACTTCAGCCACACCATCAGTATTTCAACCCTTGCGGAGAAAACCGGGGGCAGAGTTTGCCTTATGGGGAACATCCCTCCCCTGGAGATACTCGCCCAGGGAACGCCTGAAGAGGTTCAGAACGCGGCCTCAGCTTGTCTGCAGGAAGCGGAGAACTCCGGGAAAGTCCGGCTCCTCCTTTCCGCCGGAGGAGGAGTATCCCCGGGAACCCCGGCAGAGAACGTCGCCGTACTCGAGAGAATCGCCGCAGAGATGTGGTGACTACAGCGCAATTTCTTTGAGGGACTCCACCACCCGGTGGGGCTTGTAGGGGAAGCGGGCGATGTCCTCCCGCCTTGTAACCCCGGTGAGGACAAGGATGGTTTCTAAACCCGATTCAAGCCCCACCCGGATGTCGGTATCCATCCGGTCCCCAATCATCACGGCGTTTTCCGAATGCTCTCCAAGGTACCGGAGGGCAAGGCGGAGAATCAGAGGATTGGGTTTCCCAACAAAATACGGAGTGGCACCGGTTGCCCGCTCAATAAGGGCAGCAACGGCCCCACAGGCAGGGACAATGCCGCTTGTTCCGGGACCTGTTGGGTCGGGATTAGTGGCGATGAAAGAGGCTCCGGCCATAATGAGCTGGCAGGCCCGGACGATCCCATCGTACGGGTACGATTCCATCTCTCCCAAAATGACGAAATCGGGGCGGTAGTCGGTGAAGGAGTACCCCACTTCCATCAGGGCCTGGTAGAGGCCCGTTCCACCGAGAACGAAAGCCGATCCCCGGGGTTTCTGGGAACTCACAAAATGCGCGGTGGCCATGGCACTGCTGTAGAAGTCCTTCGCCTCTACGGCAATCCCTGCTCTCTGCATCCGGTGCATGAGGTCAGAAGGAGTATACCGGGAATTGTTGGTGAGGATGAGGAACTTGTACCCTCCCGCCTTGAGGTTCTCGATGAACTCCCTCGCTCCCGGGATGGCCCGCTCCCCAAAAAGAAGAACACCGTCCATATCGATGAGGAAGGCCTTTTTCGCCCTGCTGTTTTCTCCCATTCCTCCTTCATTATACCTGTGCCTGAGATACGGGCAAGCTCTCTTTTGGGTCTTCTTGTCCGGCGACCCTGGAAACCTTGCGGATGACCTTTCCCTGGATTGAGAGGGTGGTGATAGTGAGGGGGAGAACCTTTCCGCTTATCCCGATGCCCTCTTCCACAAGCCGTACAAGGCCAAAACAGCAGGGTACCTCCATGTGGAGGATCTCAAGGGAGTTGATGTCGTTCCGGCGAAAGATTTCGGCGAGCTTCTCCGCATATCCCCGGGGAGGGTCGAGCTTGGGACAGGCAATGAGCACTCTTCGTCCTCCAAGGAGGGTAGGGAAATCCGATGCGACGAAGGCAGTACAGTCTGCGGCAATGACAAGATCTTTCGGGAAAGGAGCAGAAGGAGCAACAAGAGCAAGCTGAATGGGCCAAAAAGACCGTGTTTCCACAAAAGTGTGTGGACACTCTCCGGTGGGTCTTTCCACCAGGCGAATAGCGCCTTGAGGGCACTGGGGAATGCAACTTCCCAGGCCATCGCAAAGGAATTCCCGAACGACTTTTGCCTTCCCGTTCACCAGGGCAATAACCCCTTCGTGACAAGCAGCCACACATTGCCCACATCCATTGCATTTTGCCTCATCGATTTCGATGACTTTTCGTGTCATCGGGGCACCATCTCCTCACTTTTTATTTTTAGGTACTTTAATACTTAAATAGAATGGTGTCAAGCCAACCGGGAAGGGATTCCGGTGCAGCTCGCCCGTCTCTTTTTACGGCTTTTCATAAGAGGTTACCGATTCTGTCGGACTACAGGGAAAGGGCGTAGAAGGAACGGAAAGAGTGTATAAAGAGTTATAAAAAAATACCTGAGCCTCTTCGATAAGCAAGTTAGTTTCGGAAAGAAGAAAAAGAATAGAGTTATAATGAAGGGAAAAACGCGATGAGTCCTGGAGGTTCAAATCATGGCTTCGACAGTATACTTTGTTAGCCTGCGGGCAGAAAACGAACACAGTACGGTCCTGGGACGCCTGAAGACCTGCGCAAGGAAACTCCTTGAGGGGAAGCTCTCCTCAGGAGACCTTGTGGCGGTGAAGCTCCATTTTGGGGAGCGGGGCAATCATGGCTTCATCCGGCCGGTTTTTGTTCGGGCGGTGGTCGAGGTTGTCCGGGAACTCGGAGGTAAACCCTTCCTCACCGATACCAACACCCTCTACACCGGCTTCAGGCACAACGCCTTCGACCATCTGGAGACGGCCCTCTTCCATGGGTTCGGGTACCCGGCGGTCCCCGCTCCTTTAGTCATCGCCGACGGCCTTCGGGGAAAAGACCACCGGGAGGTCGAGGTCAACCTCAGGCATTTCCGGAAAGTTCCCATCGCTTCGGCCATTCAGGAGGCCGATTTTCTCCTCGTGATGACCCACGTGAAAGGGCATATCGAGGCAGGGCTTGGCGGAGCGATCAAAAACGTCGGCATGGGCTGTGCTTCCCGGGTGGGGAAGCAGATGCAGCACGGGGGGACTTTTCTCCCGGAAATCCGAAAGGAGAAGTGCATCGGGTGCCGGCGGTGCATCCTCCACTGCCCTCAGGGAGCCCTCTTCCTCGATGAGCACAGGAAAGCCGGGGTACGGCCAGAACTCTGTATTGGGTGCGCCGAGTGTCTCCTTTTCTGTCCCACCGGAGCCATCGATGCGGCATTCTCGGCAAAAAGCGAACTCCTCCAGGAACGAATGGTGGAGCACGCCTTTGGGGCCCTGAAGGAAAAGGGCGAAAAGGTGGCCTTCCTCAACTTCCTCCTTGATATCAGCCCCGACTGCGACTGCGCTCCCTGGCACGATGCGAGCATCGTTCCCGATATCGGGATTCTCGGGTCCTCCGACATTGTGGCCATCGACCAGGCCTCAGCAGACCTCATCAATAAAGCCTGGGGTCTTGAGAATTCAAAGCTTGGGAAAACCCTTCCCCCAGGAGAGGACAAGCTTTCTGCTGTTCACCCCACGGCGCTGTGGCAGCGGCAGATCGACTATGCCGCAGAAATCGGCCTGGGGAGCAAAGCGTACGTGCTTGAGGAGGTATAATAGGGGAAAAGGCAGAGGAGGGGTCCGGTCTTCGGGGAGAATTTTTCTCCGGCACGGCGTTCACTTCTCTTCAGGTTGTACTGCCTTTCCCGGGAAATCCAGAAGGGTTCTTTCCCCAATGTAGAGCGCCTTGCCACACTGCTTGAAGTCAGCAAGCGTACGGTATATCGGTACCTGGAACTCCTCCGTGACGACTTCGGGGCTCCCCTTGCGTTCGACCGGGAAAGGGGTGGGTACTGTTTCACCGAACCGTGGGACTTCCCCTTTCCCGAGCTCACCGAAGGTGAGGTGCTTTCGCTCTTTATCCTCGTCAACGTCCTCAAGCAGTTTGCCGGTACTCCTCTTGAGAGTGCCTTCCAGAGTCTCAGGAAGAAACTCGAGAAGTTTTTCCCCAGTCCTTTCGGAGACGCCTCGCCACGCCTTGACATGATGCTTTCGCCCTTCGTTACAGTCCTTCGTCCCCAGGTTGAGGTGGGAGAGGTCTTCGGTCTCCTCTTTGAGGCCATCAGGAAACGGAAGCGGGTTCGTCTCACGTACCGGTCTCTTTCTTCAGGGGAAGTAACAACCCGTGAGGTCGAGCCGTACCACCTCTACAACTTCGAGGGTGTCTGGTACCTCTGTGGCTTTTGCCTTTTACGAAAAGAGATTCGGGATTTTGCTCTGGACCGGATAATGGGTGTCACGGTGCTCCCGGAAGAGGAGTTCGATATTCCTGCGGATTTCGACCCCCAGGAGTACCTCTCCCGGGCTTTCCGCATGTTCCGTGGAGAAACCTGTAAGATCGTGGTGCGCTTTGACTCGTATCAGGCCCGCTGGATTCGAGAACGTATCTGGCATTCCACCCAGAAGATAACCGAGCTTGACGATGGAGGACTACTCTTTGAGGTGGAGGCAAATCCCGAGGAGATCACAAGGTGGATTATCGGGTATGGGAGTCATGCAGAAATCGTGAGTCCTCCTTTCCTTCGTGAGGGGGTGAAAGAAGAGCTCCGAAAAGCCCTCTCACAGTACACAGACTGACACGTAATGTCACTGGCTTCGGGTACAATGGGAGTGGAAGTTTTTGGTTTTGTGTTCGAGCGGTTGTGAAAGGAGAGCTTGCCGTAAGGGGAACGGATATGGGACTTCCTTTTTGGGGAGCGTACCGGAGGATGGCGCAAGATGCAGCTTCTTATCGAGTTTACCGCAAGCAGAGAAATCGTCCTACCGTTTGAGCACAACCACCTCCTTCAGGCGGTCATCTACCACCAGATAGAGCAGCCAGCTCTCAGGGACCTCCTGCACGATCAGGGTTTTGCTTTCGGCAAGCGGCGCTTCAAGCTTTTCGCCTTCTCGCGCCTCATGGGGAAATTCAGGGTTCTTGGGGAGAAAGGGGAAATCGCCTTCACTCCTCCTTGTCGGCTGGTCATCTGCTCGCCTCTCCTTGCGGTGGTGGAAGAGATGGCGAAAGGGTTTTTGCGGCAGGGGCAAGTGCATCTGGGGAAGAACAGGCTCACCGTGGGGTCTGTCGAGGTGCGGGATACGGAAATCACGGAAAACCGTATCACCGTGCGCATGCTCTCGCCTCTGACTGTCTACAGTACTCTCGATAACAACGGCAAATCCTTCACGTACTACTATTCGCCTTTTGAGCCCCGTTTTGCCGAGCTCGTCAAAGAGAACCTGGCCAAAAAGTACCAGCTCGTCTTCGGACAATCGGCAGACCTTGCCGGCTTCAGCGTCACCCCTGTGGAGGTTGGAGAGCGGGACCTGAAAGTGGTCCGCTACAAGGGCACAATCATCAAGGGATGGATGGGAAAGTACCGGCTGACCGGAAAGCCGGAGCTTCTTACGGTGGCGCTTGATGCGGGCCTGGGAGCCAAGAACTCTCAGGGGTTTGGGTGCTGTGAAGTGGTGGAGGAAGGTTAAGGGGGGAAAGAGCGTTGCTTGAGACTATAGAGCTTCTGGGAAAGGCGATGGGCGGTGAAGACCTGATTGCAGGGATGGTTGAGGACCCGAAGAATGTCTCCAGAAATCCGCAAGAAAGGGTGTACCTGGTCAAGCTGGACTTTTGGAAGGAGGAACAGGGTCAATTACGGCTTCGCTTCGACCTTGAGGAGATACCGAGAGATAGAGAAAAACGACGGGAATTTCTCATCCGCTGGCGATACGTGGGCAACGCTTCCGGCAACAACCCCCAGAGGTTTCTCACCACCGATGGATTGCACTATCTAACCGGACAGGTCATCCCTAATCTCCTTCGGGAGCTCGGCGGCATGGGAAAAGAGGATTCGGAGCTAGCCCGGAAGCTCAAGATAATCTACGATAAGGCCTTTTCCCGCTCCAAGGATGGGGAAGTGGTACTTGACCCTGGGCGTCTGGGCATAGCGGTGGAGGAAAAGGCAGGAAAGGAGGGGGATGAGCGAGGGAAAAAGAAGGCCAGGGAGCGGGCCAGAGAAGTGGGAGACGTTCTGGTCAGGCTGGTGGAACGGGAACTTGGGATCAAGAAGAGACAGGTGGGTCTCTGGACCGTGCTTTTCAACGGCGAGCCGCTGGTGCAGGCCGAACCTTACGACCAGGTAATCCTGCGCTACCGCCTGGCTGGTTTTGAGGACAAAGACCTGGCGTCGGGGACCTGTATGGTCTGTGGAAAGGAGAAGGAAAGGGTCAGTGCTACGGCTTTCAAGCGCCTGGAGTTTTTCAAGCCTTATATCACCGATAAGGTGGGCTTTGCTTCCGGGGTCAGCGAATCGGGCTTTGCCCGCAATTTCCTTATCTGTAAAGAGTGTTTCTGCTCTTTCCTGGTGGTAGAGAGCTACCTGCCCCAGAACCTGAATTTGCGGGTAGGTACCCTGAGCTTCCTTCTTCTTCCCACTTTCGTCTTTCTTTCCGG
Organism: Candidatus Caldatribacterium californiense OP9-cSCG; assembly: GCA_000353875.1. Lineage (GTDB taxonomy): Bacteria > Atribacterota > Atribacteria > Atribacterales > Caldatribacteriaceae > Caldatribacterium > Caldatribacterium californiense. The sequence goes on along the minus strand of APKF01000166.1, from coordinate 5,642 downwards.
TTTTCCCACCTGGCGTGAGGCTTTTCTCCAGCTTTTGAGCAGGCTTACTCGCAAAACCCGGGCCTTAACAGACCTTTCAGCCCTAATAGAAGGGGAAAAAGAGCTCGGGCGCACCATGGAAGAGCTCTTCGAAGAGGAGGGGGTAGAAGACCAGGTATTGCTTAACTTCCTTTTTTACCAGAAAATGCAAGGCGAGTTCCGTATTCTGGGCTTGATAGAAGACGTGACTCCCAGCCGGATTTCCCGGCTCCTTCGCCGATCAAACCAGTTGAGCTACGAAGGCAGGCGCCTTCTGGGAGGGGAGGCAAAGGATTGGTGGATCGACCTTACCCGCCTTTACTACTTTCTGCCCTTGCGAGAGCGGGATAGGGCCGAGCACAAGAAACTCCTTTACCTCTACCGGGGTTTGCTGCGTGGTGAACCCGTCGAGTACTCCTTCCTGGTGAAGGAGTCTCTGGGTCTGGTCCACCTTTACCTCACCGGTCGCTTTGAGGGTACGAACCAGCGCAGGGTTAACTCCGGATATGAAGAGTGGACTCTGGCCACCAAGCTGTTGCAATTTGGCTTTTTCCTGAAACTTTTGCGTGAGGAAGGTATTCTCAGGGGGGTGAGAGATTTGCCGTCTACTGGGCAAGATGTCATGGTCGATCAAACGATGCGTGAGTACCTGCAGTTTATGGGCTATTCTGAGCCACAGGCAGCTCTTTTCATTATGGGCTACCTGCTGAACGAGGTGGGGAAAGGCCAGTATTCTTCTGGACACAAGAGTAAACCGGTGCTGGACAAAATCAACTGCCAGGGCATGAACTGGAGCCGGGTGCTCAGCCTGGCCAACCAGCTTTTTGAAAAATTAAGGCAATACGACCGCTTTGGAAGGCACAACGAAGCCCTTTACGCAGAGATGAAAAGACTTCTCGACCTCTATCGTGACAGCAAATGGCCCTTAGGTCCGGAGGAGAACGTCTTCTACATTCTCTCCGGCTATGCTTACGGTGTCAGAATGGCGGTTTCAAAGGAAGGAAAGGAGGGTGGCGAGTAATATGGCCGATACTTCGAAGATCGTTGAGAGGAATGGGGAGATCCTTTACCTTTATGATGCCAGGATGTGTAATCCCAACGGCGATCCTGATGACGAGAACCGCCCGCGCATGGATCTCGACCGGGAACGCAACCTGGTCTCCGACGTGAGGCTCAAGCGCTACATCCGCGACTACCTCTACGAGTACTTCCAGGAAAAAGGCGGCGATCAAACCATTTATGTAACCAAGGTAGAAGGAGTGGTCACTGCCACCGAAAGGCTCAGGTGCCTTCTGGGAGAAAAGGAGCAGCCGACGAAGGAGGATTTGCCCATCTTGTTGCAAAAACTCATTGATGTTCGCCTTTTTGGGGCTACCATGCCGGTAAAGGGCGATCGGCGGGGCGAGGGAGAGGCCATTAATCTCACCGGTCCGGTGCAGTTCAACTGGGGGTATTCTCTCAACCGTGTGCAGCTTGTGGAGTCCAGCACCATCTCCTCTCAGTTTGCCTCTGAAGCCGAAGCCCGTCAGGGCACTTTCGGCAAGGATTACCGGCTCTACTACTCCTTCATCGCCTTCCACGGGATTATCAGTGCCCGCAGGGTAAAAACCATGCTTAAGCTGGCGAATGGAAACTCTGCCGGCGCCACCAGCGAGCAGGATCTGGAGCTTCTCGATCAGGCCATGCTCAGGGCCATACCACTTCTTGCCACCCGCTCTAAAATTGGCCAGTACCCCCGCCTCTACCTGCGCTTCGAGTTCACCGATGCCGACACCTTCATGGGGGACATGCGAGACGACCTGCGCCTGGAACGTGATACCGACCTGCGTTCCATCCAGGATGTCAGGCTGGAAATCGGGGGACTCAGAGACCGGATTCTTGGGGTCAGGGATCGTATCAATCGGGTCTTCTTCTGGCAGGATCGGGAACTCATGACCACGGTAGACGGTTCTCCAAAAGACTTTGGAAAGTGGCTGACAGAGCTTCTGGATAAGGAGCGAGTCATACTTCTCAAAGGAGCGTAGAGCGCCGTGGTCAATGTGGCCGTCTTTGATCTCATCGGCCCCTTCGCCCATTTCCGCAAATACTACACTAATTCCTCTTCGCTTTCTTACGCTTTCCCGCCCCGTACTGTGCTCATGGGAGTGGTAGCGGCCATTTTGGGCTGGGAGCGCGACAGCTATTACGAGAAGCTGGGGCTTAGTGAGGCCCGCTTCGCGGTGGTCATCAAGGTCCCGGTCCGGCGGCTCATCCAGACCGTGAACTACATCCGCACCAAAGAGGAAGACCTTGCCCGGTTGAGGAAGCTGGGAGTCATGAAGGGTACCCAGGTGCCTCTGGAGCTCCTTTTGCCTGGTGGCACGGCCTCCTCTCTTTGCTTCCGGGTGTATTTCGCTCACCGCGACGAAAACGTGACCCGGGAACTCGGAGAGAGGCTGGCTGCTGGCAGATCGTGCTATCCCCTTTACCTGGGACTTAGCGAATTCATCGCTCAAGCCCACCTGGTGTACTATGGACCACCGGACGAGGTAATCCCCGCTGGCCGAGAAGTTGCGCTCCATTCGGTGCTGGTGGCCGACTATCTCCGACGACCTGCGTTCAGAGGAGACGTGGTCCTTGGCCGAGAACGGGCTCCCCAGTCTTTTGGCGTGGGGCGGAAACTTATGCCACCTGGAAACTACATCTATGAAACGCAGGCTCGTCCCTGGCAGGCAGAGCTTTCTGTTCCCGTCTACTCCTTTTCTCTTCCTTCTGGGAAGGAAACGGTGGCCTTCATGGAGGGAGAGCTGTGGCCTTCTTCGCCCACCGCGAGAGAGAACGCCTCTATCGCTTAGGTGCCCACTTGAGCCTGGTGGCGGCTGAAAGCTACACCTCTTTGGCCCGGCTTCCCCGCTGCCAGAACCTTTTGCCTCTGGCCGCCACCGTAGGCCTGGCCCATGACTTTGGCAAGTACACCTCTTACTTTCAAGACTACCTTTTGAGTGGTGAGACCAATCCCTACAAAGAACACGCTTTCCTCTCCGGCCTCTGGGCTGCCTACCTTGTTGCCCGGCAAGGAGCAGAGCCTCTGGAACAACTGGCGGCCTTCATGGCTGTGCTCTGGCACCACCGGGACCTGGACAATCTCGACCGCTACCTGGTGTCGCGCCGCGAAATGGAAGACATATCCTCTCTGGACCCTGACAAGTACCGGCGCCTGGAGATAGTGGAGAAGCAAGTGGAAGATCTCCGGCGAAACGTAGAGAAAGTGGGAACCTCTCTTATTTCTGTTGCCCGGCACCTTGCCCGCCGTCTTGCGCGGCGAGGCTTTGCTCCCCCTCCTTTTCTGACGCAGGACTGGCGCCGGTGCTTAGAAGAGTTTCTTGACTCCTGGCGGGAGGTCTATCTTTCCCTCTACCGGCACTGGCGCAAGTTTGAAAGGCAGGAACCTTCCCTTTCTCCTTATTTCAACGTGGTCCTCCTCTTCTCCGCCCTTATCGATGCCGACAAGTGGCACAGTGCCCGCGTGCGCGAAGTTAAGAGGCCGGAGCTCCCCTCCGACCTGATTTGCCTTTACAAAGAAAGAAAGTTTTCCGGGGTTGGAACTCAAGGTATTAATGCCCTGCGAGAGGAGATTTTTCGCCATGCTGCCGAAAGAATAGCCTGCGCTCCTCTTTCCCAGCGCTTTTTCACCCTTACCGCTCCTACTGGCAGCGGCAAGACCCTCGCCGTGCTCAACACCGCTCTCATCTTGCGTCAGCGTCTGAAGGAGGCTTTCGGCTTCTCCTCTCGCATCATCTACGCCCTTCCCTTCACCAGCATCATCGACCAGACCTATCAGGTACTCTATGAGCTTATGGGAGAAACTCTGCCTGGCTTTGCTGCTGCGCCGTCGGCCTACCTGCTCAAGCACCATCATCTGGCGGAAATATCCTATAGGGATCTGGAAGACGAGGATCCCCGTCGTTTTGACGAAGCCATGCTCCTTGTCGAGAGCTGGCAAAGCGAAGTGGTGGTCACCACCTTTGTGCAACTTCTCCACACCCTCATCGGTTGCCGCAACCGAATGCTTAAGAAATTCTGCCATCTGGGCCGGGCCATTATCATCATGGATGAAGTGCAGAATATACCTGCAGAATACTGGCCTCTGGTTACCGAGGTCTTAAAGAATGCAGCAGAAGAGCTCGATCTGCGCCTCATCCTCATGACGGCGACGCGCCCAGAGTGGTTTGAGCCCCAGGAAGCCCTGGAACTTGCAGGAGATCCGAAGGATGTTGAGCGTTACTTTAGAACACTTGACCGTGTCCGCCTGCTGGTCGAACCTGGGCAGTACCGTGTGCAAGAAGCGGCCGAGCTTTTCGCCTGGCGTTTTGACCCAAGCCAGTCACACCTGGTGGTGCTGAACACCATCCGGAGCTCTGTGGACTTCTACCACTGTCTGAAGGAACTCTTGCCAGAAGGGACTCCCCTGTACTACCTTTCCACCAACATAGTGCCAGTCGAGCGGGAAAGGCGGATAGAAGCCCTGCGCATGGCCCTGCGGCGGGGAGAAAAACCGGTGCTTGTCTCTACCCAGGTGGTGGAAGCGGGGGTGGACCTGGATTTTGATGTGGCCTGGCGGGACATAGGACCTGTGGATGCGGTGGTTCAGGTGGCGGGGCGCTGCAACCGCAACTTCAAAAAAGATAGAGGAAACGTTTATTTGTTCAACCTGGTGGACGAACAGGGCCACTCTTTGGCTACCCGTGTCTATGGGGCCATTCACATAAAGGGCGCTCGGGAGTTTTTCTCCAGCCGTCTAGAGTTCCCGGAAGCAGAATTCCACTCGCTGGTGGAGAACTTTTTTTCCTTCATCAGGGCCCGAAAAGATCTGAGCGCAAGCGACGCAATTTTGAAAGCCATGAAGGAATTGCGGTTCAAGGGGGATGGAGGAGAGAAAAGCGTAGCGAGCTTTCAGCTCGTCAAAGATCTTCCCAACCACGTTGAGGTCTTCGTGGCCCTTGACCCCAAAGCCGAGGAAGTATGGGAGACCTACCAGCGGGAAGTGGTAAACGCGCCCGACCGCCGCTCGCGCTGGGAGGCCTTTTACCGGATCAAGCGTGACTTCAGCCGCTATATCCTCTCGGTACCTGCTAAGCTTCTGGTTGGCAAGGTCGACACCTCAAAATCCCTGCCTTATATACCGTCCTATCTTGTGGGCGAGCTTTACGATCCGGAAACAGGCTTTAAGCGAGTAGAAGAAGGGGTTATGGTCGTTTGATCGAGAGTAGTCTGGAAGCCACCAAAGCCCATTTTGAAGCTCGGCCTTCCTGGAAGGTCCTCGGAAGCTATGTTCAGGCTTTTTCCATCTGCCCCCGGCAAGTCTGGCTCATGTCCCGCCAGATATGCCCTGACGAAAGCCATGAGCTTCTTCAGGTTGGGAGGCTCATACAGAGTCAAACTTATGCCCGTGAGCACAAAGAGGTCCGTTTTGAACACTTGACTCTGGATCTTATTCGCCGCGCAGGGAAGAATTTCGTGGTGGCCGAGGTTAAGAAGAGCTCCCGTGCCCTTGAGGCGGCAAGGATGCAGCTGGCCTTCTACCTTTTCGAGCTCAAGCAAATGGGCATCGATGCCGAGGGAGAGCTTCTTTTTCCGCCTTCTCC
>APKF01000165.1 GCA_000353875.1 Candidatus Caldatribacterium californiense OP9-cSCG | reverse complement strand
CTTCTGATCTTCTTGCATATTGTATACCTGTTACGAAAAACTTTCTATTACCGGCGCAATTCATACCAGATGTGCTGAAAGAAAAACGTTGCATCGTTTGCCATTTCCGGTGGGTTTCCCGGGAAACACCCTGTGCCGGCTTCAGAAGCCGGCACAGGGCATCCAGAGGTCTTCAGACAGTTCCTTGCAGAGCCTTCTCAAGGGGAATCTCAAGCACCCACAGGGTATGGGGAGGAAGGGAGTACGAGCCTTCCGAGAGGGCAGCAGTGCGGGATGTCGGAACCACCCGGTCTGGAGAGGCAAAATCATTCCCGGCAAGAACATCCGGAGCGGTCAGCTCAAAAAGCCGTCCCTCTTTTCCCACGGGAACATCGGAGAGGTCCACCACAACCTCACAGGATTCGTCTCTGTGGAAATTCACCATGGCCAGCGAGAGGACATTCCGGGAGGGATCATACGTTGCCGAGGCATCAAAGTAGGGGACCCGCTCCAGAGCAAAAGAGCTCCGACCCTTGAGGAAGCTCTTTGCCCGGATGGCGTAGGAGTCCGCCAGGACCTCGCACCCAAGCCGCACAGTTCCCGTGTGGTTCACGAAGAGGTCAAAGACGTGGTAGATGGGGGTGAGGACCATAGCGTCTTTCTGGGTCTTGATCATCCCCAGGGCGTTCACCATCTGGGCGAGGTTAGCCATGCCCACGACGTCG
>APKF01000164.1 GCA_000353875.1 Candidatus Caldatribacterium californiense OP9-cSCG | reverse complement strand
GCTTCATCCAGAGTCCCGGTCCCAAGGCTCACCGCAAGGTACGGCTCGGCCCCAACCCTTCGACAGTACTCTATGAATTCATCCGTCCCGAAGCGATTGGTCTCAATCCCTCCCCAGACGTAGTTGATGAGCTTTGGTCGTCTTTCCCTGGGACCGATACCGTCTTCCCAGTGGTACGAGGAAGCAAAATTCCCCCCCGGGCCAGCGGAGTACAGGACATTTGATACGCCGTACCGCCTCAAGAACGTCTTTGCGGAACCCCGAAGAGTCTGCAAGAGGTGAGCCTTCGTCGAACACTCCACCGTAGATACACCGGCCGAGATGTTCGATGAAATGCCCGTAAATGAGTGGACTAATGGTTCCGGTTTTCACTCCCCAGACTTTCACGTGAGCGTTCATCGTCTTTCCTCCCTTCAAGGGTTTCAATCCTCAGGATGGTGACCGAAAAAGGTGGGAAAACATGGGAAAAAGAGTGGGAAAGACCGGAAAGAGGCATCTCACAGGGAACGACGTTGAAAGGGTTCAGGAAGCTATTTTCATCTCTGGGATCTCCCGCAAGCACCAGGGCCTTTCCTTTCCCGGTCAGCTCCACCTCACCAGAAATAGCAACCACGGTTTTTTTCTCCTCGGGGAAAGGATTGACCACCTTGACGATGATGTCTCCTGAATCCCTGTCGAAACTCGCCACATGGTACAGGGGCCTGAGACCCGTTGTGTCCTCAACCTCGTGAATGAGGGTGCCATCAAGAAAGCAGCGGATCCTTCGCCCTGAAACCTCGATTCGCAGATGGTAGAAGCGATCGTTTTCAATCGTCAGGGGAACGCTTTTGCTGAGGGCGATTTTTTGTCCTGCAATGGCCTTCTCGACTACGGAAACCGTGTTGCCGAAGCCCCCAACGTTCCAGAGGTAGTAGTTGAAGTCATCCTGAACCCCAAAGAAAATAAGGAATCCCTCACCGCCGCCGATTTTCTTTGCCAAAACCTCAATGATGCAGTCACCCCAGGGCTTCTCCCCGAGATAAACCCGACAGTCTTCACCAAAGCTTCGCTGTCGCAAAAGCCCACCCCGTGCTTCCCAGACACCTCGATACCACCTCCATCTCCGTCCCCCCTCAAAGCCCTCTTCGAAAAGCACATTCCCCTGGGGATCGAGAACCCGCACGAAGTCAAAGGCCACCTGGGTCCCCCAGCTCCCCAAACCCACAGAACCCCGGATGGGCGGAAAATCCTCTTCTTTGGAACACTCAAGAGTGGAGGAAAGGACGAAATCCCCGAGGTTCGTGCTGAAAAGGTACTGGACGTAGTAGCTTGGGGTTCCAAAGACCCGAAGGTTATCGAACCAGATGAGATCCGGAACCCACTGCGACCACCCTGCCCGGTTGAAAAGGGGAGCATAGGAAGCCATGATGACGACGTCGGCGTTGCGTTCAATCCCGGTCATGAACGCTGCCTCGGCTAAAGCCGCCTCGAGGGTATTCCTCCGCCCCAGGGTGTGGGCTGCGTACTCCCCAACCATGACTTTCGGCCCGTTCGTCGGTCATAGGCGATCGTACCGGCTGGCGATTGGCCACGAAACCACCTAGGGGAGGCGATGTACATGTGCTCATCGACGATGTCAACCCCGTCGGGTCC
>APKF01000163.1 GCA_000353875.1 Candidatus Caldatribacterium californiense OP9-cSCG | reverse complement strand
TCCCCGCGTTGAGAATCGGTACAGGTTCTCGCCCCAAGGTCCTCAGACAAGGAGAAAGTACTACGAAAAACCCCAGACCGAAAGACTGATGGTACCCCCAGAGATTCCACTGGGTCGGTCGCTCCGCCACAGGACCAACAGTCTTCTTCCAGCGGTAGGCATTCTCGAGGCGATACCCCTCCACAATGCACCCCCCGGGAAAGCGGAGGAACCCCGGTCGAAGTGCCGCAAGCATTTCCACAAGGTCCCGGCGCCAGCCGTTGACCCTGCCTTTCCAGGTATCTTCGGGGAAGAAGGAGACCATGTCGAGGGCCATGGCTCCTTGGCCTTCCACATGCAGAACAAGACGAGCTGAAGGACAGCTCTCCCGGGGAGAGAGCCTGAGGGTGTATTCTTTCCACTCCGGAGCAAGAACAGGAATTTCCCCCTCGGCGCACTTTTTCCCTGCCATATCTTCAAGGCTCACCCGCACGATTCCCGGAGATTGTCCTTCCATCCGGGCAAAGAGGGAAAAACGGTACGTCTTCCCCGCTTCAAGTGGGATCCCATCGTACCCCTCGTTGACCACCCTGCCCCTGCCTCCCGAGGGAGGAAACACAACCTGGAGATAGTGGGGGTTCTGCGGTGCCAAAGAAGTATCGTCTTCAATGCCAAAGCGCACACCCTCATCCCCAGAGAACATCCAGCCCTGGAAGGGTTCCGGTGCTCGAAGGAGCGATTTCGCACAAGCTCCGCGTATATCCCCCCATCGGCAGCATGGTTGATGTCCTCAAAGAAGATGCCATAGAGCGTTCGGGGAATCTCGGGACCCTTCTTCGAGGTATCGATAACAAGGTGGTACTCCGAGGCAAGAGTAAGGGGAGGAAGAAAAAAAGAACAAAGAGCACGACGGCCAGGAAAAGGCGTTTCTTCACTTTTTCTTCCCTCCCACTTGAAGCACAAAGGCATTCGAAGCGCCGCTTCTCACAGAAAGAACGTGTTCTTCTTCTCCCGAGGGAGCCGTAGTGAGAACCCGGTAATTCCCAGGAAACCCGCGAAATGCTACTGCTCCGTTCGCATCGGTGCGAAGACGGACTCTCGTTTTCCACTCCCGGTGGATGAGGTCCTTCAAGACGAAATAACATGGGCTTTACCGTGAAATCGTCTCTCAGGAAGCCGCTCCCCGGCTGCCAGGCTCGATAGAAATTCCAGTAGGTTATGGCCGAAACCGCAGGATGGCTGAAAAAGACCGTGTAGAAGATTTTCAGAAGTTCCGCCTGAAGCATCTCAGCTTCCCCCGGCGAAACCCCGAAAGCACTCACCACCGCGGGCAGAGGAATCTGGAACTCTGTAATGTGAATGGGCTTTCCCAGAGTGGCAAGTTCATCCAGAGCAGAGCGAATGTCCTCAAGCGACTCCAGGTGTCTTTTGATATCCTCGGCGGTAAAAAAGGTGTGCTTCTAACGCCGATGACGTCCACAGGGACACCGGCTTCAATGAGCTTTCGGGCCTTTTCCATAAACCGCTTTCGTATGTTTCCATCAAGCAACATCCCGAATTCATTGAGTCACAAGGACGGCCTGGGGGTCGATTTCCTTGACCGCCCTGAAGGCCTCAGCAATGTACTCAGGACCCAGACCTTCAAACCAGGGCTGGACAACAGGCTCGTTCACCACATCCCACAGGTGCACAAGACCCTTGAAATCCTGAACCTCCCGGCGTATGCGCCCAAAAAGCGCTTCCCTTACTTCTTCCCAGTGACCAGCACGTCCCTTCATCCACACCCAGGAAGGAACTCCAACACCCGGAGGATTTCCCCACACCAGGGTGTGCCCCTTCACAGGAACCCCGTGGTCCTGCAGCCACCTGGCGATACGGTATGCCGCCGCTTTCAGAGGGAACCGACCGGGCTCGGGTTCGTAGTCTTTCCAGTAAAAGGCAGGAAGCGTGGCAAAGTTGAAGAGTTCAAGGTACAGGCGCTGGTATTCTGCAATCTTTTCCGGGGGCAAAGGTTGCGCCCCAAACCGCCCGCCACGGGAATAGGCTCCGGGAGCAAAGGCGAAAATGAGGTACTCCGGAGCGTTGCCAAAGAGGAACTCATGGGATACCTGCTCACAAAAAACTTCCACGCCTTCCAGCTTCTGCCCATTTTCGTCCACAACCTCAATGCGCACCGGGAGCTTGCGAAACTGCTCAATGGCTTCCTGGAATGGCGAAAGGTCAACAGGGGTTTCCTCAGGCAAGGCAAGGGCAACCGCCCCCCCGAGAAAAAGCCACAGCACAGAGCACCTCAGGCACCGCTGCCAGAAACTCGTCCAGACCACCCCCCCTCAGTGCAAACCGGCATAGAGCTGGGGCCGGAAGAACCTCTGGAACACCACGAAAATCACAAGAAGAGGCAGAATGGTGAAGAAACTCGCCGTCAGGGTCAGGTTGTACACGGGGAACCCCTGGGGGTCGGTGATGGTTGTAATGCCGAGGATTAAGGGCATCCTTGCCCGAGAATTGAGCATGACCAGGGGCAGGAAGAAGTTGTTCCAGACACCCACAAAAGCAAGGAGAGCAAGGGTGACAAAGCCCGTGGCGATACCCGGAAAGCCGATACGGAAGAACACCAGGAAGTCGCTTGCGCCATCGATCTCTGCGGCGTCGAAAAGCTCCTGAGGCACCTGGTTCCAGTACGTAACCATCAGGTACACCCCAAAGACGTTGACAAAAGACGGAAAGAGAATGGCCCAGGGGGTATCGATGAACCTGAGGCTCTTGAAAATCATGAAAAGGGGCAGGGTCGTTGCATATCCCGGGACCATAGCAAAACCCAAGATAAGGAGGAAAAGAAGTCTTTTGCCGTAGAATTCATACCGCCGGAAAGCAAACCCCGCAAGGGCAGCGATAAAAACCCCGACCAGAGCGCCGGCGGTGGCGTAGAAAAAGGAATTCCTTAGCCAGTGGTAAAAGACCCCATTCTCGTATCCCAGAACCATTCGCACGTTCTCGAGAAAGTAATTGGGGACACCGGGCGCAATGGATTTCTGAAAAAGCTGGCTGGTATTCTTGGTGATGCTCACCACAAGCCAGTAGAAGGGGAAGATAAAATAGAGGGAGGCCAGAACCATCGCCACCTCTGAGGAAACACTCCTGCGCATAACAATCACCCCCAAGCTTTACCATCCCCGAGCGAGCAATTGCCTCGAGGCCATTCGCAACACGTAAAGGGAAATGAGAAAGGTGATGCAGGCGAGCACAAGGCCCATGGCTGTGGCGTAGGTGAACCTCCCGTAAGCAAAAGCAGAGTTGTAGATGTACATTGCCGGTGTGTAGTTTGGAGGCAGAACAACAAGCGCTCCGAGCATCCACGGTTCGTTGAAGACCTGAAGCGCTCCTATGGCGTTGAAGATGAAGAGCATAGTGATAACTCCCCGCACAAGGGGGAGCTTGATAAAGAAGGCCGTCTGCCAAAACGTGGCTCCGTCAATCTGTGCTTGCTCGGCGTACTCCCGGGGAACGGCAAGAAGCGCTGAGAAAACGACGAACGCCGTGTAGCCGGTAAATTCCCAGAAGATGATTACGAGAAGAACAAGGGGGACGTGTTCTCGGTTGAGGATGCGCACCCCCACAAATCCGAGAAGGTCCAGGAGGGGACGAAGCGGTGACATGGAGTCCGAGAAAATGTACGACCACACAATCCCGGCCACAATAGCAGGAATCGTATAGGGGAGATAGTGGATGAAACGGTAAAAGGCTGCTCTCCCCCGGGGCATCCGTTCGTATACAAAGGCGATGAGGATGGCGAGGAAAATCATAAGCGGTACCTGAACAAGGAGGAGGAAAAGGGGGATCTTAAAAGCTTCCCAGAACCTCGGGTCTCCCAGGATGGTCCGGTAATTGGAAAAACCGACGTACCACATTCGTGCCCCCCTTTGCCCGTAAAGCGAGAGCCTGACCCCAAAGATAATGGGGTACACCACAACAAAGACAAAAAGCACAAGGAAGGGGGCGAGGAAAAGATAGGCCTTAAAGACCGAACGGCCTCTGCGTGTGCGAATCATTCAGGGTTTCACTCCTTCAAAAGCGGGGGAGGGTACCACCCTCCCCCGGGGACTCGGCGGAGATTCAGGGCAGCTCTCCCACCACGACGTTGTCGTACCCAAATTCTTTCATTGCCTTGACCACTGCCTCTTCCCACATCGGGAGGATATCCGCAAACTTCTTGATCTTCCCGTCAACGTAATCCTGCAAAAGCAGTCCAAGAGCCTGATCGACGTTCGTCTGGATGGGCAGAGCAACATAAGCGGTATCAACAAGCTTGTGGGCTTCCCAGAGAGTTTCAACGATGTTCTGGCCTCCGAAGAACTTGTCCGGGCCGGCAACTTCATCGAGCACCTCTGCATACCGGGTCGAAACCATGACGGGGAGATTGCTGTATTTGTGGAGACACTTCAGGGATTCGGGGTGGGAATTCAGCCACATAACGAAAATTGCCGCAGCCTCGGGATTCTTGGAGTGGGTGGTAACGTAGAATCCCGAGCCTCCAATCATGCCATTATGGGGATTCGCGGGGTCCCACTGGGGTGGTATGGTCACTCTCCAGAGCCCCTCGGACTCAGGAGCATTGTACCGGAGCCATTCAGCGAACCAACATCCGATAATCACTGCTGCCGTTTTTCCTACGTTGAGAGAGTTATACCAGTCCGGAGACCACCACTGTTCAATCTTGATGGTTCCTTCGTCGATAAGCTCACCCCAGAAGTTAAAGACCTTTTCGGCAACAGGGTTGGTGAAGTCGATGTACCACTTCCCGTCCTTGTAGTCGAATACCTTCCCTCCAGCCTCCCAGATCTGACCAATCCACCACAAAGCCCAGCCAAGGGGCACCGTGGCGAAGTTGAGGTTTGGATCTGCCTGCCGGAGCTTCCTCGCCTGCTCGGCAAACTCGGTCCAGGTCTGTGGAACGGTGAGCCCATACTTCTCGAAAATGTCCTTCCGATAGAAAAGCGCTATGGCCCCACTGTCCTGGGGTGTTCCGTAAATTTTGCCGTCCAGAGCGCACCAGTTCAGGGCCGGTTCTCCAAAGAGCTTGACGAACTTCTCCTCCGGAAGCCACTGATTGATGGGGACAAAAGCCCCAAGTTCCATGAACTCCGGAGCAAAAGTGTACTCAATCATGAGCACATCGGGAAGTCCTTCTCCGGCAGCAATAGCGGTTTGTGCCTTCGTGTAATGGACACCAAAGTTCTCCCACTGGACCTTAATGTTGGGATAGACCTTTTCAAATTCACGGATAGAGTAATCCTCGTTGCTCGTCCAGGCCCACATGGTCAGCGTTACCGGCTCTCCCTTGTATTCCGGATAGATGTCGTCTGCCGCAAAAGCGACCGACACAACCAGGAACACTGCCAAAAGACTAAGGATAACCTGCTTCATTTCCTCTCCTCCCTTCGTTTTCCTTCGGTACCACCAGCACATCTACAAACACGACTTTGTGAGATCCTTGCATCACCTCCTTTGGCACACTATTTTTTATTTCTCGATACTAAGCGAAACACCCCGGATAATCCAGGTGTGGAGGAAAGCAAAAAGCACAATGACTGGCATAATGGCAAAGGTTACCCCCGCCATTATGGTTCCCGCCTCGAAGACAAAGTGATACGTTCCCTGGAATCTAGCCAGAGCAAGCGGCAAGGTCATTTTCGAGGGCGTCCGAATGACAAGAAGTGGCCACATGAGGTTGTTCCAGCTTGAGAGAAAGGTAATGAGCCCAAGGGAAACCAGAGCTGGTTTTACCAAGGGAACAGCAATGGATACGAGAAAACGCAGGCGAGAACACCCGTCAATCCGCGCGGCATCCTCAAGCTCTCCAGGAATAGAGAGCATAAACTGCCGTAAAAGAAAAACCCCAAGGGCTGGACTTATAGGTGGCAGGATGAGTGCTGGCAGGGTATCCAAAAGCCCCATGCGATCAACAATGATGTACACAGGAACATAGAACATCTGCACCGGGAGAGCTAAAGTGGCCACTATGGCCCAGAAGAGAATATCGCGTCCCCGAAATTTCACCCGAGCAAAAATGTAAGCTGCCGGGGTAGCCGTAAGAAGTACTCCAATCGCCACGAGAGTCGATACAATAACACTGTTTGAAAAAGCCTTTGGAATATCTATACCCCGGCCAACCTTGACGACTGTTACGTAGTTTTCCCACGTCCAGGGGCTTGGTATCCACCGAATAGGGTAACTCGCTGCCATTTGGTTTGGCTTAAAAGAAGTCGAGAACATCCAGAGAATCGGTAGAAACCAAAAGAGAGCTAAAATACACATAAATAACGAGTACAGAAACGAACTCATCCGTCTCCTTGCTTTTCCCCTCAATGCCAACGTCATCACTCGGCCGCCCTCACTCGCTTTGCCATTACCTCAAGCTGAGCAATAGCAAACACAGCGATGAATCCGAAAAGCAACCAACTCATTGCCGAAGCACGTCCCATCTGAAAGCGCTGAAAACCGGTCTCGTAAAGATAGTACACGACGGTTCTCGTCTGCCCATAGGGTCCACCACCGGTGAGTATGTAAATCTGGTCGAAAATCATGAAACTTGAGAGAACCTGCATGGTCGAAATGAAAACCATGACATTACGAAGCCAGGGAATAGTGACGTGCCAAAACTGAGCCCATGACCCTGCCCCGTCAAGAGCCGCCGCTTCGTACTGCTCCTTGGGGATTTTCTGCAAAGCGCTCAAATAGAGGATAGTATTGAATCCTGAAGACCACCAAAGCGTAACGCCGATAATGATAAGCCAAGTAGTGGTAGGGTCTGAAAGCCAGGCAGGGGGCTGTAATCCCCATCTCTGGAAATAGTAATTGATTATACCCACCTTAACATCAAGCATCCAAGACCAAACAAGGAGAACCGCCGCAGAAGGGAAAAAGGAGGGAGCAATGAGCCCAATCATGGCCCAGAGGCGCCCCCGAAAATCCCGATTCAGGGCAATGGCAAAAAGAAGGGGAACCACAAGAAGCAGGGGAGTGCTGATGCCTGCAAAGACAAAGGTGTTCCTTACCGCGGTCCAGAACTTCGAGTCCCTGAAAAGGAGGTACAGGTAGTTTCCGAAACCCAGAAATTTCGGAGCACTAAGAAGGTCCCATTTGTAGAAGGAGAGAAGAAAGCCCATAATCAAGGGCGCAGCGATAAACACAGAGAAAAAGCTCAAATAAGGCAGGAGGAATGGGGCTATTGGACCTCCCTCGCGACGCCTGCGAACCAACCATCCAGAAATTCTCCTCATACCCCACTCCTCCTTTTTGTTTTTTACTCTTGCTCGGCCAAAATCTCGTCAACCGCCGCTGCTGCTTCTGCGATAGCCTCTGCCGGAGTCTTCTGCCCAAGGAAAGCGCTTTCCATACAGGAAATGAGCTCTGTTTCTATCTCTGCGAGAGCTACAATATCTGGGGGGGACTGGAAGTACGGAAGTTGAGTAGAGAACACGTACTGCTCAGGAAGGGCCTCTTTGAACCGAGGGTTGTTAAGGATGGACAACCGTGCCGGAATCTGACCAGCTGCCGCCCACTCCATAGAGTGCTCGCTCAACCATTTCACAAAAGTGACCGCCGCTTCGAGCTTTGCAGGGTCTTCCACAGCAACCGCAGGAATGGCAAGAATGTGCGAAGAGCCCCACACCCCGGGAACCTGACCAAGAACAGGAATCGGAGCGACCTTAAAGTTCACTCCTTGCTGCTTAAAGAGGTTCAGCATCCATGGTCCATTAAAGTGCATGGAAAGGACTCCCGAAGCAAAGGCCGGCTCAGGATCGGAGGGTTCTTTCGGAGCAACCCCGTATTTATGGATAAGATCCACGTAGAATGCCAGGGCGTCTATTCCTGCCTCGTTGTTAAAAGCCGCCTTTTTCCCGTCCTCAGTGAGAATCTGTCCCCTGTTTTGGAAAAGCAATGTGTACCACTGCCATACGTATCGAAGTGTGTACCCACCGAAAGAGAACCAGCCCCACTGATCGATGGTTCCATCACCATTAAGGTCTTTGGTGAGCTTCTGAGCAGCATCGATGAAGCTTTCCCGATTGGCTGGGGGATTGTTAGGATCCAGGCCTGCTGCCATAAAGTGGTCCGCATTGTAGTAAAAGCCCAGACAGAAGGCATCAAGAGGTAAGCCGCAGACGGTATTGTCATCGATCAAGACCCCCTGCAGTGGCCCAGGAACAAAGTCTGCCAGGTCAATGCCGTACTTACTTAACTCTTCTTTGGTGAACGAGCGCATGGAGGTAATGAAGCGCACCAAATCAACTCGACGGATAGCGACCACTTCAGGAGCGGTTTTGCTGCTTATCGCAAGAGCAAGGTTGGTGTTAAATTCAATACCTCCGGGGACAACTTGGAAGACAACCTGAATTTTGCCCTGATGCTCTTCGTTGAACTTGTTCACCAGCTTCTCCATGTAGGGTCCATCGGGACCGGT
>APKF01000162.1 GCA_000353875.1 Candidatus Caldatribacterium californiense OP9-cSCG | reverse complement strand
AGTGATGGGTGAGCCTTTCGGTCCGGATTCCTACGGGTGTGTCTCTGGGACGGCCAGAAGAACGTTTCGGAGCTCTTCCAGGAGATTGACCGGAGGATGTACGAAATGAAAAACAAGAGGAGTGGAGTTTCGTGACCTTTCTTCAGGGTGTGGTGAACCTTCCTGCGGATACGCCGTTCAATGAAGTAGGGTTCTGGGAGTACACCGTCTCAGGCGAAGAGGAAGCTCCGAGTATTCCACTTTCGGGGGCAAGGGTCCTTGTGGTCCTTGCCGAAAGCGGGGTACCGGTCACCCAGGCTGTCACCAACGACGATGGAATGTTTGTCGCCCGGGTTCCCTCTGGAGAGCGGTATTTCCTTGAAGTTTACGTTGAGCATGACCTCGTGGCGTTGGCCTTTGTCGAGGTGGGTGAGGAGAAGCACCACGATGTGGGTGTGGTTGGCGATGCAAGCACGCTCCTTGCGATATGCAAGAGGCGGGCCCTTGCTGTGCCTGGAGCTGAAGAAAATCTGAGCGAAGAGGTGCTCAAGGCCTGGAGGGAAGATCTCCTCAAGCACTGGCGAAAGGGGAAGAGCCTTGTGCATTTCCCGCCCCTTAAAGAGGTGGCAAAAAAGAACGCGGTCCTGTCTCTGGATCCTCTGCGTCTTTTCACGAAGGTCGAGCACTTCTTTGGCGAGGATGGGCATTACCTGGTGGTCCTCTGGGAAGCTCAGGAAGAGGTGGAAACCACGCTGTACCTTCGCCCTTTTCGCCTTCCGGTCTTCCAGAAGGAAGGTCCTCTTG
>APKF01000161.1 GCA_000353875.1 Candidatus Caldatribacterium californiense OP9-cSCG | reverse complement strand
CCTCTTTTTCCTTGAGGCCAAAAAACAAAGCCCACCTTCTTGGTCGCACCCCTACCTATGCCGTCCGGGCTCCCTTCACCCCACAGATCCGGGACGCGACGCTTTTTGGGTACCAGGAGGGGCCGGTGACGGTCCTGCGGCGGGAGACACGGGGAAGGAGAATCATCCACTTCCACTCTGACCGGGATGGGATCATCGTCCTGACCCTGCGGGGGGCCCAGGAGCGGGGTTTTGAAATCGAAATGGAGTTCGATCTCACCCGGAAGCGGATTTTCCCCAAATGTTTCATGCAGGAGGGCTTCAAGCACCTGACGCTCGCCATGTACTTCTCTGAGGACCGTTCCTTCTTCGTGGGGTCCGGTGGGACGGGGTGTGAAGGTCCGGGACGAGGAATGGGAGGAGCTTCTGCGGCTGTGGCGGGAGGAGACTCCTGAGGTTTCCCTCAAGGACCACTTCGTGGAGGTGGGGTTTGGTTTCCCCTTTGTGGAGGTCATCGGCTTTTTCAGGGACCAGGAGTTCCGTCTTTTCGCCAACCGTTACCCTGAGGATGGGGTGCTGCTCCTTTCCTGCCGCCGCCTGAACTCCCTTGAGGTGGAGTCCACGGTGTAC
>APKF01000160.1 GCA_000353875.1 Candidatus Caldatribacterium californiense OP9-cSCG | reverse complement strand
TGTTTCCTTGACGTGGACTTTGAAGGGAAGTTCGTCGAGGAGACAGAAAAAGAGGACGAGGACACCTCCTCCTTCCAGAGCTCGGTGAAAGGACCGGTGACATTCCAGGCAAAGTTCTGGGTTGGGCAGATCAGAGGGTTTTCTCCGGATACGCGCAAAGGTCAGTGATGGGGCAGGTGCGGCAGTCTGGTCTTTTGGCCTGGCAGATGAATCGTCCCAAAAACCCCAGAAGGTGTGATGCCCGGATCCACTGATTCTGGGGGATAAGCGTTCTGAGGTCCTCCTCAATGCGGTCGGGGTTCTGGGCCCTGGTGAGGCCGATGCGCTGCGCGACTCTTCCCACGTGGGTGTCCACAGGGATGGCGGGGATGCCGAAGGCATTGGCGAGGACAACATTTGCCGTTTTCCGTCCCACTCCCGGGAGCTGCACGAGCTCCTCCAAAGACGCAGGAATCTCCCCACCGAAGCGCGCAACGAGGGCCTGGCTCACCTTCTTAATGAAGGCAGCTTTTTTCCGCGCATAGTTGAGCGGTTGCACGAATTTCGCCACCTCTTCCTCAGGCGCTTCGGCAAGGTCCCGGGGTGTGGGAAAGGCAGAAAAGAGTTTCCGGGTCACCTCGTTGACCTTCTCATCCCTTGCCTGGGCAGCAAGGATTGTGGCGATGAGGAGTTCAAAGGGGTTGCGGAACTCAAGGAGTAGGCGTGCGTCGGGAAACCGTTCTTTCAAGCGATGAAGGATTGCCCCAATCCTCTCCTCCATTGTGCTCCCTCCTTCCTCTGATATAATAGAGGAAGCTCTGGCGGCGAGGAAGGGATAGGCATGAAAAAAGTCCTGCTTTGTCTTCTGGTGCTTTTTCTTTCTCCGGTGTGGGCCTTCGGCGAGGAGAAATCGCCTGAAACAAAAGAGGTCATCCTGGAAAAAGCCGAAAAAATCACCTACGACTCGAAGAACGAGGTGTTCAATGCCTCGGGGAACGTGGTCGTCATCCAGGGGGAGAACCGCATCGAGTGTGGGGAGCTCTCTTTTAGCCTCAGGGAGAACCGGGGGTCGTTCCAGGGAGGGGTACGGGTCACCCGGGGGAAGACGGAAATCCGCGCCCTCACCATGGAAGGGGACTTCGACCGTGAATTCTACACCTTCCAGGGGGGTGTGGAGCTCCGGAAGGAACGGGAAAGCGAGGGGGAGACCTCGGTGATTCTCTGGAAAGCCGAAACCCTCTCCTACAACGGGAAGAATGAGGAGGCCTGGAGCGAAGGAGGGGTGGAGATTGCCTGGAAGGAGGTGCTCCTTCGGGCGGACCGGGCGCACTACTTCCCCAGGGACGAGGCAAGGGGCGAGGAAGAGCGGATGGTCCTTGAGGGGAATGTCGTCATTACCGAGAAAGAGCGGGAAATCCAGGTGGCTCAGGCAGTATACTTTCTGGATACCGAGAAGCTTGAGGCTTCGGGCATCACCCGGGCAAAATTCGTTATCAGGGAGAAGGAATGAGCCTCACCAGGTGGTCTGGGATTGCCGTTACCGTCCTGGGGATTCTTGCGCTGTGCCGCTTTGCCTCTTCAAGCGAGAAGGCCATAGAGCTTGAGGGTGAGCGCCTCGTGTACTTTCTCAAGGATGAAGAGGTCCTGGTCGTTTCGGGGAAGCTCACCTACGAAGACGTCACCCTCACGGCCTCCGAAATCCGGGTGTTTTTGAGAGATGAGCGGCTTGAAGCCCGGGGGAATGTTCGGGTGACGCGAAAGGACGAGGGGTTCACCGCCGAAGAGGTGGTCTACAGCTGGAAAGAGGACTGGTGGCGCTCGAAAAAGGTCTCTTCGGAAATCACCGGAAAGGGCATTGAGGGCAAGCTCTTCTTCCGGGGAGAGGCGGTCGAAGAAAAGGATGGTACCATGACCATTGAGGGGGCGAGGCTCACAAGCTGTGATCTTCCCGAACCCCACTACTTCATCGAGGCCAGGCGCATCGTGATTTACCCGAACAAGAAGGTGGTCCTCTACCATCTCTCCTACTTCGATTTCGGCCGAAGACTCTTTTCTCTTCCATCCTATGCCTTCTTCCTCAACCAGAAAGAACAGCTCCCTCTCCTCCCCATGGTGGGGTATTCCCGTGCAACCGGGTACTACCTGACCTACTACCACAACTACTTTCCGAATGACACCTCCTTTGGCACGGTGGAGCTAAGCTTCTGGGAGAAAATCGGGTGGAAGCTGAGCATCACGCACTACATTGATAATGAGAAGAGGAACGAGAAGGGGAAAATCAGCGTCGAGTACCTCGACCGGAAAGGTGCCGCCCCAAAGGTTACGGCAAAAGGTGAGTACTCCCGGAGGTTCGGCAAGACCCTGGACCTCTCCTCGAACTTCTCGTACGCCCAGACGGTAGGGGAGAATGACGCAGCCCTCTCGGCTCAGGCGCTTCTCACCTATACAGAGAAGAAGCTCCAGAGCAAGCTCACCGCAAACTATACCAGGAGCTCTCCCCAGGAGGGCAGCGCCCTTTCGGCCACCTGGGTGACGTCTTATGACCTTGGGGGGATCACGGCAAAGACTCAAGTGGTCTTCCGGGAGGACACCCGCTTTGGAGTGTACACCGATAAAGACCTCCAGTACGAGGTGGCCCTGCAGAAGGCCGCCGAAGCATACACCTACACCCTTCGCTATACAGGCCATGAAGATCTTGAAGGCGATGCCTATACCGGGGATTTCGTGCGGTTTGTGCGGAAAATCCCGGAACTTGAGGTGGTCCGCAAAAAGGAGCGTCTGGGGAAATCGGACTTCACCTGGCAGGCAGGGGTCCTTCTTGGGCACTACGCCGAGGAGGACACCGGGGTGGTGGACGAGCGCCTGCATCTTTTCCTCGACCTTGAGGGAAAGAGCACTCTCGCAAAAGACGCAACACTTGCCTCAAAATTTCGTTTTGAGCAGAATTTCTATGGGAACGGGTTTGCCCGCTACGTGTTCTCGGGGTCGTTTACTTTTGAAAAGCGGCTTTCTGAAGCCTTTGGGCTTTCTCTTTCCTACAACCGGGCAGGGTATGCCGGGGCCACACCTTTTCGTTTCGACTACACCACGCCGAAAACGGAGTTCCTGGGGTTTGGGGTGGTGTACGACAAAGGTCCCTGGAGTGTCCGGTTTGAGTCAGGGTACGATACCCTGAGTGGGGTGTTCTCGGAAGGGGTCCTCAAGGTGAGCTATGAAGAGAGCGCGGCCAAAAGCTTTGAGGTCCGGGGAAGCTACGATTTCAACGAGGGGACCTTCACGGGAGTGGTGGTGGAGCTCTCCTGGCCCCTCTCCCGGGAGTGGAATATCGGCCTGAGCGGGGGATGGGACCCGGTAAGCGGAGAGCTTGAGGCCCTCCGGGTCCGGCTCACCCGGGACCTCCACTGCCGGGAAATCAGCCTCTTCTACGACCGTTCCCAGGACACCTTCTGGATAGAATACGGTATCAAGGCCTTTCCGGGGCAGACAGTGAGGATCGGGGGTGAGTGATGATGCGCCGGATGGTATTCCTGGTGCTTTTGGGACTTCTGTGTGCAGGGTGCGCTTTTGGGGAGCAACCCCAGTGGGGTGAGGCGGGAAAGACCGTCACTTTTCGGATTACCTGTAAGGAGAATCTCGACCCGAACCTCGTATACCGGGTGGCCATTGATACCGACGGGAACGCCCTCACCGGTCCCTCGGGCGATCCCGGGGAGTGGGCCGGGCTGTACGTTCTTGAGTGGCGCAACGGTACTCCCTGGCTTTTGCGTCCTAATGGGACAAGGACCTATATTCCTGTGGGGAGTTTCTCTGGTCAAACCGCCGAGGCCACGGTGAATCTTGAGGATCTCGGAAATCCCGGGCAACTTGAGGTGATGGTCGCCGTTGAGGATAATGGGGGGAATGTCATTGACGCCTTACGGACATTCTTCACCGTTCGCCTCAGGTACCAGCGGTTTGTTGAGCGGGGTGATGAGGAAGGTGATGCGAAAGACCCCTCGGGGGACCTCCTCCGGGTGAGTGTTGAAGTGAGCTTCTGAAAGGGGGAGAACTGTGCGGTACGGGCGTGTGTTTCTTTTGGGGGTAGCGCTTGTGTTGCTCCTTTTTTCCGGGTGCCACCTTCCTTCGGGGGGTTCTTTTCCGGAAAGCGGAAGACGGTGGACGGTCATGGTCTACATGGCTGCCGACAACGACCTCACAGGAGAGGCTTGGAAGGATATCGATTCCATGGAGCTTGCAGGATCAAGTGACGACGTGGCCATTGTGGCCCAGGTCGATACTCCCTTGGGGGCCTGGCGGTACCTTGTCACAAAAGATGCAACCCCCGGCGTCATCGCCTCTTTGCCCCTTGAGAGTCTTGGGAGGGTAGATTCAGGAAGCAGTGAAACCCTTCTCGACTTCATCCGCTTTGCCCGGAGCAATTACCCTGCAGCCCACTACGCCCTGATTCTCTGGAACCACGGTTCAGGGGTGAAGGCTGCCACAAAGGACATTGCCTTTGATTTCACAACCCAGAGGGCCATCGCTCTTCCCGAGCTCCGATCTGCTCTGACCCGCTCGGGGGTGTTCTTTGATCTTCTTGGGATGGATGCCTGCCTCATGCAGATGGTGGAGGTAGCCTATGAGGTGCGGCACAACGCCCGGGTGCTTGTGGCTTCCCAAGAAAACGTCCCTGGGGAAGGGTGGGACTATGAGACGGTGCTTCGGGAACTCACTCGGAATCCCTCCATGGATGCGATTACCCTTGCCCGAATCGTTGTAGAGAGCTATGCCGCATACTACGGACGAAGCGGTATTCCGGGAAAGTACACCCTCTCGGCGGTGGACCTTTCAAGGGTTTCGGAGCTCGCCTCGGCTATTGACGCCCTGGCGCTTACCATCCTCAACGACTTCCGCACTCCTCCCTGGGTGTACGTGGCTTTGGGGGACTCGGCGCTCTATTTTGGCGACCCGGACTTTGTGGACCTTGGGGATTTCATGGAGCTTCTTCTTGCTTATCCAGGGATCAGCCCTGGGGTGCAGGAGAGGGCGCAGGTTGTCCTCGAAAAGCTCAGGAGGTGTGTGCTTTGCGCCCAAAGCGTGAGCGTGGGAAGTGGTATAATAGAAACATCTGGGCTGAGCATTTATTTCCCCTATACTGAGTACGTGCGGAAGTACGAAAGCCTGGAATTCGCTTCCGCCACATCCTGGGATGAACTTGTACGGTATCTCATACCATGGCGGTACAGGACGGAGAGGAGGTGGAAGTATGCATCGCTACGAGGTTCAGATTCTTCGGTCGCTCAAAGAGGGTCCAAAGAGCTTCTGGAAGCTCCTTGACGAACAGGATGAGCACATTAAGGGATTCGTGGAGCGCCTGAAAGCGCTTCTTGAGGCGGGAGTTGTCACGTACAGTGATGGGAAATTCTTCCTGACCCCTCTGGGGGAAGAGAGGGCTGCTTCCCTTCTCCCCCGAAAAGACGTTCGCTGCCCCCACTGTCAGGGAGGCTACACGTTCTCGGTTTTCCCCGAAGCCTTTGCGCTCTACCACAGGCTCGTTGAGGGTCGTCCCCTTCCTAACCTCGACTACGACCAGGGGTTCATGACGGAAAGTGACGTGTTTTCCCGGGTGGCGTTCCTCTATGAACGGGGGGACCTTGAGGGACAGGATATTCTGATTCTTGGGGACGACGACCTTTTGAGCCTGGCTCTGGCGAGCACCGGCCTTCCCCGGTCCATCACCGTCCTTGAGGTCGACCGGCGCATTGTGGAGTTCATCACAAGAAGATCAAAAGAACACAATCTCGGCATCACTGCCTTGGAGTACAACGCTGCTTCCCCATACCCCCTCAAAGAGCACGCCTTTTCTGTTTTCATCACCGACCCTGTGGAGAGCGAGAAGGGCCTCAAAATCACCCTCTCCCGGGGAGCCCAGGCACTCAAAAGAGGCGGAGCACTCTACTTCGGTCTCACCACCATCGAGTCTTCCTGGCACAAGTGGTACAACGTGGAGCGGATGCTCCTTGAGATGGGGTTTGTGGTGACCGATATCCTGCGCCGCTTCAGCGCCTATCCTGACTCAGACAACCACTTTGACGAAGAATTCTACGACCGGACCATGATGCGCCGGCTCATGGATATGGAGTTCCCCCTTCCTGCCGATGCGGACTGGTTCCGCTCGAGTTTCATTCGCTGCGAGGCGGTGGAAGAACCCCAGCCCCTCGTTGTGGGCGAGGTGGTCTTTGATACCGACTTTTACCTTGATGAAGAGACCATGGCTACCCCGAAATTCGTGTGAAATTTTGGGAAAATCCTCGAAGGGGTGTAGCCAAATAGACGTTTTTGGCGTATATTATAGGTGAAGGATAGGTGGCTATCCTGTCCCGAACTCCTGGGTGGAGAGAAAGGAGGTGAAACGGAAAAACTTGGTGACCCGGGAGGAGGGATATGCGGTGGCAGCCGGAAGTCCGGAAGGAGGAAGGGGAGGAAACAGGGAAACTCTCTGACCCCTCCTTGGGAGGACGGAAGGCTGAAAAAAAACCAGAACGACCAAGGAGGTTTGTGTATGAAGAAGCTCATTTTAGCTGTTGCTCTGGTGCTTGCCCTGGCACTTCCTGCCCTGGCAGCAAATCCTTTCGTGGATGTGCCCCTGAACCACTGGGCCTATGATGCTGTCCAGAGCCTGGCGGCCAAGGGCATCATCGTTGGGTACCCTGATGGGACCTTCGGTGGCAACCGTGCACTCACCCGCTATGAGTTCGCCATGGCCATTGCCCGTGCCGTAGGATACCTCGAGCAGAAGATTGAGGAAGCCGGCTACGCAACTCAGGAGGACATCGCCACCTTAGAGAAACTCGTCCAGGAGTTTGCCGATGAACTCAAGCAGCTTGGTGTCACCGTTGACGACCTCAAGAAGGCTCTTGGTGAGCAGAGTGCCGCCATCAAAGCCCTTGAGGACCGGGTTGCAGCACTTGAAAAATACGCTGAGCCCGTGAAGGTCACCGGAGAGTTCACTGCAACGTATACCGCTTACGCTCCTACTGTTTCCGGAAAAACCGATGCCAAGCTGAGTGATACCACTAAACTCAACATTGTCGCCACCATCAACGACTACACCACTGCTGGTCTGCAGCTCAAGATTACCGACACTCTGGCTACTCCTTCTGTAACCGCGGATAACTTCTTCATCGACTACAAGAAGGACGAGTGGTACATCCGGGTTGGCGACATCGATCAGCCCAAGGTGGATCTTGGTCTTGTCCTTGGTAAGTACCAGCCAGACGATGACGACAACGACCTGAGCTACGAGGGTATCTACGTCGTCTATGCTCCTGAGGACAGCGACATCACCTGGAAGATGTACGGCGATGTCAACGAGTTCTACTCGCTGCGCCTTGAGTGGGAAAAGGTCGCCCTTGGCGTCACCTGGATGCCTGAAGGCGCTTCACTCTACAACGCAAACTCCGACCTCATCGTCAGCGCCAGTGGCTGGACCGATTTCGATGAATCGGATGTCACCCTGAAGCTCGAAGGTGCCTATGGAGTCCTCTCCGGAAGCTATGGTGTTGCCGGCGAGGTTAACATCAAAGCGAGTGAGGATATTACCCTGACCCTTGACGGGCACTACGTCACCGCTGGATTCACTCCGGCCACCTCTTCGGCATCTCCGAGTGCTTTCAACGCCGACGAGTTAGGCTTTGGCGTCGCTGCAACCTTCGACCTCTCTGCTGAGGACAGCGCCGAGAAGTGGACGCTTGACCTTGAGTACGACTATGCCCAGGCAATCTCGAGTGGCGCACGGACTAAGAACCAGGTCAGTGGTAAGGTTACCTATGTCCCTGAGGATGCGGCTAAGGACGTCAAAGAGATCACCTACGAAGGTACTGAGGAGAAAGGCGTCGTGAAGGTCACCTACGACCTTCTCACCAGTGGTATCACCCTCTACGGTGCTTACCTCAACTACCCGCTTGACCTCGACAGCGAAGAGAACGCTGCCTACCTCTCGGTCGGTGCCGAGTACAACATGGCTACTCAGGGGATTACTGCTGTTGGCCAGTTCAAGTACCAGTGGCTGGACAAAGGAACCACGGCAACCCTTGAAGCCCGTTACGACAGCGTCACACCCTCCGGTGTTCCGCCCTACAGCGTCCTGGCTCAGCTCGATTGGGGTATGGCGGAGAACACCACCCTTACCCTGAGCTACGAACTCAACACCTTTGATGCAGGCGATGACTTCGGTCAGGGGAACATCATCGACGCAGCCGGCACCGTCACTGCAGAGCTCAAGGTGACCTTCTAATAGCTACAACGCAAGCCCCCCGGGTTTCCGGGGGGCTTTTTTTATGCCCTTCTTTCCGGTATAATGCCCCCAGGATGTCTGTTCTTGCGACTCTGGTTCAGTGGAAGAACACCCTTTTGGGGAAGCTCTGGCGGAAGTTCGACCCCGTCTTTGCCCGGTATCCTGTGGACGTTTTCTTCCCGCAGGGAGTCTTTTTCGACGGAGAAGTGGAGAGCGCATCGCTCATCCGGGTTGAAGGAGAGGTCAAGGGGAGCATCCGCTGCCCTGTGGTAGTGTTCGCGGCAACTTCTAAAGCCACGGTGGAGGTCGAGTCCCGGTGCCTCTACATCGAGGGGTATTGCCGGGGAGTGTTCCGGAGTGACATGCTCTATCTTGCACCCTCAGGACATGTGGAGGGAGAAATCCATACGGAGACTCTGTACATCGAAGACGGAGCACGGATGCGGGGGAAAATCTGTGTGGGAGGACACGGCAAAACCCATGCAGCTTGGGAAGCTCTCACCTCGTGAGCTTGAGAGGCTTGTGTTCCCCTTCCAGGGCAGAAAACGCGAAGAAGTCCTCTTTGGAGCCCATCTTGGCCGGGACTGCGGGGTGCTGCATTTCTCGGGACTCTTGCTTTCCCTCACCTGCGACCCCGTAACAGGGACGGCAAAACACGCGGGAG
Organism: Candidatus Caldatribacterium californiense OP9-cSCG; assembly: GCA_000353875.1. Taxonomy (GTDB): domain Bacteria; phylum Atribacterota; class Atribacteria; order Atribacterales; family Caldatribacteriaceae; genus Caldatribacterium; species Caldatribacterium californiense. The sequence continues at coordinate 2,465 of APKF01000160.1, read as the reverse complement.
CTCTGGCCCCGCACCTTGTGGCCAATGACCTCATTGCCTCTGGGGCAGAACCGGTGGCACTCCTTGTGAGCCTCCTCTTCCCGCCGGTAGCCGACGCCTCAGCCATTGAGGACACTATGAGAGAGCTTGATGCTGCGGCCTCTTCCCTGGGCTTTGCCATTCTTGGAGGACACACCGAAGTCACCGATGCCGTTTTGCGTCCGGTCATCCACTGCACCGGGGTTGGGAAATCGCCTCTTCCAGCCCTCCTGATGTGACCAGGGTTTCTCCAGGGGACTTCATCGTGATGACCAAAGGAGCAGGGATCGAGGGAACGGGGATTCTCGCCCTGGAAAGGGCAGAAGAACTCCGTGGGGTGTTCTCGGAAGAGGAGCTCAGGAAGGCTCAGGATTTCCTCAAAAAGGTCAGCGTCCTCCCTGAAGGACGGATTGCCCTTGCCTTTTCTCCTCACTGTCTGCACGATGCCACTGAAGGTGGGGTTCTGGGGGCCGTATGGGAAGTCTGCGCTGCAAGGGATCTTGGGTTTGTCATCGACGAGTCGAAGGTTTTCGTGTTTCCCGAAACCGAGCGGCTTGCCTGCCATTTCGGTCTTGACCCCCTTCGCCTTATCTCAAGCGGGACGTTACTCATTTTCACCCCAGAACCTCAACCCCTCCTTGCTGCACTGCATGAGGCAGGTATTCCTGCGGAAGTCATCGGGCAGGTGACCGGGAATAGCCGTACGCTCCTTCGCCGAAACGGTGAAAGAGAGGAGATCCTCGAGTGTCCTCAGGACGAGCTCTGGCGCATCCTCGAAAGGGAAAGATAGGGAAGGTGCTTTTCCCCCACCGGGGGACCATCTGGGGGGTGATGGGGGTGGTAGTCTTCCTCTTTGCCCGCCCTCAAGCGTCGCTTTTTTGGCCTGGCGTGTTGTGTATCCTCGGAGGTGAGCTTTTGCGCCTCTGGGCTTCAGGGTACATCAAGACCTACCGTGGTCCCATGGAAGAGGTTGGAGAACTCGTCACTTCTGGTCCCTATGCGTACCTGCGAAATCCTCTCTACCTTGCCAATGGTATCATTGGCTGTGGGGTGGTGCTCCTTTCGGGCATCCTCTGGGCTTTGCCGCTATTTCTTGGAAGTTTCGTGCTCCTTTACGGGTCCATCATCAGGGCCGAAGAGGCGTTCCTTGAGGAGAAGTTCGGTGCAGCTTACAGGGAGTACGCTACTTCGGTTCCCCGTTTTGTCCCCCGTCTTTTGCCCTATCCGAAACGGAAGGGGACCTTTGCTTTCGAAGTCCTGTGGAAGAAAGAGTCCACAACCCTTCTGACTCTTGGCCTTGTCGTTCTCTTCTTCTACCTCCGGGGTTTTGGTTTCCTCCGGGTGTTAGACCGTCTCCTGGGCCTTTAGGTCCACAAGAAGCCGCACGTTCTTGAGGACGATCCCAGTCTGGCGTTCAACCCGTTCCCGGACCTTGGTCTGCACGAGGTTTGAAAGCTCAGGAATAGAGGCATCGGTCCGCACCACAAGATGCAAAACCATACAGGCTTCTTTCCCCACCTTCTCCACCCGGGGGATCACGGAGACGATTTCCTGGAAACCCTGGAGGGCCTCCCGGGCAAGGGCTTCCAGGGAGTCGAAAGAAACCCGTATTTCTCCATCTTCGGTCCGGTAGGTGAGGAATCTCCCGCCCCGGGGAACGAGAAGGCGCAGAAGCGCTACAGCCCCTGCCACAAGGAGCACAATCCCCACAACGCTCAGGGCCCTGGTGAGGAAGCTGAAGTGAAGAAGGGTATGGAAGTTCACCATCCACTCCTGGAGGGCAAGGAGGGGCACAATATTGAAGAAGAACACCCCCACGCCCACGGCAAAAAGCAAAAGCAGAATGCCCACGACTCCCAGAACAATCTTCCCCCAAAGATGCATGGTCATCCCCCTTTATTTCCTCGTGGTCTCCTCGCGGAGTTTGTCGATGAGCTTTGAGGCTTCTTCTGCCGAAAGGCGAGCAAGGAAGGCCTCGTCCACCGATTTCCCCTGGCTCTTTAGAAGGTCCCGGATGAAACTCTTCTGTCGTTCGGTGGCAGGACGAAAGGCCTCAACTTCCTGCTCCTCCTCACCCTCGTAGAGGTACAGCCCCACACCAAGGAGAGTGGCGCACTTTTTTAAGGCGTCGGAGGCCGCAGCCTTCAGGTCATCCCCAAGGTCCACGAAGGACCCATCGGGGTTGTAAGCGATGGCCTTGGAGCCGAACTGCTCTTTCACCACGCCCCCACAGCTCAGCCTCCCCAGAACCCACACATATCCATTCTCCAGGTCAATGTGCTTCTCCTTGACTTCGAAGGACCAGTCTCCGTCGAAGGCCTCGTTGAGGCGGCGAATGACCGAAGCTGTCTCCACGTAGAGGATGGTTCTTCCCCCCGGCCCGGCCGGCTCTTCACCTCTTTGTCGAGAGAACTTCTTTTCGTAGAATTTCCCGGTTTTTCGATGGG
>APKF01000159.1 GCA_000353875.1 Candidatus Caldatribacterium californiense OP9-cSCG | reverse complement strand
GTCCCCGTTTTCTTCCACTCTCACGGGGATGAAGCCTTCTTCGGCCACGATGTATTGCCCTTCCTCACTCAGCGCAAAGGCGATGAAATCTCTGACACTTCCCTCGGGGGGCCGGGCGAGGTAGAGGTAGAGAGGGCGGGAGAGAGGGTATTTCCCCAGGCGAACGCGCTCTTTCGTGGGGAGCACACCCTCAAGGGCCACGACCTTCACCTTCTCCCGGACATACCCAAGGCCCACATACCCGATGCATCCCGGGGAGGAGGAAACTTCCTGGAGAATGGTAAGGTTTGAGACGAGCATCAGCGCCGAGGGAGTGAGCTCTTCCCCCCGGAGAACGACCCTGTTGAAGACTTCAAAGGTCCCCGAGGCAAACTCCCGGGAGATAGGGACGACGGGCACCGGAGGCCCCCCGAGGTCCTTCCAGCTTCTGATATCCCCGGTGTAGATTCGCCGAAGGCTCTCAAGGGAGAGAGTATCGATGGGATTCTCCGGGTGAACGATAACGGCGATGGCGTCATAGGCGATGACCACCGGAATGAGGTCCTTGCCCCGGGCGCGGGCTTCCGCGACCTCCTTTTCCTTGGCTTCTCGAGAAGACATGGCGATGTCTGTTATGCCATCAAGGAGCGCCGTAATGCCGACACCTGAGCCGCCACCACTTACGCTGATGTCCACCTCAGGATGCTTTTCCATGTACTTTTCTGCCAGGATCTGAACAAGCGGCAAAACGGTGGTGGAACCCTGAATGACTATGCGCTCCCCCGCCCAGGCAAGAGGAAGTATGCAGAAACTCAGGATGATTCCGATGCGGAGAGCATTTTTTGGTAAAAGCATACGTCTATCCACCTGCCGAACTTGAACCCCGCCTCTTTCAGCACGCCCCGGAGCACAAAGCCGAGTTTCTCGTGGAGCCGGATGCTCGGGATGTTTTCGCTGGCGATGATGGCCACAACGGAGTGGTAGGAGAGGCGCCTGGCTTCTTCAATGAGGTAGCTCAAAAGCTCGTACCCGATGTGCTGCCGGCGGAACTCCCGACGCACATATATGGAGTCGGTCACCGTGTACTGGTAGCCTTCCCGGTCAGAGTATGGGCTCAGGCACGCCCAGGCAACCACAAGCCCCCCTTCTTCGGCGACAAGAAGCGGGTACCGTTCGTTGTGGCTTTCAAACCATCGAATCTGTTCCTCCAGGGACCGGGGATAGAGATGGAACGTGGAAATGGTGGTGAGTACTGCCTCGTTGTAAATCTCCGTTATGGCGGAGAGGTCTTCCTGTCGCGCCCGCCGGATAACCAGGGTTTTCTCCTTCATGGCGTTCATATTGTAGCAGAGCGGGTGGTATAATGAAAGAAACGCAAAGGGGGGAAGGAGCGATGAAGCGAATCTTTTTTGTTGTGTTCACCCTCAGCCTCTTTTTTGTGGCTTTGGCCTTTGCCCAGGACGAAGTGAAACTCCTTGAGGAGGCTATTTCGCTCATTGAGGCGGGGAAAATTGACGAGGCCCAGAGAGTTCTTGAGGACGTGCGGCTTGCCCTCTGGAACAGGGCCCCCATGGTCTGCCCGGTGTACTGTTTCGTAGAGAAGGAGCCTGAAAGCTTTGGTGTGTACCGTAAGCGCGTTTCCAGTACTTTCGTTGCCGGCGAGACCATGTATGTCTACGCTGAGCCCAAAAACTACACCATACTCAAAGAAGGCGATATCTACCACGTTTTCCTCACCGTGAGCTATGCGGTGTACGATAAGGACGGCAATTACCTCGGAGGCGAAGACCCCTGGGAGAACTTCCGGTACCTCGTCCAGAACCCTGTATTTGAATTCTTCCTGTCGCTCTCCTTTGACTTCACCATTGACCCCGGGGAGTACGTTCTTGAAATAAAGGTGAAGGACCGGCTCTCCGATAAGGAGACAAGCTTCCGGCTTCCTTTTAAAAGAATCTAAGGTTCTTTTGGCCGAAGAGGGACACTGCCGGTCTTTTCGCTCGGTGTCCTTTTGTCACCCGGAGAGAGTCTGGGACCGTGACTTTTGCAAAGCACGAAGACGGAAGGGGTGCCTGTGAGATAGCGGGAGAGGATGGGTCCCTGTTAGGGTGAAGAGTCACAATTCCACAAGAAGAGGCTGGGTGAGCTGAACTTTCTGGGGACGCAGAACAGGAATGGTCAGAACTCCACCCTCACCCCTTGTTGTGCTTCTTCTCCGGCCTCAAAGTAGTCCCGCTTCGTAAAGCCGAAGGCACGGGCAAAAAGGAGAGCAGGGAACTTCTCGATGGTAGTGTTGTACCGGTACACGGTTTCGTTGTAGAACTGGCGGGCATAAGCGATTTTGTTTTCGGTTTCGGCGAGTTCCCCCTGGAGGCTCTGGAAGTTTTCGCTGGCCCGGAGTACCGGGTAAGCCTCGGCCACGGCGAAGAGCTGCCGCAGAGCCTGGGTGAGGGTGTTCTCGGCTCTCCCCTTTTCCTGCGGTCCCTGGGCGGTGATGGCTGCCTGGCGGGCCCGGGCGACGGCCTCGAAAACCTCCCGCTCGTGGGCGGCGTATCCCTTCACGGTTTCGACGAGGTTCGGGATAAGATCGTACCGTCGCTTGAGCTGCACCTCAACCTGAGCCCAGGCGTTGTCCACACGGTTGCGGAAGGTGATGAGGCGGTTGTAGAGGGCAATGAGGGACACCAAGACGATGACGATGATACCCAAAACAACGGCCAGAATCATGCGAAAGCCCTCCTCGAATTTCCCCCGAAGGGTTTCTCCTTGCTTACCATACCAGGTCCTGGGGTATCGCACAAGTCCTTTTGGGGCTTTGCCGGGAAAAAGTCTCTCTGTCCCTTGTTCTTGTCCTCTGGCTACGGGTGACGGGGCCCTTTTTGTCCCTGTGCGGGGTGCTTCTGTTTTTCCTTTGCGGAGTCCTCGGCAGCGATTGCTTGCTCCATGAAGTGAGGGGACTGCTTCAGAAGCGATACCGCAACCTCACGGTGGCACCTTTCTTTGGTTCCTCCGAGCCCTTTTCCGCCACTGCACTCTTCTTTTTTGCCACTGCACTCTTTTTGCGTCACTGCACTCTTTTTTTTGTCACTGCGAGCGAAGCGAAGCAGTCTCACACTCGCGAAAAGCGAGAATGCTTCGCAAACGACACTACGACCTCGCAGTGACACCTTTTCCCGTCATTCCGAACCACGGAGTGGTGAGGAATCTCGCCTTTTGGGAGAAAGAGACTGCTTCGGAAACGATACTACGAGCTCGC
>APKF01000158.1 GCA_000353875.1 Candidatus Caldatribacterium californiense OP9-cSCG | reverse complement strand
GTGTCGTCGATCCCCGGGGGTTTTTGCACTACCGGAGGTCGACGACACTTTTTCGAAAAGCCGGTGTTTCGCCTTGTGTCCGTCGTTTCCCGCTACCCACTCGACCTCACGGGTCCTAGTATACCGGCAGGTTTTCCCTAATGCAGCCCTTCAGGAACTCGATCGCGTTCCTCCCTTTGTGGTGCATTTTCCTTTTGACCTATTATCGTTGCTGTATGTTTCCTTGAAATCCAGCAGCCGGAAGGTCTCGGGAACGGTAGTCCAGAGGCCGGCCACTTCGGCGCCGAAGACACGGACGCCAGAGACGAACATGGTTCATCGTGAGAGTTCGAGCATCCGCTCAATGGCTCTTCGTGCCTTTTCGATGACCTCTTGAGGGAGGATAACCTCGTGAATCTCCTCTTCAAGCGAGACGAGGACCTTCTCGAGTGTAGTTTTTTTCATGTTCTCGCAGATGGCGCCTGAAAAGGCGGGGAAGAATCGTTTTCCAGGGTTTTCT
>APKF01000157.1 GCA_000353875.1 Candidatus Caldatribacterium californiense OP9-cSCG | reverse complement strand
CCATGCGGGGGATGATGCCGACTTCTGTGGCAACGATGAACTCTCGATGGGGTGAGGTTTTGACGTACCGGCACATGCCCTCTGTGGAGAGAACCTGGTCGGCATGGCGCAGGACTTCTGGACGGCACTCAGGGTGGGCGAGGACCAGGGCCTCGGGGTGCTGCGCTTTGGCCTCAAGGATGTGGTTTTCGGTGATGGCCACGTGCACCGGGCAGTAGCCGGGGAAGAGAATGAACGTTCTCTGGAGTTTTGAGGCCACGTACTGCGCAAGGTACTGGTCGGGAACAAAAATGATGTCCTCACCGGGGGCAAACCCCCGCTCCACCACCTGTGGAGCGTTCGCCGAGGTGCACACAAGGTCGCATTCAGCCTTCACCGCGGCGTGGGTGTTGACGTAGCAGAGGACCCTGGCCTGAGGGTACCTGGCCCTGAGTTTCTGGAGTTCCTCAAGGGGTAGCATATCGGCCATGGGGCATCCTGCCTCAGGGTCAGGGATGAGCACCTTTTTATGGGGTGAAAGGATTTTGGCTGTCTCTGCCATGAAGTAGACCCCGCAGAAGACGATGATGTCGGCAGGGGTTTTCTGGGCCGCAATGCTCAAACCCAGAGAGTCACCCACAAAGTCTGCCACTTCCTGAACTTCAGAAAGCTGGTAGTTGTGGGCGAGAATAACGGCATTCTTCTTCTCTTTCAGTTCCCTGATACGTTCCTGAAGGCTTTTCATGCCAGACCTCCTCAATAGGACCTCCACCAAGGAGGACGTCTCCATCATAGAGAACGGCGACCTGTCCGGGCGTCACCATCTCCAGGGGTTGCTCAAAGACAACGGTCACGGCGCCGTGTTCACCAGCTTCTACGGAACACGGCTGGGCTTTTTGCTGGTAGCGAACCTGGACCAGGGCTTTTTTAGGGGGTTCGTCAACCAGCCAGTTGAAAGATTTTACCACAAGCCCAGAGCTCAAAAGTTCCTCCCGGCGACCCACCACAATCTCGTTTCGCTCCGGATTAATGGCGATGACGTAGAGGGGATAGGGGGCACGAATCCCAAGGCCTCTTCGTTGCCCGATGGTGTAATGAAAGATTCCCCGGTGCTGGCCGAGAACCTTTCCGTCTCTTGTAACGATATTCCCTGGCCGTTCTTCCCCCAGGTGACGCAAAAGGAACTCCCGGTAGTTCCCCCCGGGAATGAAACAGAGGTCCTGGCTCTGGGGTTTCTCGGCGACAGGGAGGGTCGCTTTCCGGGCAATCTCCCGAACTTCTTCCTTGGTGTAGCGTCCGAGAGGAAAGAGGAGGAAGGGGAGTGCCTCCTTAGAAACGGCAGCGAGAAAGTACGTCTGGTCCTTTTTGCGGTCTTTGGGCCGGCGGATGACGTACCTCCCGTCCTTCTTCTCCAGGAGGGCGTAATGACCGGTAGCGAGGAAATCGCACCCTAAGACCCTGGCATGCTCAAGGAGCCTGCCGAACTTCAGGTGGCGGTTGCAGAGAACACAGGGGTTTGGAGTGCGGCCCCGGCGGTACTCGGCAATGAAGTTCGCAATGATGATGTTCTCCATCTCCCGAGAAAAATCCAGGACAAAGTGGGGCACACCGAGCATATGGCATACCGCCCTTGCGTCCTCTACAGCCCGGGCACCACAGCAGCGTCCTTCCCC
>APKF01000156.1 GCA_000353875.1 Candidatus Caldatribacterium californiense OP9-cSCG | reverse complement strand
CAATCGATGCAGGGGTTGAGGTTTTCCCGTAGCCAAAGCGAGGATTTCGGACAACCTCAAGGTATTCCTCACCTACTGCGACTTCCCGGAGCTCTGCGCCCAGCTGCTTCATGACTCCTTCAAGGAAAGCCTTTCTGCCGAAGAAAGGACTTGTGAAGTGGAGCGCCACAACCTCAATCCCCTGGGATCGGATGAGGGCTACCGCGATGGAGCTATCGAGTCCTCCAGAAACAAGACCAACGGCCTTCATGGTACCTCCTGTCATATGGAATAATCGGGGAGTTGCGACTTCTCCCGGGCAATGCGCACGACTTCGGCAAGGGTTATCCCCCCAAGAGCCCTGACGATGGCCTCCTGGAGCTTCTTCCACACTTCCCGGGCGGCACAGGAC
>APKF01000155.1 GCA_000353875.1 Candidatus Caldatribacterium californiense OP9-cSCG | reverse complement strand
GAGGGACCTCGTCTCGCAGGCAATCCACGATGATGATCTTCCCCTCCAGGGCCTCCACGATCTCGAGGACCGCGATGGACTCCGGAGGTCGGGCAAGCTGGTATCCTCCCTCTGCCCCCCGCTTGGAAGAAATGAGGCCTGCAGAGCGCAAAGGAATGATGAGTTGCCCCAGATATTTTTCGGAGATTTAAACTCTCTCTCGTCGTAAGAGAGAGCGAGTTCTACCATGAGCCGGAGTCCATACCGAGAACGGGTTGAAAGCCGGATCGTCTATCCCCCCAAAATCTATAAAGATTATCGTTTTAGTAGTATTGTAGAAGAAATTCTTCCCGGTGTCAAGGGAAATCAGGTACCATGACCAGGCAAGCTCCCAACCCCTGTGAGAAAGAAGCACACCCGCAAAGCCACGGTGTTTCTTCTCCCTCAGGGGGAGTAGAATGCCGAAAGCGGGTCATCGGCGCAAAACGCGCACGGCAGGCTACTTTATGGAACCCTGGAGTATTCCCCTGATGTGCCTTTGCATGAAGAGGTAGAAAATGATGACCGGGGTAATGCTCAGAATAAGCGATGCAAGGAGGAGTCCATAGTCCGAGGTATAGGTCCCGTAGAAGTAGTACGTGGAGAGGGGAGGGTTCTGTTTCTGGGGGAGATAAGGACAAGGGACGGCAGGAGGAAGTCATTCCAGATCCACAGGACATCAAGAATGGCCACCGTTGTGGTTGTGGGTTTCAGAAGAGGGAAGACGATTCTAAAAAAACGCCTGGAACCTCGAGCATCCGTCGATCATGGCTGCCTCCTCTAACTCGAGGGGGATACTCTTGATGGCGCCATGGTACAGAAAAACCGCAAAGGAGCATCCAAAACCAAAGTACATGTACATGAGGGTCCAGCGGTTGTTGAGGAGTCCAAGGGATCCATATATCTTGACCAGGGGAATCATGATGGCCTGGAAGGGGATGAGCATAGAGGCGACCATGAGGAAGAACATGAACCTGTTGAATTTCCAGGGAAGCCTCGCAAAGAGATAGGCGGTCATGGAGGAGAAAAAGACGATGAGGGCGGTACTCAGGACGGTGATGACCAGGGAGTTCCAGAACGCGTAGGGGTAGTTCATCTTTCTGAAGGCTTCGGTGAAGTTGGCCAGGTGGAAAGCCGAAGGGAGGCGGAACGGATTGGCGATAATCTGGTTGCGGTCCTTGAAGGCATTGATGAAAACGAGAAAGAAGGGGATGAGATAGAGCGCAAGGAGGAGGTACAGGAAAGAGAGCCTAAGCACCTCAAAAATCCCTTCCTGGTACCGTTGCCATCGCGCCATCACTGTTCGACCTCTAATCGCTTCCCAAGGTACACCTGGGCAAGAGTGACACCGACGATCATCGCAAAGAGGAAGAACGCCTCAGACTGACCAATTTCATATTGCTGTGCTAAGAACGCTTTTTCATAGACGTGCATGGCCACGAGTTCTGTGCTCTTGTAGGGGCCTCCCTCGGTCAGGGCCTTGTTCAGGTCGTAGACGATGAAGCCTCTCTGGAGGGAGAGGAAGATGCAGACGGTGGTGAAGGGGGTTAAAAGGGGGAGGATGACGTACCGTAGCCTCTGAAGGCCTGTGGCTCCTTCAATGGTGGCTGCTTCAACGAGGTCCTTCGGAATACCCATGAGTCCGGCAATGTAGATGACCATCATGTACCCGGAGGATTGCCACACGCTGACGATGACAAGCGCCCAGAATGCCTTGTCTGGATGGGCAAGCCAGGAACGGAGGAAGAGCTCCCATCCAAACCTTTTTCCAACGTAGACCAGGACGTTGGAGAAGACAAAACGCCATATGAGGCCCAGGACAATGCCTCCTATGAGATTCGGGACGAAAAAGCCGGCCCGCAGGAAGTTCTGCCCCCGGATCCCGCTGGTCAGAAGGTACGCAAGGGTGAAGGCGATGACGTTCGTGAGGACAACGGTGTACGCCACATACCTGAGGGTTAAGCCGAAGGACGACCAGAACGCCCTGTCCTCAAAGACCATCCGGTAGTTCTTGAGGCCCACAAAGACGTACGTCGCCGACAGACCGTTCCAGTTCGTCAGGGTGAGGTAGACGCCAAAGAGGAATGGAAGGATGACCACGGTGAAGAACGCAAAGGTGGTGGGTCCGGCAAACAGAAGGTATGTTCCAACCTTTCCGAAGGGGGTTTTCTCTGAAACCATTTTCTTGGCCCACTCCGAGGCACCCGGGAGGAAGCCTTCCTCCCGGGTCCTCTACCGGGATGCTATTTCACATTTTTCCAGTAGTTTTCAATCTCGTCAAGGAGTTCGTCCCGGCTTATGGCATTGCCCAGGTACTTTTGCATGAAAGCGCCCACCATACGCCAGTGATCCGCGGGGAGGTCAAGGACGAACTGGAGCGTTTTCCCTGCCCTGACGTACTGCAAGATTGACTTAGCCAGAGGGTCCCTTGGCTCGAGGGTAATGTTCTTGAAAGCCGGGATAATGCTGAGTTTGTTGACCAGCATGTCCTGGCCCTTTGCGTCATACACCAGCCAGTTCAGGAAGTCCTTGGCCGCCTGTTGTTCTGCTTCAGAACTCTGTTCTCTGTCAAGAATCAGGAATTTGGTGGCACCCACGGGGATCTGGGAGTTCCCGTAATCATCGGGATTGTCGCTGATAGGAACGGGCAGGAAGCCATATTCGCCTTCGGGATCGAGTTCGCCAAGCTGTGGCCAGGCCCAGTTGCCCATGAACCACATGGCGACCTCTCCGGTGCCCAGAAGATACGAGCCTCGGTCATACGTTCCGGAGAGCGGGTCGTCTTTGTCGATGTTGTACGCTCTCATGACGTCGAAGGTATCAAGAAGGCCGTTCACGATGCTGTTCTGCTGGAGGTCCACCTTTCCGGCCCGCAAGTCCTTAAGGAATGCATCAACCTGTTTGGGATCCGGCGACTGGGCGGCATAGGCTATCGAGAAGAAGTGCGCTCCCAGGGACCAGTCAAGGGGGGATATGACAAGCGGTGCGACACCGGCGTTCTTGAGCTCTTCAAAGAGTGCCTGGAGGTCTTTCCTTGTGCGTATGGAAGAAGGATCGAAGCTCTTCCCCAGCGCTTTATCCAGGACCTTTTTGTTGTAGATGAGCCCGTATCCTTCAACGGCAAAGGGGAAGCCGACGACGGTTCCGTCTTCAAGGGTCGCCATGTCCAGGCTTCCGGGAATGGCGTCCTGCACCCATCGTTCGCCAGTAAGGTTCAGGGCTTTGTCCTGGAATTTCTTGACGTCACCGGCATCCACCATGGCGATGGTCGGTGCGTTTCCTGAAGCGTACATAGAGACGACCTTCTCAAAGGGCGACTGGCCAACCGGGCAGGGGATTACTTCTACCGTCACGTCTTTGGCGATTTCGTTGTAGAGGGCGGCGATTTCCTCAAGCTGTGCCTGGATCTCTCCTTTGGAGTTCAGGAATGTGATGTTCACCTTGGCGCTGGCAGTAACTGACATTGCTGCGGAGAGCGCCAGTACGGCAATCAGAAAGAACACAAGTTTCCTCACCATTCTCCTCCTCCTTTATAGAAGGGTTTTTCTGGTGGTATTATAATTTTCTCCTCCCTGTGTGTCAACCGTTTGACATACAGGACCCTTTTAAAATAACTTCTCTTTTGACCCCCTTGAGGGATCGCTATAGGTGATTGTGAAGTTAAACGTTTGCGCATTGGCCTCCAGCGTAGCTTCGTACTCACCCTTTTTCCACCGAAGGACCAGGAGATGTTCGCCGTTTGTTTCCTGGATGACGAAGTCCCCTGAAAAAGCCGGGTAGGTGTTGCGGAATCGCATGAGTTGAAGAAGCTTCTGGACCACAGGCCGGTGCAGATTTTCCTCAACCTCTTCCACAGTGTAGTAGTGGCGGTTGATGTCCCTTCCCTGCTTTGTCTTCTCTACAAGTTCGATGTCGTTTTCTCCCGCAAGTAACCCTACGTAGTATACCTGGGGAATACCGGGGGTGAAGAACTGTATGGCTCGTGCCAGAAGGTATGCGTCGTCGTTGTTGCCGAGCGCCGAGTAGTAAGTGCAGTTGATCTGGTAAATGTCCAGGTTGTTGTACGCCGTCGTGCTGTAGATCCTCTTGACGTTTGCCCCCCGGGAGTACAGGTACTCTTTGGTCCTCTCGATTTCCTCATCGGTTAAGAGGTCCTTCACATCCACCACTCCGATCCCGTCATGAGTGTCAAGGGTGGTGAACTGTTTCCTGGGGCATATCCGCAGCCAGTGGACGAGTCGCGTCGTTGAGCCGCTGTAGAGGGTATGGAGGACAAGCATCGGCAGGGCAAAGTCATACACCCAGTATCCCCGTTCCGCGAGCTTGAGCTGGAACGAGTAATGTTCGTGGACTTCTGGGAGGATTTCTACGCCGTAAGGTGCAAGCACTTCCCGGCAGAACTCAAGGAGTTCCCATATCTCCGGTTCGACGAAGAAACAGTTTGTTCCCCGCTTTTTGACAGTATAGGCAACCGCGTCAAGCCTTATAAGGGAAGCACCTTTCTCCGCGAGGTGCTCAAGGGTGTTTTTGATGAAGGTTCGGGTAACCTCAGAGGTGACATTGAGGTCAATCTGTTCATCGCTGAAGGTACACCAGATTTTCTCCGTGGTACCGTCGGCGAACTCCACGGTGACGTAAGGCGGTCGGGGTTTCCTTTTGTAAATCATGTCGAGTTCCTGCTTTGTGGGTTCCCCGCAGGGCCAGATGTCTCTATACCGGATGAACATCTTGGCATAGGGGGATTCGTCCTTTCGGGCCAGGAAATCCTGGAAGAAGATGGACTGGCGGGAGATATGGTTGATCATGAAGTCGAACATCAGGTAGAAGTCCTTCCTCAACGCCTGGATATCGTCCCATGTCCCGAAGGCTTCGTCAACCTTCTCATAGGTGATTGGAGCAAATCCCCGGTCTGCTGAGGAAGGAAAGAACGGCAGGATGTGAAGCCCCCCGATGGCACCGCTAAAGTGCTTTTCCAGAAGGTATTTCAGCTCTTTGAGATTCCTGCCCATGCTGTCTGCGTACGTGATGAGCATGATTTTATTGGGAACCGGCATGGCTGGTGCTCACCCTCGCCTCTCTATCTCAGAAATCGAAATCTGGAAGTTCTGTGAGTCCAAGTTCTACCGCAAGGTCCATGAGGTCTTTGTCGTGGTGGTATCGTACCTCCCAGAGGGTGTCGATGACCATCGTGGCACCCTCGCTGGGGGTGAAGGGCGGCCACTTTGGGATCCACTCATGAGTGGGATCTCCAGTGTACGCAAAGTGAATCCACGCCAGACTCACCATGTGTGCCACGACTTTTGCCGCCATCCCGCCGCCGGTTGCGGTGGGGACGAGATCGGTGTTGTCGAAGACATAGGGGAGCTCCGCACAGTGCCAGGCCATGCCCACGCCGTCCATGACCGGAGCTTCATAGGCGAAGATGTAGGTGTACACAGGTGCACCCTTCTGTGCGGCCTTTTTCCGTGCTGCTTCTAAGGTTGCGGGACGAAACGCGGTGTCCACGAAGTACGCATCGGCGGGTTTCTTGTTGGGGTAGGCCTTCATGAACGCATGGAGGGCATTCTGGGCCCTGGAGCCGTATTTTTCGGTGAGTTTTGCCAGAACCTTTTCCATGCTCCAGGTGTTTTTGTTGTCGCAGAGAAGATCAACGACCTCGCTGGTGATAATAGTGGTGAATTCGTTGAGTACCGTTCCCATGATCATGGGGATGTCCCGGGCCTGAGGGGTGAATTCCTCAGCGACCGGGTGCGCAGGGATATACGTTCCATCGAGAACCGGCCCCCACATATAGCGTATATTCAATTCCTGTGAAACTTGCCTTTTAGCGCTGTTGGCTGCCTCAAGGAGTACGTGGTACGGCACTTCCTGGAGCTTATCAACGTCCTTTGGGGTGAGATTGAGGTTTTTGAGGGTCAGGGTTGCCACCCGTTCGGCAGCTTCTTTCTCATTGAGGGTCATCCCAAAGCCAAAGGCGATGCCGCTTTGAACGATGGCCTTGTGGAACAATCCCCGTGCTGCAGGGGTTGCCGCCAGGGCGAGGATTTTTGCCCCACCACCGGAATTCCCAAAGAGCGTGACGTTCTCAGGATCGCCCCCGAATTGCTCGATGTTCTCCCGTATCCACTCCAGGGCGGCCACGATGTCGGCAATGCCCACGTTTGCCGAATACTTGTATGCCTCGCCGCAAAGAGAAAGGTCAAGGAAGCCCAGGACATTCAGGCGGTGGTTAAGGGAGACGACCACAACATCCCCTTTTTCGCTAAGGTTTCGGCCGTCGGTGAGGGGAGAAAGGGACGACCCGGCGCTGAAAGCGCCGCCGTGGAGGTAGACCATAACGGGGCGCTTCTTCCCGTCCGCAAGCTCCGGTGTCCAGATGTTCAAGAACTGGCAGTGTTCACTTTGCTCAAGGTATACGTGGGGATTGAAGAACTCGTCTCGTGCGACCCTGTTCCGTACCGGGCTCTGGTAGCATATCTCACCGTACCTTGTGGCGTCACGGATGCCGCTCCAGGGATTGACCCTCTGGGGCATCATGAAGCGCCTGGCCTGGGCATACGGTATCCCACGGAAGGTGTAGATACCCCGGTCGATGAACCCCAAAAGTTTCCCTTCCGAGACTTCCACCACCGCTTTCGAAAGCGACGAAACAACTGAATTCCCCCACGCGCGCCCGGGGACAGAAGCCTTTTGAGGACTCCAGTGTGGCGTCAATGCGTACTCTGCCCTCCTTTCAGGATGCCCTTATATTTCTTCCCTTCCAAGGCCGAGACTGCCTCCCCCGACGAGAATGCCGACTCTTGGGACTTTCATGTCGGGATCCCCTACGATGCGCACAACACCCACAGAGCTTCTCCCTAAAGAGTCTCGCCAGGTCGGCCAGGGTGGTCTCCGGAATTTCACAAATCCAGGGGTTGTCCTTGCTCACCAGATATTTTTCCCAGTCGATTTCTTTCCAGAGTCCTGCATAGATACCGTCGGGTTGTACCATGTGCATGGAATCGTGGTACCTCCAGATGGCCATCCCGTGTGGCTCTATGAGCTTTTTCTTCTCAAGGTACACCGGGTCGTTCTTGAGCCAGTCTGTAGCATCCCCTCCTGTGTAAAACGTTGGCTCATGGGTTATGATGAGGTTTGCTCCAAGTTCTACGGCTTTCCGGATGACATCGACAGTAGCCATGAAGGTGACGACGATTCCCGCTACCTCGGTGTCATAGCTTCCTGCGATGAGCCTGTCGTTCACCGAGAACTCTCGGTCGCCAACAGAGTACCGGCTGATGGTGGTGATAACGTCCCGCACAGTCATTCGGTACCCGATCTCCGCTCCCATGATTCCCGAGAACGCCGTGCTGAGCACAAGACAACTCAGGAGTGTCAGAAGCGTCAGTTGTTTTCACGGTCTTACTCCCCTTGAGCGTACTCTGGTCCAAACATAGCATAAGGGAGTTCTTTATGTCAAGCGTTTGACACAAAATGGGAGACCTCCGCAGGCCTGAACAAAATTACTCCGAAAAAAGGAAACCGAACATCCCCAATGGTTATACTAACCGTTTGACACAAAAGTTACGTTGTCTCCCGCTCCACCAGCGTCACCGGGAGGACGTTCTCGACCGTCACCGCTTCTTTGTTGATCTGTTTGTGGATGAGCTCCACCGCCAGTCTCCCCATGTCCTCAATGGGTTGCCGGATGGTCGTGAGTTGAGGCGTGAGGAAGGAAGCGATGCTCACGTCGTCGTATCCGACGACCTTGATGTCTTCGGGTATTCTCTTTTTCCGCTGGTGGCAGATTTTAATGACGCTGGCGGCGATGACATCGCTTCCAGCAAAGATGCCCTCCACATCGGGATGTTCTTCAAGAAGCCTGAGAACCAGTGTATCGTACTGGCGCATGTCGAAGACATTGAGGTCCGTTTCCACGGTCACGTATTCCACCTTTCTGGCCTGCGCGGTGGCGACAAACGCCTTGTTCCTCTGGTTTGCCAGCATATTGAGGCGGAGGTTGCCGCAGATGTGGGCGATTTTCCTGCACCCCCTGTCGATGAGGAGGTTGGTGGCTAAGGTTCCCCCCAGGTAGTTGTCAGAGGACACGAAGGGGACGTCCGGTGCAATCTGTCGGTCAAAGGTAACCAGAGGGAGTTTGAGACTCAGGTACTCGTCCACTTCTAAGGTGTGGCTGGCCATGATGATACCGTCGACCTGGTTTGCGCGAAGCATCTCAACGTATTCTTTTTCCTTTTTCTGGTCAAGCTGTGAATTGCAGAGCATGACCTTGTACCCGTACTCGTACGCGTAGTACTCGATGAAGAAGGCCAGTTCACTGAAGAAAGGATGGGCAACCGTAGGAAGGATGATGCCCAGGATGTTGGTTCGCCTCCGCAGGAGGGACCGGGCAATCTCGTTCGGCTGGTAATTGAGTTCTTTCATCGCCCGGTATACCTTTTCCCGGGTGGCTTCACTGATGTATCCTCTGTTGTTCAGCACCCGGGAAACGGTGGTGACGGTTACCCCTGCTCTCTTCGCCACGTCCTTAATCGTCACCGCTGCCATCTCCATTCATCCTCTCGCCCTGTTTCTCTGGAGGTATAGTTTACAGGAAAAACGTCATTCCTGCATCAGGGGTTCCCCCTTGCCTTCCGGAGGCTGGCAGCGGGGGCAGAAGTACGTACTCCGGGAGGCGATGACCTTCCGCACGATTGGGGTCCCGCAGCTGGGACAGTGGCTCTTTCCGTAGACCGCAAGGAGATGCTGGAAATTCCCCTCTTCTCCCAGGGTGCGCCGGAAGTCCCGAATGGTGGTTCCCCGCTCTTGGATCGCCTCCTCAAGAACCTCCCGGATGGCGACAAAGAGTCTGGCTTTTTCTGCTTCAGAAAGCGACGAAAGAGTACGCTCAGGATGCAGCCGGGCCCGGAAGAGGATCTCGCTGGCGTAGATGTTGCCGATGCCGCAGATTTTCCTCTGGTCCAAAAGGAAGTCCTTAAGACGCCTCTTCCCCTCAAGGAGAGCTCGGACGTTCTCCAGGGTGTACGCTGGGGACAGGGGGTCAAGGCCGAGTTGTTCGGAGAGTTCCTCTTCTTCCTGGAGAAAGGCAATCTTCCCGAGCCGCCGGGTGTCGCAGAAGAGGAGGTGCTCTCCGGAGGACAAAAGCATATCCACTCGCTCGTGCTTTTGCGGAGTGTTCGCTTTTACCAGAAGGAGCTTCCCGGTCATCCCAAGGTGCAGCGCCAGACACCCTCCTTCGGCAAGGCCAAAAAGGAGGTACTTCCCCAGGCGCCTGACCCCGGTGATCGTCTTTCCTTCCGCTGCTTCTTTCGGGAAGCCAAAGCGAGAGTCCCGAATCTCTACCCGGACGATACGCTTTCCCCGAAGGAACGGCTCAAGTTCTCTTCGTAAGACCTCAACCTCTGGGAGTTCCGGCATACTCCTATTCTACCAGAACTTCCTATGCTGCGGTGACCGTAACGGTGGCAAGGCCAAAGGAACAGTTCCCGGACCTATCGCACACCTTCACCATGATGGTGTAGGTTCCCGCCTCCGTAAAGGTGTAGGTGAAGGTAGGGGTGCTCCCTGCGCATCCCTGGAGTCGGCCGTTCACGAACCACTGATAGGAGATGATTGTGGACTCGTCCTTTGCCCGGGCAAGGAAGGTGAGTGTGGTTCCAGAAGAGACGCTTAGGTTATTCGGCTCAATCGCAACCTCAGTGGGAGGCCAGAAGTCCTCCCCAAGCTGGAGCACTGGAAAATTCTCCACAATGGTCTTCGTCATGGTGTGGCCGGCATCATCCCGTAGCGAGGCCTTGAGAGTAAGGAAAAGGTTTTTCATCCCGTAGTTCTTCCAGAGGTAATCGATGGTGTCCTGGAAAAAGAGTGGGAGGTTCGAGAGGACGTAGGGACTGGCCTCTCCAGGTTGAGGAATGGTGGGCTCAGGAGAGATGTTGGGGGGAACGTAGTAGGAGAGCGCCAGGTCCTTGGCAAGCTCGGCAACCTCGCCTTTTTCTGTGGTATAAGTGTAGGTCAGGCGCTCAATGGTGAACCCCACTTCATTCAGGGGGTACACGACAAGGTCGAAGGTCAGTCCCTGGAGGAGCTCAAACTTTTCCAGTCCTCCGATGTCTGGGGGTGTGTTAAAGACGTAGTACATCCGTACCTCAGCCTCGGGATTAATGACGTTCAAAAGCCCCTTACCGAACCAGTTACACCCTGAAAGGACCAGCACCACCAGGAAACAGTAAAACGGTATCAGGTACCCTCGCATGTTTCCCCCTCCTCAGAAAGTTATCCGCAACCCCACAAAAACCCCCTCAAAACGCAGGTCGTCAAGGGGTGTCTTCTCTCCGGCCAGAAGACCGCTGTAGCCGGCAATCAGCGAGGTGTTTTTGCCCACCCGCCACCTGCCCTCAAGGTCAAGCCGAAGGTTCGTGACGGAGGCCATCTGGCAGGTGAGTGTTCCCTCAAGGGAGAAATTCCCCCGTCTGTGCGCTCCACCCAGGGCCACGAAGCCCACCATGTCCTCTCCCACCCATCCTGTTCCGAGGCGGAAAAGGTATGTGGTATCGTTCCGGTCCTGCCTCCGGCTCTCGAAAAACACCGACCACCCCCGGTTTTCCGGTGTTCCTTCCCAGCGGATGCCGAGGGATTCTCCTGCAACACGGTACACAAGTTCAAGACTTCTCCAGAGTGGTTTTCCGGAGAGGCCGGTCAGGAGGTTCCCGCGAATTTCTACCGTCTCCTCCCACGTGGTTTCAAACCCCACGTTCAGAAAAGGTCCGGGAGAGCGGTACTCCAGGAAGATCCGGGTATCCTGGAGGTCCCTTTCTGGAGAAGTGACCTGAAACCTGAGGGGTGGTCCCTCAAGGTGGGCAAGGGAGGGAACGTCCCCGGGGTTTTGCCTTTTCGCCTCCACAAGGAGCACGAGCTTCTCGCTTCGTGTTTCCCTCTCCGGGCGTCTTTTTGCGGACCGACTTTCAAAGAGCTTCCGGGCTTTGCTCTGGGTTTCCTCGTACGCTTCAAGGACCAGGGGGGTGACCACGCCTTCCTCAAGGATTGCCGAGGTTTTGAAGGTCCTCCGCACCACGGTGAGGGGGTTTTCCCCTGCAGTGTCCGTTACCTCGACTTCCAGGTTCACCGCAATGCGTCCGTCCTCGCAACGCAGGGGTTGTGCCCGGAGGCCCGTGCCGAGTTCCACGACCTCTAAGGCCCCCAGGCCCCCCTCCTCTACCCTATAGTACACCCTCTCCCCTACCCGGCTTTCTCCCCACTCCCCTTCAAGGACGAGGAGTTCCTGCTCCAGGCGCCGGATTGCCTCTTCTTCTTCCTCCCTGAGGGTCAGCTGTCCCTGAAGTCTTTCTCTATGCTCGAGGTGGGGAAAGGTAAAAAGCTTCTGGATGTCGGGAAAGGAAAATGCCGAATCCTCGAGGGATTTTCCCCCACCCTCAAAAACGACGGCCCTGAGGAGGATGTGCTCCCGGGGACGGTCAAGTGCGACGACGGTGTCTTTTATCGCCTCCCGTACCCTTTTGGGGCCGACGACGAGAAAGTGAAACGGCGAGGTGGGGAGGAGATTTCCCACAAACTCCGGATGGAGCGCGAGGATTTCCCGGGACGTTCTGAAGCGGGTGGCGCAGATTTCGACATCGCTTATTTTGAGGTACTCGGGTGTGCCCTCCTTTGGCGTACCAATGTAGTACACCCCGTTCTTCTCGTGCCACACGATTCCGGTCCCCTGGAGGATGAGGTCCAGCGCGTCCTCAAAGGCTATGGATTCCCGGCGTACGTTGACCTTTCCGGGGACGTCCTCAAAAAAGACTACTTCCACCCCTGCCTGGAAGGCCACGGTGAGGATGGCCTCTTTTCGGGGAATGTCGAGGCAAAACAGCGTGACGGTCTTTGCCTCGCTTTTCGGGGGAACGCAAAGCATGCTGAGGACAGAAAGCGCAAAAAACAAAAGGTATTTCTCACAGGATGCTCGGGGTGATGAGGATGACCACATCTTTGTCCTCGCTCGTTGTCTTTTTATGGCGGAAAAGGGCCCCAATAATGGGGATGTCTCCAAGAAGGGGGACCTTCCCTTCGGTGGTGACTTCGATGAGCTGGCGCAACCCTCCAAGAACCAGGGTCTCTCCTGTTTTCACCCGGACCGTTGTCGACACAATGCGGCGGCTCACCACCGGAAGGTCCTGAAGCCCTGCCCCCACGACGTTACTCACCTCAGGACTCAGGGTGAGGATGATTTCCTCTCCATCCACCACAGAGGGCCGGACCTTCAGGATGACCCCGGCACTTATGGTTTCAAGGCTCGTTGTGGGAAAGGCGGCGGTTCCGGTGACGATGGCGTAGTATTCCTCCCGGGTGACCCGGATTTCTCCTTCCTCCCCGTCAAGGACCACCAGGCGGGGATTGGAACGGATGCGGGCCTTTCCTTCCTTTTCGAGAAGATGAATGGTGGCGACCACCCGCTCGAGGCGCTGGAAGAGCCCCCCAATACTCGCAAGCTCCCCAAACTGAAGTCCATAGGGTCCCGTAGTTGCACCGCCCCACTCAATCCCCAGATTCCTGGCTGCTTCTCCTGAAACCTCTGTTACCACGGCATCGATGATGACCTGCTTTCTTGGGACGTCTGCAAGCGCGAGAATCCGTCGAATTTCGTCGATGATGGGTTGAGGAGCGATCACAGTGATGAAGCGCTTCCCGGGAATGGCTTTGGCGTACTGGGCGTAGAAGTCCGGAAGCAGCGCCAGGGCTTCCTCGGCGTTGAGGTCCCTGAGGTTGATGCGTTCGCTTCTGGCAATATTCCGGAACGCGGGGCTCTCGGGGGATCCGGAACTTACGAGGTAGTACCCGTCCATTTTGACGGCCACGTAGCCAAAAGGTGTAAGCATCATTTCCAGAGCCCTGCTTAAGGGGACTTCAGAGAGCTCCAGGGTTACGTATCCTGAGACGGTCTCATCGGCGAGGATGGGGATTCCTGCCTGGCTCGCCACGTCCTGCAGAGCTTCCCGAATATCGGTGTCCACGAAGACATTAGTGATCAGCGGTTCTTCTGCTTCTTCGCCGTGGGCGAGGGCAACACACGCGAGGATCAGACAGCATAGCGTAAAAAACAGCCGCAGAAAAGGCGACTTCATCGAACCCCTCCTTTTGACCTGAAGGAACAGGTTATAGCGATTTCCCCCCTATACCGGCCAGGGGGATCCTCCACCCTGGTCTCCACAAAGAGCAGGAGATTCGCAAGAGTCACCGTTTCTCCTGCCCGAGCGGTACGGATGGCCACCGGATTCTGGAAAGAGACCAGGGATTTCCCGAGTTTGACGAACACCCGCTCGGGAGGGATGTACCCTCCCTGTTCTCCCGCAAGACCCCGGGTGGAGAGAAGAAGCGTCCATGGGGTGACGTTGGCCCGGGCAGACAGTGACAGGGCCGGGGTAAGGGCATAGAGTCCAGGGGGGCCGGAAACCTCGAAGGTGATGCCCCTTTGGGCTTCCTGCATTTCAACCTGGAAGGCCGGTGGAACGGCAAGGACAAGGGTAAGGGATTGCGGCAAAGGCACGGGTTGCCCTCCTTCTCTCTGGTAGAAAAAGATAAGATTCGCTGCGTAATCCCCAGCCTCCATTGCCCAGGAAGGTGCAAAAGTGAGCGTGAAGCCACCCACGGTGACCCCATGGGGCGCTGGCTGGGTTCCCTGGAGGATAAGGATAGGCGTAGAGAGGGGAAGGGCGTTCTTCTCTCCCGGTGCCCTGAGGAGGAGCACCCCTTGGGGGATGGTTTCCTGACTCTTGAGGGCGACGAAAAGCGCCCAGGATGTGTCGCTGGTTTGGAGGGCGAGAGAGAACTCTGTGGTCTTTTCTTCTCCCGGTTTCACCCCGGAGAAGACGAGTTTCTGGGGGAGAGGAACAAAGGCAGGGATTTCCTGAGCCCCCATCCAGGTTCCCTGGGTGTCCCCGAAGAAAACGCCCAGGATCACCAGGATGGCCAAGGCTTTTGCCATCCTCCATCCTGCGATCAAAGTCTGTCCCTCCTTCCGTTTTCATAGGCGGCGTAGAGCGCGGAAAGGAGTTCCTCGATAGGGCCTCCCTTGACGAGGTAGGCGAAGGCCCCACTTTTTTTCGCCTCTTCCTGGAAGTCCTGATTGTCGTAGAGAGAGAGGATGACGACCCGAATGTGTTTCCATCGCCTGCGAATTTCCTGAACAAGGTGCGCGCCGTTTGCGTCAGGAAGAACGAAGTCCATGATGACCACATCCGGGGAGGTCCTCTCGATGGAACGCAGGACTTCAGGACCTTCCGGTGCCACACCCACGACTTTAATGTCCTCCCGTTTCTCTAAAAGGAACACGAGCCCCTCGAGGAAGAGGCGGTTGTTGTCAAGGAGAAAAACCCGGATGACGGTGCATACCCCCTTCCTTCCCATAGCTAACCAGAGGGGCCACGCTCCGGCATCCTCTTGCGGTCCTCTTTTGTCTGACTAAAGGTCCTAACCTTTTGTCTTGTTTATAGGCCGAAAGTCCCTTCCGGGGAGGGAATTTGTGGCATAGTATATACTAGAAGTGGGGTATTTTTTAGACTTTAAAAAGTGAACACAAACACGACTTCACTCTAAAGGGGGAAGGAGGGGGAAAGGTGGAATGCCTCTTAGAGGAAGAGGCCTGGTGTGCCGATTTCCCACAGAGTCGGACGGCGCTCTTCTTGCTTCGGGAAATTCTTCGGAAATTCTGTGCATCTTCGGGTACCCTTGCCGTTTTTGACTCCTTTCAGAGGAAACTTCGGGTCGTTGCCGCCTTTGGTCTTTACCCCCAGCGTCTGCAACGTTCCCCATACCTCCCTTCCTGGGGGGGTGCAGCGCACGTGTTCCAGGGAGAGCAGGGGGTCATCATCGATGCCTTGCACAGCCCTCCTCTGTCTCTGCCGTACAGGAGATGCAGGGATGCCTCCTCGGTGTGTGTTCCTCTTCGGGGAAAGAGCGGCGAAGCGGTTTTAGGTGTCCTTTCCCTCAACAGGCGCGAGGGATGTTTTTCTCCGGACATCCTGCCCTTCCTCGAGGACCTTGTGCAAAGGCATTCGGAGTTCTTAAGGGAACTGGGGGAGACCCTCGAGGAAGAACACCTTGTGCGGATGGTGCAGAAGGCTTCAAAAGTGCTCAGTGGTTGTGACTGGACCACAGGATTTCAGGGATTGGCCTGCACTATTCTGCGGGCCTTTCAGGTGATGGTGCGAGCAAGATACGCGGCGCTCTTTGCTCTCCTCCCCACGGGGAAACACATCACCGTGATGCCCCGGGAACTTGCGAGAGTCCTTTCTCCCGAGGCCCAGGAGAAGCTCGGTCAAATCTTGCTTCCCCTTTTCCGGAAAAGGCATCCCGTGTTCTGCAGTGCCCGGAACGTCCTGCGGCTTCTCCCTCTCTCCAGGCAAGCCTCCTGGAGGGTACTGGTTTCTCCCC
>APKF01000154.1 GCA_000353875.1 Candidatus Caldatribacterium californiense OP9-cSCG | reverse complement strand
TCTACTGGCGGGGGTGTTTCATGGGGGCCTTCGTGGCCCTCGTGGATGCTCCCTTTTCAAGACTCTTTGAAACGTTCCTTGCCATATTAAGCGGTGTTGCTGCGGGGATGCTCCAGGGCTTTGCGTTTTACGAAAAGACTCGGGCATGCATTATAGAGCAGGAGAGGCTCCGTATTGCCCGGAACCTGCACGATGGGGTTGCCCAGAGTCTTGCGGGGGCCGAGATGTACTGCAGAGCCCTCAGGGAGATGCTCCAGGGTGAGGAGGCTTCCGTGCTGCTTCACTTAGAGCGTTTCCTGTCCTCTTCTTCTCAAGGGATACGGGAGGTGTTGCGGGAGCTGCGAGGAAGGGGCCAGGATGACGAAGACTTTGCCCTCCGGGAGGCACTCCTTGAGAGGCTCGACTACCTCTTCGGTCTCCAGGGCGTGCGCTACAGCCTCCGGATGAGAATCCCTGAAGGATCCCTGCCCTTCCCGGTACGGAAGGAGGTTTTCGCTATCCTCGAGGAGTGCCTCATGAACGTCTGGAAACACGCCGGAGCAACAGCGCTTCGGGTGGCCATCGGCCGCTTCCGGAATGCCATGTACCTCGTGGTGTGGGACAATGGGAAAGGGTTCTGTCCGGAGCAGGCCCTTTTGCAGGAACACACTTTCGGTCTTCGGGGGATTCGGGAACGGGCGGCTGCCCTCGGAGGTATGGTGCGCATTCGTTCTCGGTCCTTTCGGGGAACAAGAATTGGGGTGGTTTTCCCTGTCTGCTGGTGACCATCTCCCCGAGTTTGCGAGCCTTCCGGTTCTGGCTATTGTGGACGATCACCTGCTTTTTGCCGAGGGCCTGAAGGGGCTTTTGGAAGCCCGGAGGAACGTCGCACGATGCCTGGTGTACCGGAATGGTTATGAAGCTCTGCAGAGGATTCCTCTTGAGCGGCCAGATCTCGCCCTTGTCGATGTTCACCTTCCGGATATGGATGGTGTGGAACTTGTGCGCAGGCTCCAGGGAAAGGTACCACAGCTTAAGGCGGTTATGCTCACCGTGGATGACACCTTAGAGACGGCGCTTCGGGCCATTACGGCCGGCGCCGTGGGGTATCTCGTGAAAAGCGCTCCCTTCCCGCGGATTCTCCAGGGCATTTGGGCTGCTCTTCAGGGTGACATTGTCATCGCTTCAGAGGTCGCACCCTTGGTCATCGGTGAACTCAAAAAAATTTACATCCGCCAGGGAAGGAGGCCTTCTCCTCTATTTCAGGTTCTGACGCCCAGGGAGCGGGAGATCCTTCGCGCCATCGTAGAGGGGAAGAACAACGCCGCGATTGCTGAGGAACTCTGCATCGCCGAAAAAACTGTAAAGAACCACCTCACCAACATCCTCACCAAGCTCAACATCGAAAACCGGGTAAAGCTCATCGTCTTTGCCCTCAAAGAGGGATTCCTCGAAGAATAGGGTCCTGGAGGCTTTTGGGACTTTTCGTCCCGCGAATAGGTCTTCTGCCCGATGCAGGGGTACTACCTGTTCTTCTACCCTTTCTCCAGAACTCCTGGAAAGGGCGGTGGTTGTGTGCAGCGTTTTGGAATTCTCCTCGTTCCCGTTCTTCTCCTTTTTCCTCTCCCGGTCTTTGGAGAGACAGCCTGGGAGGTTCTTCAGGGACCGACCATCCGGGTCGAAGCCACCATTCATCCCTATGTGAACGTTACGGTGAACCTTGCCGATGAGAAAGGACAGGCCCTTCCCGGCCGTGAACCGGTGGTCGTCTTTGACTGTGACCGTGGTCCGGGCACATACCGGGCAAATAACCCCCTTGTGCTTTCGGTGGTGACGAATACTCCCCTGCAGGTTTTTGCCGAGGCCAGACCTCTCCAGGGGAAAGAAAAAGCCACGGTAATTCCCCCTGAGCGCCTTGCCATTGCCATCACCGAACAGGGGAAGGAGGCCGGGAACTTCGTGCGGTTCCTTAACGGGAAGAAGCTCCTCCTTTTTGAGACCTCAGCGGGAGGAATAGCATACACCGCAAGGTGTGACCTGCAGCTTGAGATCACCCATGAAGACAGGGCCGGGGAATATGCCGGGACCATCGTTGTGGAAGTATTTTATCGTCCTTGAGGTTGCGTTTTTTCTGCTTTTGCCAGGGTATGCTCTGGGAAGCATCGCCCTCGGGGTTTCGCCACCTTTCCTTGAGGTACAGATGGGCAGTGGGGTCAACCGCCGTGTTGCCATAGAAATCACCAACGCTGCCGGGGTAGCGGTTACCGTTCGGTGTTTTCTTGCCGACCTCACCCTCTCTCCCCAGGGGGAGATTCTCCTGCTTCCCGAGGGAAGCAGCCCCCTTTCTCTTTCTCCCTGTGTCGTCCTACAGGATGCGCGGGTGTTCACGCTGGGGCCGGGGGAAAGGAGAAAAGTCTTTCTCCGGCTGAAGATTCCCCCGGACGTTCGTGAGGGGCGGTACGGGGCGGTGGTCTTCGAAACGGTCCCGGAGGGAAACGGGGAGGTCACTGTGAGCATTCGCACGGGGACACTCCTTTTCCTTCTTCCCCGCATCCGAAAGACCGGGAGGATTTCTGTGGTGGTGGAAGGGAGAGACAGAGAGAACCTGCGACTCTCCCTTGAGAACGCTGGGAATGTCCACGTGCGCGTGTGGGGTGAGGTGCTCGTGAGAACCAGGGAGGGGAGACTCCTCCACCGCGCCGTGTTTCCCCAAAACGAGAAAAACCTCCTCATCCTTCCTGGAGGAGTGCGGGAGATTACGGTGGAGTGGGAGAAGCAGCCTTTTCCTTCGGGGGAGTACGACGTCGAAGTTCGGGTCTTTGGTGAAGACCGCCGGCGACCCCGTCTCCTTGGCGCTTTAAAGTTTTCCTGGCCCTACCGTAGCGTTTCCTGGGACTTTCGTCTCATGACCGCGCTCCTTTTTTTGAGACCATCCGGTGGATTTTCGGGACCTCCAGTCGATTCCCTCTTTTTCTTTCCCTCCGATAATACCCCCAGAAGGAGGTGGGGAGCAGGGAGGGAGCAAGGATCAGTCTGAAAGCGGTGACCAGAGGACATCTTGAAAGGAGGAGAGGAACATGAAGTGGTTTGTGATTCTGGGTGTTGTGGTGTGCCTGCTTCTTGCAGGTACAGCGGTGTGGGCAGATGAGGAGATCCCGAATGAACTCACCTCCGAGGAACAGGCGGAGCTTGCCCGAATCCTCGGCATAGGCCCGGATGACTCCACCAATACTGTCAACGTTGATATCCCCGGGGCTCAGTGCATTTACCCGAAAGGGGCCTGGGCGGTCATCACAAAGCCCTATTTCTTCTCCTGTAACCTGGATCCCTGTGCAGAGGTAAAAGTTGAAGCCTCCGTCGCCCAGTGGGTCACCCTGAGCCTTTCTGCCACAGAGATCAAATGGTATGTGCTGAAGCCCGGTTGCTACGACACCAAATGGCTCTTTGGATGCCTCGCAAGCAACGGCGACGTGGATCTTGTGTTTTCCGGGTTTGAGGACCTGAAGAAGACGGACGAAAATAAGACCATTCCCACTTATTACAAGTACTGGCACTGGCAGTGGGGTGGCCCAAATCCTTCGTGGGTTCGGGCGTCACAGTTCAACGGAACCAGGTCCATCACAGAACCGATTTTCGGCTATGTCTTCAGGATTTACAACAAGATCGAGGTTTCTCACCTCACTCCTGCCTGTGAGTATGAGGACCCCAATGGTGCGACAATCTGCGTTACGCTGAAAGAGCAAAAAACATGGGTGAAGTCAAGCTGAGTTTCTCCCTCTCTGGTGCCCTTGGGGGCACCAGAGAGGTCCTGCTTTTTGGGTTTTGCCTTTTGCTTTTTGGCTTTCTCCTTTTGCCTTCCTGTTCCTGGGGTGTGGGGCTCACCATGAGTCCCCTCTCGTTTGACCTTGAGCTTCTTCCCGGAAGCAAAGAAGAGCTCGTCTGCACGCTTTTCAACGAAAGCGCTCAGGAGATCCGCCTCCAGGCCTTTGTGGCCGGGACTGTGGAGGAACGGGATGGTACGTACCGTCCCGCAGGCCCTGGGGATACCCTGGACCCTCAGCATTCCTGTGTTGCCTGGGTTCGCCTGGAGGAGGCAACCCTGGTGTTGCCTCCCTTTGGAGGGAAGGAAATCCGGGCCATCCTCACCGTTCCCCCCAGCGCTCAACCGGGTCTGTACACTGCCATGATCGTCTTTCAAGCTGCAGCCGAAGAGGAGAAAACCGCTCTCCAGGGGCAGGCAGCGGTATTGAAGACCAAAGTCGATGTCCTTTTGGGCAATGTCCTTTTTGTCCGGGTACGACGGCGAGGCGTTGCTCAGCGCTGGAGCGGGAAATTCGGGGTTATCGAGGCCTTCGAGGTGAAAGGGACCGAGGAAGGGTTGAGGTTCTCCGCCACCTTCGCAAACCGCGGCAGAGATATCATCGAGGGGAAGGGGAAGCTCATCGTGACCAATGCTCTGGGAAAAAAGGGTGATTGAGTCTCCCCTGGGGAGTGGACGGGGCCGGGTCCTCCCCGGGTTTTCTCTCGATTTCGTCACCCTTTATACGGGGAACCTCCCGCCCGGGGACTATGCGGCTTTAGCGGTCATCGACTATGGAGGAGTCCACAGAGCGGAAGCAAAAACGATTTTCCACGTCGAGGGGAAAGAGGTGGCGGAAAGAAAAAGAGAAATCCAGGATGTGGGCATTGCTGCGGTGAATCCGGTGTTTCTCAGTGTCAGCAAGGAAATCCTCGAGGGGAAGATTTCTCCGGGAGCCAACCGTTCTTTCACGGTGGCGCTCTACAACGACTCTTCTCATACAGTCGTCGCCCGGGGTATTGCCGTGGACCCGGCGGAAACCGAAAGCACCCACTTCAGTTCCTTCGTCGAAGTCGCCCCGGAAAAGGTAGAAATTGCCCCCTACAAGACGAAGACCGTGCGGATTACCGTGAAGAGTCCTGACAGTGTCTCCGAAGGCGACAAATACGTCCGGGTTGATTTTCTCCCCGAAAGTGTTGACGGAAAACCCGTTCCCGAAGAGCTCCGGAGGGCCTTTGGGGCATCCACCCTCCTTGTGCTTGAAAACGTGAAGGGGGTGAAAATTCTTAAGGCAGACCTTACGGGGATTGAATTCGTCCTTGAGGGACCTCCCCAGAAGGCCGCGTTCCGTCCCCGGGCCGTGGTGCGCTTCCGGAATACGGGGAGCACCCACCTCCAGCCCTCCTGTACCATCACCCTCGTGCGGGTTCAGGAGGAGACGCCTGAGGAAGGAGCTGTCGCGGTGAAACCGGGCTCAAGCCTCACCCTGGTCTCAAAGGAGAACCCGGATCTCGTTCTTCCCGGCGGAGAGGGGATGCTCGTCCTTGAGTCGCAGAATACTCTAGAACCCGGGAAGTACACCCTTATGCTTGTCATAGCTCACCAGGGGAAAGAAATCCTCCGCAAAGAAGAAACCCTCAAGCTCCATCTGGGAGGATAAAAGGTTCAGGTTCCTCCCCCGATCTTCTTTCCCCCAAAAGCCCCAGAGCAATCTGGGGCTTTTCGCTACTTGAACTCCTTCTCCATTGACCGGGGCTTCACCTTGCAATATAATGATACCACAGTACATGCAGGAAAGGAGAAGCAGAGTCCATGAAGAGGACGTATCAGCCACATCGCCTGCGTGCCAAGAGAAAGCATGGGTTCCGCGCTCGTATGAAGACCAAAGGAGGGCAGGAAGTCCTCCGCCGAAGACGTAGAAAGGGCCGAAAGCGCCTCACTGTATGATGGAAACGCTCACGAGGGAAAGAGACTTTGCCCGGATCTTTGAGGAAGGAAAAAGGATCGGCAGTGGTCCTTTGCGTCTTTTTTTCTACTGGCGGGAAACGGGACCTGTCCGGGTGTGTTTTGTGGGGCGGAGCAAGAAGGCAGTGTGCCGGAACCGTATCCGGAGAAGACTGAGAGAGGCCTTTCGTGTCCATTACTACCCCATCTGGAAGGACCAGCCCTTTGACCTTGTCTTTGTGGGAGATGAAGGCATCGCTTCGGTGGAGTTTCCCCTTCTTGTCCGGTGGATGGGAGAACTCCTGGGAAGGGTGGAACAAGACGGGTGAGACCTGAACGAGCCCTCGTGCAGGGCCTTGACCGGGTGCTTGAGTGGTACCAGAAATACCTCTCCCCTCTTCTTCCTGCCAGTTGTCGGTTCGAGCCCACCTGTTCTGAGTACGCGCGGGAGGCGTTGCGAAAGTACGGGCTCTGGAGAGGCCTTCTTCTAAGTCTCTGGCGAGTGCTCCGCTGCCATCCGTATTCTCGTGGTGGGTACGATCCGGTGAAATGACGGGAAAGGTGATGGAATGTGTTCGCACAGATCTGGGATGGTTTGGCCAAACTCATGGAGTTCGTTCTCCGGTTTTTCTATCAGCTTACGGGAAATTACGGGATTTCCATTATCCTCCTCACGGTGGTGATTCGGCTGGCGCTGTACCCTGTCATTCACAAGCAGAACCTTTCAGCCAGGGCTATGCAGGAGCTGCAGCCGGAAATCAAGAAGCTCCAGGAAAAGTACGGTAAAGACCCGCAGAAGCTCAACCAGGAAATCATGAAGCTCTACCGGGAAAAGGAGTGAGCCCCCTGGGAGGGTGTCTGCCCCTCCTTATCCAGCTTCCCTTCCTCTTCGTCCTCTACCGGGTGCTTGTGACGTACGATTACGGCCAGGCAGGGTTTCTGTGGCTCCCCAGCCTCTCCCGACCTGACCCCTACTACATTCTCCCCTTGGCCATGGGGGCAACGACGTTCTGGCAGCAGAAAATCAGCACTCCTCCTTCAGGTGGTGAGGTAGCGCAGCAGAATCTCCTCCTCATGGTGGTCATGCCGGTGTTCCTCGTGTTCATCAGCTGGGGGTTGCCTTCAGGGGTACTGCTGTACTGGTTTGTCTCCAACCTCTTTTACATCTTCCAGCAGTACATGCTGGAAATACAGCTGCGGAGAACGAGGTCCTCTTCAACCCTACCTGTTTCGTCCTCACCGGGAGGGCAGGTGGTGAATTCGCGGGGTGGAAAGGGGGGAAAGCGCCGTGAAAAGAAGCGTTGAGGTTTCAGGAAAGAGCCTCGAGGAAGTCCTCGAGCGGGCCGCGCGGTATTTTGACGTTCCCCCGGAACAGCTGGGATACGAGGTGCTCTCGGAGACCAAAGGGTTTCTGAGCGTTTTCGTTCCCCGGATGGTGAAGGTCCGGGTGTGGGTGAAGGATGAGGAAGAGGTTGCCCCAGAGACTGCGCCACCTGAAGCCCAGAAGGCCCCAGTCCGGGATTTCTCAGAAGTTCAGGAGTCTCTCGACCGTTTCCTGGGAGAGCTTGTAGAAAAGATGGGCCTTGAGGTTACAGTGAACGTGACCCAGGAAGATGGGGTTTTGCGCTGCGCCCTCGACGGGAAGGATGCGGGGGTGCTCATCGGGCGAAAGGGGGAAACCCTTGAGGCCCTCGAGGTTCTCGTGAGGACGTTCCTTGCCCGCCGGGGTCATGGGGAACTCCCCCTTGAAGTAGATGTTTCCGGGTACCGGAAACGTCGGGAAGAGGCCCTCCGGAAGCTCGCTGAGCGGATGGCCCGGAAAGTCTTGCGGGAGAAGAAGAAAGTTCGTCTGGCTCCCATGAACGCCCGAGAGCGACGCATCATTCACACCACTCTCAAGGACCACCCTCAGGTGGTGACCTACAGCATCGGTGAAGAACCTCACCGAAGAGTAGTCATTGACCTCAAGACCCAGAAAAGGAGTGGGGGGAAACAGAAGCCGGCGAAGCGGCACGCCCGTTCCCGGGGGAACGAGGGAGGGTCGCCACAACCCGGCAAGGACCATGAGGGATGATACCATTGTGGCCATTGCCACTCCCCTTGGGGTAGGGGCTATTGGCATTGTGCGTCTGAGCGGCCGGGATGCGATTCCCATTGCGTCCCGGCTTTTTCATGCTCGCTCCGGGAGACGGGTTGAGGAGTTTCAGAGTTTCCGGATGTACCTTGGCGAAGTCTGTGACCCAAAGACCGGAAGGCCCTTTGATGAAGCCCTCTGTGTGGTGATGCGTGCACCGAAGAGCTACACCCGTGAGGACGTTGTGGAGTTCCATCTCCACGGAGGACCTCTGCTGGTGCGAAAGGTGCTCGATCTCTGTCTTGAGGAAGGGGCTCGTCTGGCTCGCCCTGGAGAGTTCACCGAGCGGGCTTTCCTGAACGGGCGCATCGACCTTCTCCAGGCAGAGGCGGTGGCCACCCTGGTTCGGGCCCGTTCTGAGAAAGTTCTCGAGCTCTCGCTGCGACATCTTTCCGGGGCTTTTGGTGAAAAGGTTCGCAGGTGGAAAGAGTGTCTGGTCCTTGTGGGAGCGTACCTTGTGGCATCCTGCGACTTCCCTGATGTCCCCATCGACGACGTGGTGGGGTTTGTTCGCCAGAACCTCCGGTGGCTTTCTGAGGAAATCCGCAAAGAACTCGTCCAGAGCAGCCGCTTAAGGCCTCTGGAGGAAGGAACGCTGGTGGTCATCGTGGGGAAGCCGAACGTTGGGAAGTCAAGCCTTCTGAACCTCCTTGTGGGGAAGGACCGGGCCATCGTTACGCCTTTCCCCGGAACGACACGGGATGCCATCGAAGAACTGGTGCTCCTTGAGGGGTTTCCCTTCCGTTTTGTGGATACCGCGGGGATTCGGGAAAGCGAGGACCCTGTAGAGAGGATTGGGGTGGAACGAGCGAGGGCGTACCTAAAGCGGGCAGATTTCGTCATTGCCGTTTTCGACCGGAGCCAACCCCTGGAAGCTGAGGATTGGGAACTTGCTCGCTCTGTCCGGGGTCGACCTCACCTTGTGGTCCTCAACAAGAGCGACCTTCCCCCAAGGCTCTCTCGGGAGGAACTTGAAAGGCTCTATCCGGGGGAGACCATTCTTGAGGTTTCGGCGCTGACTGGAGAGGGGAAAGAAGCACTGCTTCAAGTGCTTGTGGAGTACGTGCAGAATTCCGTGGGGCCTGAGGAGGATCTTGCGCTCCTTACCGCTCGCCAGAGAGAGGAATTGACGGGGATTCTTGAATCTCTTGAGGAGGCGCTGAGGGCCCTCGAGGGCGAAGCATCCCTTGATGTGGTGGGGATTCTTGTTGATGAGGCGCTTTTGGGGATGAAACGTCTCACTGGAGAAGCGGTGGACGAGGAGGTGTTACAGGCGCTCTTTTCCCAGTTCTGCATCGGGAAATGAATGTTCCACGTGGAACATTCATTTCCCGAAGTTCTTCCTTTCTGCTACCTGGTCGAAGTTGATGATTTCCACAATGTCTCCCCTGACCACCATGGCGTACAG
The DNA here is from genome assembly GCA_000353875.1 of Candidatus Caldatribacterium californiense OP9-cSCG. GTDB lineage: Bacteria > Atribacterota > Atribacteria > Atribacterales > Caldatribacteriaceae > Caldatribacterium > Caldatribacterium californiense. Next base: position 8,895 of record APKF01000154.1, on the reverse strand, counting down.
CCCCTTTCTGGTCAAAAGGCGGACGGTTTCTTCACGCATGCTGAGCGCGGCGTAGATGCCCACAACGGTGTATGCTGCAAGTTCAGGGAGAAAAACAGGGATTTCCTCGAGTTTCTTCAGGAAAAGGTCGATGTAGTCGGTTCTGTCGGGATCGGCTTTCACCTCAACGACGAAGACCCTTCGTTCCTCGGGGTAGAGGGCGAGGATGTCGAGCTCCAGGCTTTTCCCGTTCTTGCGTACGAGTTTTTTCACGTCCACAATAGAGGGGCGGCGTCCGAAGTACTTCTCTAAGGCCATATCGATGGAGGGAGCAAAAATGTCCTCTACAAGGGTGCCGAGCTTGTTCGCCAGGTGTCCCCACTGCCGATTGAGGTTCTCGATGTTCTTCTTTGACCATTCCTTAAAATCCAGCATCTCGTCCTTAAAGACCTTCATCTCGTCTTTGAAAGCCTTCATCTCGTCCTTGAAGGCCAGCATCTCATCTTTGAAGACCTTCATTTCATCCTTGAACACCCTCATCTCGTCCTTAAAGGCCAACATCTCATCCTTGAAAACCTTCATTTCGTCCTTAAAGACCTTCATCTCATCTTTGAAAGCCTTCATTTCATCTTTGAAAACCTTCACTTCATCTTTGAAGGCCTTCATCTCGTCCTTGAATATCCTCATTTCTTCTTTAAATGCCTTCATTTCTTCTTTGAGATTCTGGATTTCGATTTCCGTCTTCTGCTGGACGTACACAAGGCGCATAAGGGCTTCTTCAAGTCTATCAACCCGTTCTTTCAGCACAGCCACAGGTATCACCTCAGCGGTATTGTACCCGATTTCCCCTCGGGGGTCCACAGTCTGCTCACAGGGGGCGTTTCTTGGGTATCCCTGGCCGACGAGGGTAAGACGGGGGTGTGGGGGCTTTCTTTTCGACGAGGATAAGGGTGGTCTTGCGGGACCTGAAGGGGATGGCCACTTCCCGCAGAGTTCTGATGCTGCAGTGGAGCACTTCCAGGGCTTTTTGGGCTTCTTCAACCTCTTTTTCGGCCTCCCTGCCTTTGTAGTAAAAGGCCAGACCCCCGCAACGGAGGAAAGGGGTGGTGAGCTCCAGGACTTCCCGAAGACTCCCCAGGGCCCGGGCGGTGACAAGGTCGAACCGTTCACGGAGGGATGGATGATGCGCCAGGGTTTCGGCTCGCTCACAGAGAACGTCTATGCCTTCAAGGCCAAGTGCACGGAGAGTGGTTTCAAGGAAGTGGCACTTTTTCGCCGTGGCCTCGATCAGGGTGAGTTTGAGAGAGGGACAGGCGATTTTCAAGGGAATCCCTGGAATGCCACCCCCTGTCCCCACATCAAGAAGACTCCCCCCCACAAAGACCAGGTCCTCTAAAGTAAAGGCTGTGAGGCTATCGAGAATCCCTTCAAGGAGGATATCCTCCTCAGTTTTGAAACCGGTGAGGTTGAGGGAACGATTGGCTTCGTTGAGGAGATGGACGAAAAGAAGCATCCGTTCTTCCTGTTCTTCAGAAAGCGAAACACCGAAGAACGCTAACCCCTCGCGGAGGACATTTTTCAACTTGTCCACAGGTTATCCACAACTCCATCCGCTCATTTTTCTAAAACGTCGCTCAAACATTTTCGCTGTATACGTTTGGGAAACGTATATTTCTATTGCTTTTCCTTGTGGATAAAGTGGTGATCGAGTGTTTTTTCAAAAAAAGAGTATACTCCAAAGAGCGGAGAAATCCACAGGTTATCCACAGAAAGAACACACGGTGCATGGTTTATAATAGATGCCACAAAAAGGAGGCAAAGTATGCCCATTTGCGAAGGCGATCGTGTCTATATCCTCCTTGAGGATGGTCGGGATTACCTCGTGCGGGTGGAGCAAGGGAAATCCCTGGGAACCCACCTTGGGAATATCGACCTTGGGGAGCTCTCCGGACGGGAGTTTGGGGAGTACATCCTCACAACAGGTGGAAAGAAGGCCTTTCTCCTCCAGCCCGGAGTGGTGGAGAACATTTTCCACATGCGCCGGAAGACCCAGATTGTGTACCCCAAGGACCTCGGGTACATCCTCCTCATGCTCGACGTAAAAGCAAAGGATCGGGTGATTGATGTGGGGCTTGGCAGTGGTGCCATGTGTGGGGCACTGGCGAGACTTGTGGGGGAGGAAGGAAAGGTCTATGCGTACGAGCGGCGGGAAGAGTTCATCATGGTGGCTAAGCGAAACCTTGAGGAGTGGGGGCTTCTGGACCGTGTGGTGATTCGCCTCCGGGATATTGAGGAGGGCTTTGAGGAACGCGAGGTGGATGCCCTTTTCCTTGACGTTCCTGAACCCTGGAAGTACCTCAGGCAATGCTGGGAAGCCCTGCGAGGCGGGGGGAGGATCGCCATTGTTTCTCCCACGGCCTCGCAGGTGATGGAGGTACTGCGGGGATTGCACTCACTTCCTTTTGTCGGCGTCAGCGTGTGGGAAAGTCTCTTCCGGGAGTACAAGCCCAATCCCCTGACCTTTCGACCTTTTGACCGGATGGTGGCTCACACCACCTACATGATTTTCGCCCGAAAGGTGTTCCCCTAAGAGTCGAGCTCTTCAAGATAGTAACGAAGGGCAACTTCTTCTCTCCTTTGCGCAGATTCCACCGCGGCACAGGTCAGGGCAAAGGTTTTGATGTTGTCGCTCAAGGAGGTGGAAGGTTCCCTCCCTTCAAGAACGGCTTTCACGAACTCCCGGAGCACAAAAACCCGCCCATCGGTCTCGTAGCGGGGGAAGACGATTTCTTCGCGCTTGCCGTCTTTTCCAGTCACAAAGAGCCGGTCGTCTTCAAGGGACAGGGTTCCATGTTCCCCGAAAAGACGGATGGTCCCATTCCAGCTTGTTCTGTAGCCCCGGCTCACCCAGCTTCCGAAGTACTGCACGAGCACCTCCTGGGCAAAGCGTAGCTCCCCCGAAGCCACCGTGCCGCCTTTGAAGGGACTCCAGGAGGGGTTAGAGCTCGTCATGTGGACGGCAAGGGCCTCTTTCCCCAGAACGAAGCGGAGGATGTCGAAGTGGTGGATGCTCATATCCTCAAGAAGGGGGTAGTCCATAGAGGTTCTCCATCCTCCAAGCCGCCATTCTTCATGGAATTCGTACGTCCCGTATTCGATGGCCCCGCACGCACCCTCGGCAACGGCCTTCTTCAGTGCCTGAATCTCGGGACGGAAGCGGTAGTTTTGGCTCACTGCATATATTAGCCCCTTCGACCGTTTCCAGGCGTTGTAAATTCCCAGGGCGTTTTTCCAGGTGTCGGCCAGAGGCTTTTCCGAAAGGACGTGCAGTCCTGCTTCTAAGGCTTCCTCGGCAATCTCCCGGTGCGCTCTGTTGGGTGCCACGATGAGCACTGCCTGGGCCTGGACGTTTTTCAGGGCTTCCGAAAGGGTGGGGAAACAGGGAATCCCCCGGTCTCCGAAGCGTTTTGCAAAGCGTTCTCGGGCCTCTTCTGAGGGGTCAACAATGGCTCGAAGCTCCACACCCTCGCTTCGGAGGAGCAGATCCGTCCATCCTTCCCCAAAAAGCCCAAATCCGGCCTGGATGAACCCAAGACGTTCCATAAGCTTTCCTCCTTTCTCCTTCCTCAGGATAATACCACAGGAAGCAATGTTCCACGTGGAACATTTTTGATATAATCCCCCAAAAGGAGGAAGAGCCATGCTCTGCGACCTTCTCAAGGAGCGGATTCTCGTGTTTGACGGTGCCATGGGCACAAGACTCCAGCAACTTGGGCTTCCCCCGGGACATCCTCCCGAGGAGTGGAATCTGTCACACCCTGAGGCGGTTTTAGCGGTACACAGAAGCTACGTGGACAGTGGGTCTGATGTCATTCAGACCAATACCTTCGGGGGGAATCGTTTCCGCCTTGGGCGTCATGGCCTTGCAGAGCGCCTTGGGGAAATTCTCAAGAGCGCAGTGACCATTGCCCGGCAGGCGTGTCACTCCGGAACCCTTCTTGCTGCCTCCATTGGCCCTCTGGGAGAATTCCTCGAGCCCTTCGGTGACCTCAAAGAGGAAGACGCCCTTGAGGCCTTCCGGGAGGTGGTGCGGGTTTTTGCCGGAATTGGGGTACACCTTTTCCACCTGGAGACCTTCAGCTCCCTTCGCGAGGCGCTACTCGCCCTTGAGGCAGTGGAGGAGGTGGGTGGGGAGGCCATCGTGAGCTTTACCTTTGAGCCCCGGGGAGAAGATAGGGTAACCCTTATGGGGGAAACTCCTACCAGGGTGGCGCAGGCTTTCCGGGGAAAACCCCACGTCATCCTGGGGGCAAACTGCGGCACCGGTATTCGGGAAGCGCTGAAGGTCTTTGAGGCGTACGCCAGAGAGCACCCCGGTCCTTTTTCCGCTAAGCCCAACGCCGGCATTCCCCGAGTGGACCAGGGGACTGTTGTGTACGACGAAACCCCCGAGGATTTCTTCACCCTTGCTTCCCGGTTCTTCGAGCTCAACGTACGGCTCATTGGGGGGTGCTGTGGAACCCACGAGGGACACATTGCTGCCCTCCGTAGAGCTCGTGACCTGTGGCTTGCGGGGAAGTTCTCGTCTCCTGGAGCGAAGGAATGACCTCTCCCCCAAGGAAACGAGCAATGGCCTCGAGGCGTTCCCGCGACGGGGCCTGAACCCAGGAACATGCCGGTCGCCGGTCGAGGGTGTTGAGATGAATCCGGTCCGGGCGAAGGTGGGCAAGGTGTGTCCTGAGGGCCAAAAGCTCTTCGGGGGTGTCATTGAGGCCTGCAACAATGAACACCTCAAGCCAGATGTCTTTCGGGAAATGTTGCCGCAGAAGCATCAGGCTTTCCAGGTGTTCGGCAAAGCTCAGGGAGGGATGTGGGCGATTGATACGCTGGAAGACCGCTTCGGTTCCGGCATCAAGGGACGGGATGATGAGGTCGAACACCTGGATTTCCTCAAGGAGTTCCCGAAAGCGGGCAAAAAGCGTCCCGTTAGTGATGAGGACCAGGTGTTCTTTTGGAAAAATCCTCCGTGCCGCTTCGGCAATACGGCCGAACTGGGAGTGGAGCGTTGGCTCTCCCCACCCGGCGAAGGTCACACAGAATGGGGGATACCCTCGAAGCCGTAAGGCTGCTTCTTGAAGCGCGTCGATCACTGCCACAGTGGGGAGGTACTCTCTCCGTTCTATAGAGAGATTGAGCGTAGCTCCGCACTCGCAGTACACGCAATCGAGGTTGCAGGTTTTGTAGGGGACGAGGTTCACCCCGAGGGAGCTCCCGAGCCTCCGGGAGAGAATCGGCCCAAAAACGCACTGTTTCCGCAAGGTTCCCCCTTCTCTCTACAGGTGTTCAAGGAAAGTTTTTAACCCGATGAGGATGAGCACTATTCCCCCAAAAGCCTCGGGCCGAGAGAATATGGCCTTTTCCTGCACTCTGTGTCCAAAAGACACCCCAAGGTACGTCATGGAGAAGGCAAAAATGCCGATGACCAGGGCCTCAAGGAGCACCCCTTTCTGGAGCAGGGCAAAGGAAAACCCCACCGCCAGGGCGTCGATGCTTGTGGCTAAAGAAGCAAAAAGAAGTGGCCAGCCCCGGCTCAGGTCAGGGAAGGGTCTGGCGTCGTCCCTCCTGAGACCTTCTACCAGCATCTTTACCCCCACAAGGGAGAGGATTCCGAAGACAACGAAGTGGTCGAAGGCGGTGATGACGTTCGCTACCCTTGCCCCTGCCAGGAATCCCAGAATGGGCATAAGGAACTGGAAAGTGCCGAAAGAGAGCGAAAGCCTTAGCCTTGCCCCAACGGGACATGTTTTCTGGCACATCCCGAAAGCCACGGCGACGGAGAACGCATCAAGCCCAAGTCCGAAGGCGAGAAATATGAGTTCAACGCTCTTCATAGTCCCTGCGATTATACCACAGGTTCTACAAATACTGGATTCCCGCTTTGAGGAGGGGGATCACCAGAGCACTCAGCGCAGTGGTTGCGGCGATCATCCCTGTGGCGTACTCGTAGTCGGCGCTGTACACTCGGGCAAGGAGTGAGGACTGCATCATCACCGGCATGGCTGACATGATGATGAAAACCTCCTTCATGAGTTCAGGGAGAGAAAAAAGGGCGGCAACTGCAAGGACAAGGAGGGGAGAGATGAGGAATCGGCCAAGGAGCACAAGCGCAAGATCCCTTGTGAACCGCAGGTGTTTCGTATCGATGGTGGTTCCCACGCAGAGCAGCGAAAGGGGTGTGGTGAGGTTTCCCAAAAGCCTTGCTGTCTCGGCAAGAAGCGGAGGAAGGGGAAGTCCGAAGAGCACCAGTACCACCCCGAGGAAGAAAGCCAGAAAGGGAGGATTCAGAATTCTCCGGAGGGCTTCGGCGAAAGAAAACCCCTGTCCCGGGTTTCCCGAGGACGCAATGCCCAAGGCGCCCAGAGTCCAGAAGAGCGTGGTGTTCACCATGTAATAGAGGAGGACAAAGGGTGTGGCGCGCTCGCCAAAGAGGGCCTGGCACACAGGAAGCCCGACGAAGATAGTGTTTGAGAGGGAGAAGGCCACGACGAAGATCCCCCGACGCTTCGCGGGAAGGCGAAGCAGATGTCCTAAAAGGACAGCGCAGAGATACGAGGAAAGCATAGAGAAGAACGGTACGGGAAGGCCTTTCCCAAGGTGCAGGAGGCTTGCTCTGGTGAAGCTTGTGGTAATGTTCACGACCATGTACGGTGGAAGGGTAATGTAAACCACAAAGCGGGCCAGGAATTCTGATTCCTCTTTTCTGACCCACTGGAAGCGGGCCAGAGCATACCCCACACCGAGAAGAATGAGGATAGTGAGAATGCCCCGTGTGGTCTGGAGGAACTCCTGCATCGTCTCTTCTCCCTTTCCGTTTTCCTCCTATTATACTTTTTGGGGGCTATTCTTCGTAGAGCCTGCGAATGTCCTCTGCTCGCCTGAGGAAGGCCGAGAGTATCCAGGGGTGGAAATGTTCCGGCTTCACCCGTCCATCCCCTTTCGTGATAATGCGCAGCGCCTCCTCGTGAGAAAAGGCCCTCCGGTATGGACGCTCATCTCGCAGGGCGTCGTAGACGTCGGCAATTTTGAGGATCTGCGCTTCGAGGGGAATCTCTTCTCCCCTGAGGCCTTCGGGGTATCCAGTACCGTCGAAATTCTCGTGGTGGTACAGGGCGATGTTCCGGGCCACGACAAGACGGGGATGGTCGAGGAGTTCCTTGGCAAGAAGGGTATGGAGTTTCACCACTTCCCACTCTGTGTCGGTGAGCGGTCCCTCTTTTTCGAGAATCTCCCGGGGGATGAAGAGTTTGCCAATATCATGGAGCCCAGCGTATCGGACGATGTCAGGGTTACGGAGACCAAGTTCCTCGACGAGGATTCTGGTGACCTCCGCCACCCGCTGCATATGCCGCGCAGTCTGGGGATCATGTCCTTCGGCGATCAAGGCGAGTTTTCTGGCAAAGGTGATAAAGGCTTCTTCTGTTTCCTTCCGGAACGCCCTGAGGGCTGAGGCGATGGCCTGGGTTTCGGAAAACTGCAGAGCGGGTAAGCTTTCTTCCCCTTCCTCCTCAAGGTAGAGCATTGTGGTCTCCAGGTCTTTTGCGAGTGCAGCAAAGCACCGGTGGTGCTGTTGCTTGAGGTAGACGAGAAAGCCCACACCTCCGAGGGAAAGAGGACCAAGGAAAAGGGCTAAGGGGAGGAAGTTGAAGGTAACGGTGACAAGGAGTGCTGTGCTGGCCCCGCTCAGAAGCGGCACAGCAAGATGGCGGACTGTGGTTCTTCTGAAAAGGCCAAAGGCCCCCTTCTGCGGTGCAGTGGCGATACGGTTTTTGAGGTACTCGGGGAGGGCGGGAAAGGCAGAAGCTACAGGGTGGAAATGGGGAGAGTACAGCCCCACGGATTCCACAAAAGGTAACCGTTGAAAGGCCAGAAGGCCTGTAATGAAGGGTTCGAGGATTTCGGGACGAAGCGTGAAGCCAAGTTCCAGAATATCCCCTTCCGGGAGACGAGTGTAGAGGTACATCCGGATGCGTCCTGTGCGGGTCTCTAAGGCAAAGGGGTGAAGGGTGACACCCTTTTTCGCAAGTTCCTCGTTGAGGGCGTTCCAGAATTTCGGGAAAGCCCCGAGGTTGAGGCCCAGGTCATCGGGATAGTTCGTACGGTAAATAATGCCTTTGGAACTCACCAGGTAGTAATGTACGGCCTCAATTTCAGGAAGCACGGAGAGTGCCGCGATTTTCCCCTCGAGGTTTACAGGGTTACTGCTCAGGGAGAGTATGAACTCCCGGAAGGCCGGGGCGTACTTGTGGAAGATTCTCTCGACCGTTCCCCGAACGTTCCTGGCGTTCTCGGTGACGATGCTGGTCACTGCTTCCGTGGTGGAGAAGGAGAAGAGGAAGAGGAAAAGGAGGGAGGCACCCAGGGCCATGGAAAGCGCCAGAGCCGCCGCAAGTGCACCCCTCCTTTCCGCCCATCGGACGTAGGCCTGAAACGACCAGGGTTCAGATCTTGAACTGGGCAAGGTCTTCCTCGAGTTTCCGGGCAAGCTCTGCCGTTTCGGTGATGGTGGAGTCCATCTCCTGGAGCGCCGCATTCTGCTCCTCGGAAGAAGCGGCAACCTCCTCCGCAGCAGCGGCATTCTCCTCAGAAATAGAGGCCACGTGGCTCAGGCTCTCGTGGACCTCTTCGGCCATGCGGATGACTTTTCTCGTACGCTCCTCGTTCTCCCGGGAGATGACCGTGACCTCCTCGGAGAGCCGGGCGATGCTCCGGGCAGCCTCCTCCACCTTCTCAAAGGAACTGGTGATGCGCCTTGCCTCTTCTGTCACCACCTCGTTGGCCTTGTGGATCTCTGCAAAGGCCATCCGGGCTCTCTCCACTGCCTTGTTGCCCTCCTCCACCTGCCCTTTGCTCTCCCCC
>APKF01000153.1 GCA_000353875.1 Candidatus Caldatribacterium californiense OP9-cSCG | reverse complement strand
GGTCGAAGTTGGCGTCAGCGAAGACGATGAAGGGCGAATGCCCTCCAAGCTCAAGAACGAGGCGTTTCACCGTTTTTGCCGAGGCCTGAATGAACTCCTTTCCCGTGGCTGTGGATCCTGTGAGCGCTACAAGGCGCACCAGGGGGTTAGAGAAAATTTCCTCACTGATGAGGGCGTTGTCCCCATTCACCACGTTGAGCACTCCTTCAGGGAATCCGGCATCGTTACAGGCCCGGACGAACTCTATCGTGGAGAGAGGAGTCTCGCGCGAGGGTTTCACAATCACCGTACAACCTGCAGCAAGGGCTGGAGCAACCTTCCAGGAGATAAGGCTAACGGGGTAATTCCAGGCCGCTACGGCAAAGACTACGCCGACAGGTTGACGGATAGCAAAACTCCGGAGCTTCGGGGCACTGGAAGGAGGGATTTCCCCAAGGACGTTCACTCCCAGGCAGGCATAGTACTCGAGACAATCGGCCGCTCCAAGGACTTCTCGCTCAGCGTCAGGAAAGGCTTTTCCCTGCTCCCGGGCAAGGAGCGTCGCAATATCTTTCACCCGTGATCGGACGAGGTCTGCTGCTTTCAGGAGAAGCCGGGTTCGCTCCACAGGAAGTCTCCTGGACCAGGACCGGAAAGCCTGATGAGCCCCTTCAATAGCCTGACGGAGCTGCTCTGGGGTAACTTTTGAAACCGCAGCGAAAGCCTCACCAGTAGATGGGTCGATAACCTCTATGAACCCCTCTCCCTCTTCCCACCGACCGTTGATGAAGGAATGGTACAGAAGCACCACTATGCCTCCTTTCGATACCGCTCAAAGGCCACCTGGAAAAGATCGTGGAATTCCCGAAAGAGCGCGTACTGCTTGCGGTACACCACCTGATGCTCCGGTACGGGGACGAACGTCCGCTCTACATGGAGCCATCGTTTCCCCAGGGAAGGAACCGTCTCCCCCGTTACTCCGGAAAACGCAAGCATCGCTGCTCCCATAATGCCCCCTTCGGTTTCCCTGAGGGTTACAACAGGTTTCTCGTAGATATCGGCCTTTATCTGGCACCACAGGGCGCTCTTTGCCCCTCCACCTATGGCATGGATCTCCTGCAGAGGCTGCCCCCTCAACCGTTCAATTTCCTCAAGGCTCATCTTCAGGTCAAAACACACCCCCTCCATTACCGCCCGAGCAAAGTGGCCCCGGTGGTGCTGGGGGAGAATGCCGAAAAAGACCCCCCTCGCCCAGGGAGAACCAAAAAGTCGCTCTCCCAGGAGATAGGGGAAAAAGAGGAGACCTTCCGCTCCCGGAGGTGTTGCTTTCGCCTCCTCGTCAATCCAGGCATAGGACACAGGTTGTCCACGAAAATTGTACAAAGCATCACGAAGCCACTTCATGCTCCCTCCGCCACTGTCAAGAATCCCAAAGCTAATCCACCCGTCCACCGCATGGTGGAGATTCATGAGGCGCGGAGAGAGGAGCGGCTCCGCAAGGTACACAGAGACATCGGCTGCCGTACCGGTAACATCGCAGGAACGCCCTTTCTCGACCATACCCCCACCAAGGAGCAAACACAGCATGTCTCCTGCACCACACACCACAGGAAGCCCCTCAGGAAGGGAAAGAGAGGTAGCTACATCCTTCCTGAGACCCCCCACCACAGAAGAGGAGGGGATGACGGGAGGGAGTTTTTCTCCATCAATGGCAAAGAGCTTCACAAGATCCGTATCCCAGGTCCGGCGCCTCCAGGAGAAAAGGAAAGACCCTGAAGCCTCAGAAAAATCGATATATTGCGCTCCGGTGAAACGAAAATTGAGGTAGTCCTTTGCGGTGAGGAACAAAGAGGTCTTTGCATAGACTTCAGGGAAGTGCTCCCGAATCCAGTGCATCTTGGGAGCCAGCCAGTTGGGAATGAGGAGATTGGCTGTCCGCTCTATCTGCTCCTCCGGGGGAAGAATCCCGTGGATACGCTTGCAGATTTCGCTTGAGCGCTTGTCGCACCATATCGGCACCCGGGGCAAAAGAAGCTCTCCATCTCGATCCACCGGGACAACGGCGTGCATCTGTGCGCTGACTCCCAGCGCAAGGATTTCGACCCCTGTATCCTTTCCCAGCACCCCTTGCATGCACGCACAGGCTGCAGAGAACCACTCCTCAGGACTCTGCTCGGCCCAGCCAGGAGAAGGGGAGAAGAACTCAAGACCCCTGCTCTCCAGTGCGAGGATCTTACCTTCTTCGTCGACTAAAGCTGCCCGGACACTTTCGGTGCCGACATCAACAACAAGAACAGCCTTCCTCATTTCAGCCTTCCTTTTTCACCGTGACCCAGACATACTCCAGAGGAAGGTCAAAGGGGTTTTCGGCCCGGTGGAATTCTCCTCCCGGGATGTACACCACGTCGCCACTTTCCTACCTCAAAGCGTTCCGCGCCAACCTCCATGATGCCCTTCCCCGAGGTCACAAAGTACACCTCTTCAAGGGGGGCATGCTCGTGTCCCCGGGTGCTGCAGTGGGGGTAAATCACTGTGTACCCCACATTGATTCGGCCGGTCTCGGTATCCCCCTCACGAAGAAGCATTAAGGTATCCCGGATGACGTTTGTGCCAACAGAGCCCAAAACCTCACCAAAGGTGTTTTTCCCCTGTTCTGCCGTGCATTCAAAAAGGTTGACTTTCCTGTACGACAAATGGCAGACCCCCTTCTCTACTTTTTCGGCCTACCTTCGAGATAGACCCTGTACTCGTACTTGTCGGCACGAATAATGGAAATCACCATCTCGAAAGGAGTACCATCTTCAAGATAGGTAATCCTCACCGTATGGAAAAGTGGTACCTTTTCCGGAATCTGCAAGATATCTGCTTCAAGCGGTCCACTGAGGTATGCCTCAATGGTCTCCACAGCCCTTTTCAGCACCAGGCCGTACTCTTCTTCAAGGAGCTGGTAGAGACCGACCCTCCGCAGGGCCTCTTTTTTCTCTTCTAATCCCGGAACAACCCGGGCAAGAAGGTAATTCGTCATGAAAGCAATTGGTACACCATTAGCAAGCCTTGTACGCTGAACAAGATATACCTTTTCGCCCTTCTCGAGGCCCAGGGCCGCAAGAACCTTAGGAGGTGCAGGAATGAGTTCGATGGTGACAATTCCTGTCCCTACTTGAACGCCTTTCTCCCGAAGGGTTTCCGTGAAGGAACTGATGAAGTTCATGTTCTGGGCGGTCTTGGGCTCTTGAACGATTGTCCCCTTGCCCCGCCTGCGAAGCACAAGGCCCTCGCGTTCTAATTCCCCCAGAGCGTTACGGATGGTTGTGCGGCTTGCACCAAAACGCCTCTCGAGCTCTTCCTCTGAGGGGAGAAGGTCACCGACCTTGTAGAGGCCGCTCTCTATCTCCTCCTTCAGGATTCTGGAGATCTTAATGTACAGAGGGATATCGGCAGCTGGATGTTTCATAAAATCCCCCAAACTTGTTACTACTTTTAAATCTTAAACATAGCTACAAGTCCTGTCAAGATACTTCGCTGGGAATTTTTCAGGTATAATGAGGAAAAACGGGAGAGGAGGAAGCGCCGTGAGCCTTAAAGGACGGGCGGCAATTGTGCAGTACATCGAGGAGGAAAAAATCATCGCCATTATCCGTGCCCAGAGCTCTCAGGCCCTCATGGAGGTTGTGGAAGCGCTGAAGCGGGGAGGCATCCACTGCATCGAGGTCACCATGACGACTCCAGGAGCCCTTGAAATCCTTGAGGAAGTTCGAAAACACATGGATGACGTCCTCTTTGGGGCAGGGACAGTTCTTGACCCTGAAACGGCAAGGCTCTGTATCGCAAGTGGTGCCCAGTTCCTGGTCACTCCTTCGCTGAACGAGCGGGTCATCGAGATGGCCCACCGGTACGACGTCCCCATCATTCCCGGGGCGCTGACCCCAACAGAAATCCTTAGAGCCTGGGAATGTGGTGCGGAGGTGGTGAAGGTCTTCCCGGCATCAAGTCTTGGACCGTCGTATATCCGGGAACTCAAGGGGCCTTTCCCTCACATCAAACTCTGCCCCACAGGAGGGGTAAACCTGGAAAACGTCGCCGATTTCCTGAAGGCCGGGGCTTCCTGCGTGGGGGTTGGAGGATCGCTCGTACGCAAAGACTTTATCGAAGGGAAGCAATGGGAAGAACTGACGGATCTTGCCCGACGCTTCAAGGAAGCGGTGAGGCTCCTCTGAAAAGGAGCCTCACCGCCTACGGCTTTCCCCAGAGGCCAATTTTCAGGCGGCGGGCTTCTGCTTCAAGTTTTCGGAACCTCTCGGCGTACCTGACGTTTGGGGGGAAGGTGGCCACCTGGGCGTAACCGTTGGCCACAAGCCACTCGTTCACCATAATATCGTCAACGTATACATAGGCGAGTAACCTCCCGTAGCGGTCACGCTTCTCAACGTCGAACTCAAGACGGATCCTCTTCCCCTCCACCATGCGGCGGTTCGCCTCATAGGCCTCACGGGCGAAATACTCCACCCCCTTCTGGGGGTGGTGGAGCTCAGGGGCGTTAATGCCAATGTAGCGGACCTTCTCACCGGTATTGAGCTCGATGGTGTCCCCATCAATTACCCGAATGACGATGTACTCCCCCGGGGTTCTCTGGGAAACAGCGTAGTAGAAAAGCAAAAGAAGAAGGAAAAAGAGGATTGAACCCCAGGAGAGGCGCTGTGGCACTTTCCGCACGTCACACCACCCGGAACAACGGTTCCTCACCCCTGAGGACCCGGACGACATTGAGCGCCGCGATCTTCCCCATCTTGACATTTGCCTCCTTCGTGTGTGCTGCAACGTGCGGGGTTACGATGACGTTTGGGAGGGTAAGGAGTGGGCTCTCGAAAGGCGGTTCAAAGGAGAGAACATCAAGACCTGCTCCGGCAATGCGGCCTTCTTTGAGGGCGCGGAAGAGGGCTTCCTCGTCAATGAGCTCCCCACGGGCGGTGTTGATGAGAAAGGCGTCCTTTTTCATGAGTGAAAGAAGCCGCTCGTTCACGAGGTGTTTTGTTTCCGGCGTCAGAGGGGCATGGAGAGAGACAAAGTCGGCAACCGAAAAGAGATCCTCAAGGGAGACACGCCGAAAGGCTTCATCCTCGACAAGGGGGTCGTAGTACACCACCTGCATCCCAAAACCCAGAGCCCTCCGGGCGACGCTTCTCCCGATACGTCCAAGGCCGACAATACCAAGCACTTTCCCCTCGAGCTCCACCCCGAGGGCCTGCGAACCCCAGACCTTCTTGCGAACGTTCTCCATAAGGAGCGGTAGGTTCCGGGCGCAGGAGAGAATGAGGAGAAAGGCCATATCCGCTACCGATTCGGTGTTTGTCCCAGGAGCATTGGTCACAACAACACCGCATTCTTTTGCCGCTTCAAGGTCGATGTTGTCCACTCCCACCCCGTGCTTGGCGATGACCCGGAGATTCGGACACCGTTCAAGAACCACCCTTCCGATACGGTCGACACCAACGATAACTCCTTCAGCATCTCCTATGAGTCCGGCCACGACTTCTTCGTTCTCTGGCTCGGGATTCGCCTTCCTTTCCACCTCAAGGTGAGCTTCCCGGAGGATCTCCAGGGGCTCTGAAGAGGCACGGGCAAAAGAGCGGGCAAGAACAACAACCTTTGCCATGTCCACCACCCCGTTCTGCTATCCTATCTATG
>APKF01000152.1 GCA_000353875.1 Candidatus Caldatribacterium californiense OP9-cSCG | reverse complement strand
CATGGGGATACGCGCTCTTTGCGCTCTTTCTCTACCTTTTCTCCGCAGGGTGGGTGCTCCTGCTTCTTCCCCGTCCCTCCTTTGCACCTTCCTCCTCTCCCCCTCAAGCCATCGTCGTTTTCGGTGGAGGAGTGGTCAAAGACCCGGGAACGGGGAATCTCCTCCTGAGCCCTGTGAGCCTTGCCAGGGTGTACCGGGCCTTCCTCCTCTACCAGGAAAGGCCCCTTCCCATCATCGTGAGCGGGGGAAAGCTCCACGAGGAACAGCCACTCACCGAGGCAGAGGTGGCCTTTGAGGTTCTCGGAACATTCGGGGTCCCCCCTGAAGACGTTATCCTTGAAGCGTATTCCCGCACAACCTGGGAAAACGCCCGGTACACAGCGGCGCTTCTTAGAGCCCTAGGCATTCGCAGTTTCTACCTTGTGACCTCTGAAGTGCACCTTCCCAGGGCACTCCTTGCCTTCCGCAAGTTCTATCCTGAAGCCGATATCACCCCCTGCCCTGCTCATCCCCTGCTCAGCACAGGAGTAACACTATCCTTTGAGCGATTTCTTCCCAGAGCCGAGGTCCTCTCCGCCTGGGGGGACATCATCCACGAGGGGGTAGGATACCTCCTATACCTTCTGAAGTGGAGCTCTCCACTGGGTGAGGAGAAGTCCCAAACCAATCAGGACCATACTGACAAAAAGGCGCAGGCTCAGAGGATCACGGAAAATCAGCCAGGCACCAACAACACCGAAAATCTGGGTCACATACTGGAAGGCTGTGGTCCTGGAGGCACCAAGCTGCTCGATACCCCGCATCCAGAGCATATAGGCCACAAGAGAAGAAAGAACGGTCCCATAGAGGAAGACAAAAAGCAGCACCGGCGTGAGGTGACCGCAGAGAGCAACCCGAAAAACATCTCGGGCGCACACCGGAAACATCGTGAGTACCCCAAAGAGCATGCTCCAGGCACTGCTTTTTATGGGGGAATACTTTCGAAGGAGGAGTTTTCCAAAGTAACAGTACAGTCCCCACAGCAGGGCCGCTCCAAGGGTGAGAAGGTCTCCAAGGAGCACCGCCTGTCCTCCCTGCTCCTGACCCTGGAAAGCAGCGAGGATCACAATTCCCAGAAATCCAAGAAGAATCCCGGCAAAATTCATTCCTCGGAATCCCTCTTCACCCCGCAAAAGAACCATGATCGCCACGATGACCGGGGTCAGAGAGAGCAGAAGTGCTGAGTGCGACGCCAGGCTCAGGCGAAGCCCAAAGCTCCAGAGGGGTTGATACAGCCCAAACCCTATGGTCCCAAGGAGGAAAAAGAGCGGCACATCCTGTAGCGCAATACCCACCGAGCCCTCGGTCCTCCAGAGCACCAGAAAGAAAAGCGGTGTGCTCAGGAGGAACCGGAGAAACGGAAAAGCCAGAGGCCCCAGGGCAAGGACCCCAAGGCGCATAATGCCAAAGTTCAGACCCCAGATGAGGGAGACAAGGAAGAGAGAAGCGTAAAGGCGCAGGAGGGATTTTCCAGGCATAGGAAAAGGCCGCCCCGAAGGGCGGCGCTCCCTTTACTTGATTTCCACCTCGGCACCCACAGCTTCGAGCTTTGCCTTGATTTCCTCTGCTTCTTTCTTGCTGACACCTTCCTTGATGGGCTTTGGCGGGTTGTCCACGAGGTCTTTGGCCTCCTTGAGACCAAGACCGGTGATGGCCCGGACTTCCTTGATCACCTGGAGTTTCTGGGGGCCAGCGCTCTTTAAGATGACGTCAAATTCCGTCTTCTCCTCTTCCTCAGCAGGAGCTGCAGCCTGGGGTCCGGCAACCGGAGCGGCGACTTGAGCCACCGGCATAGCCGCAGAAACTCCAAACTTCTCTTCGAGAGCCTTCACGAGTTCTGCAAGTTCAAGAACCGTCATCTTCTCAATCGCTTCGATGATCTCCTCTTTGGTCATGGGTCATGCCTCCTTTTCAGTGCGCTTTTTCTCTTCAATGGCCTTCAGCACCCACACGAAGTTCCGCAAAACTCCCTGGAGCACACCGAGAAGCCCCACAAGCGGCGCGGCAACACCACCAACCACCCGGGCAAGGAGCTCCTCCCGGGAGGGAAGCTCTGCCAGACGCTGCACATCCTGGACGGTGAGAAGCCTTGTCCCCAGGAAGCCACCTCTCACTTCAAGCTGCGGGAATTTCTTCGCAAAGTCGGCCAGGGCCTTCGCTACCTGAACCGCGTCACGGTAGGAGAAGACAAAGGCATTCTGACCCTTAAGGAGGTGGTCTTCTCCTGGGAAGCCAGCCTGTCCCAGAGCAAGGCGCATGAGGGTATTTTTGGCAACCTTGAGCTCTCCCTCGATGCCCCGCAGGTTCCGCCGCAGCTGCTCCATGGCAGGAACATCCATACCGTGGTACCCCACGACGAAAACCGCCTGGCTCTTCTTCAACCGCTCAAGGAGCTCTCCAACAATTTTCTCCTTCTCGCTCCTTTCCAAATACCATCGACCTCCTTTCCACACAAAAAAGAGAAGACTCCCCCTGAGGAGTCTTCTCGCATCTTCGCCTCCCCAGGATTTTTAAGCTTGCGCCCCTGGTTCTCAGGCACCTCTATTACGCTTTAAAGATCAGAGCTTTTGCCCTTCCCACCTCTCAGGCTGCCCTCTTCTCCATCCGGGCAAGGGCAGTGTTGACGTCAACAGGAACACCAGGGCTCATGGTGAGGGAGAGAACGATTTTTTTGATGTACCGACCCTTTGCCGCAGGAGGCTTCAGACGGACCACGGCATCGAGAGCAGCATAGAAGTTGTCAAGAATCTGCTCTTCAGTAAACGACGCCTTCCCAATGGGAAGGTGGACATTGCCGAGCTTATCGTTCCGGATTTCAATTCGCCCACCTTTGATCTCCCGCACAGCCTGGGCAACGTCAAACGTCACGGTCCCCGTTTTGGCGTTGGGCATAAGCCCCCGGGGACCGAGGATTTTTCCAAGACGGCTCACGATGCGCATCATGTCCGGGGTGGCCACCGCCGCGTCGAACTCAAACCACCCCTTCTGGATTTTCTCCACAAGCTCCTCTCCACCGACGTAATCCGCTCCTGCTTCCTGGGCCTCCCTCGCCTTTTCGCCCTGCGCAAAGACCAGAACCCGGACCGTTTTCCCCGTCCCGTGAGGCAAAACGACCGTCCCCCGAACCTGCTGGTCTGACTGCCTCGGGTCAATGCCGAGGTTCAGCACCATCTCCACCGTCTCGTTGAAACGGGCGCTGGCCATTTCCTTCAGAAGACGGACGGCGCTTTCGGGGTCATAGAGCTTTCCGGGCTCAATCTTTGCCTTGAGCGCGAGGTATCTCTTGCTCCGCTCGGCCATACCTACTCCTCCCTTATCCCTCCACGACCTCAACACCCATGCTCCGGGCTGTGCCCTCGATAATGCGCATGGCCGCCTCGATATCGGTGGTATTGAGGTCGGGCATCTTCTTCTCCGCAATCTCCCGCAGCTTTGACCGTGGAATTTTCCCCACCTTGACCCGGTTGGGCTCACCGGAACCCTTCTCAATGCCCAGGGCCTGACGAATGAGGAACGACGCAGGGGGCGTTTTGCACACAAAGGTGAAGGAACGGTCTGAATAAATGGTAACCTCCACCGGGATGAGAACCCCCCGGTCCTTCTCCGTCTGGGCGTTGAAGGCCTTACAGAACTCCATGATGTTCACGCCGTGCTGCCCCAGGGCTGGTCCAACCGGAGGCGCAGGCGTAGCCATCCCCCCGGGGATTTGCAGCTTCACCATTGCCACGACTTTCTTTGCCATAACCCGTCCACCTCGTTAGAGTTTTTCAACGTCAGAAAACTCGAGTTCTACAGGGGTCTCCCGGCCGAAAATGGAGAGAAGCACCGTGACCTTCCCCCGTTCGTGGTCAACGTGCTCCACCGTTCCGGTGTAGTTCAAGAATGGCCCGGAGATGACCTTAACAACTTCACCCTTTTCAATATCCAGGCGCGGCTTCTTCTCGATTCCCGTCTGACGGAGAATGACCTTCACCTCTTCGTCACTCAGAGGCTCAGGCCGCATTCCTGAACCAACGAATCCTGTGACCCCTGGAGTGTTCCGCACCACATACCAGGAACGATCGTTCATGATCATCTCGACCATGACGTATCCTGGAAAAATCTTCCGCTTGGTGAAGCGCTTCTTCCCGCGTCGAACTTCAATCGTCTCCTCCATGGGAACAACAACCCGAAAAATCTGGTCTTGCATCCCCATGGAGGCAATGCGGCGCTCGAGATTCGCCTTGACCTTGTGTTCACTCCCTGCCAGAGTATGGATGACGTACCACCGAGGCTGCATGAGTTTCCGAACCCCTCCACCGTTACCTGAGATAAAGCCCCATAATAAAGGTCAAAAGCAGGTCCACAACCCCCAGGAAAACTCCCACAAGGATGATGACCACAAGGACCGTGATGGTGCTGTTCCACAGCTCTTTCCGGCTGGGCCAGGTGACTTTTCGCAGTTCTCCCCACGCCTCAACGAAGTAATTCCTCAACGAACGAAACCAGCGGACCAAAACTTTCACCCATCCTTTGCCCCAAGATAAATTCATCGGGATTATAAATGCTTTTTCACCCTCTGTCAATGCGCCTGGGGTCAAAGGTTTTTCGGCTTTTCCTAAAAAGACACACCACAAGAAGTCAGTTGCAACAGAAAGTACTAGCCTGCGCCTTGAAGATTCCCAAAACGGTGGTATAATTTCTCTGGGGATGAAGCCCCCCTTTAAGTGCCCTTGAAGGGCTGATGGCTTCTACGGAAAACGTAGAGTCATCAGCCCTTTTTTTATGCAGGTGGGCCGGGACAGGTCTTTGGGGGCGGTGTTCCTGGACAGGAGGTTTTTGCGACATGGGGGTTATCAGTGTCCTCTTTCCTGAAGGGTCAAAGAGGGAGCTATTGCAGAAAGTACCTCCTTCTGAACCTGATTTCTTTGTCGACCTCGGTCTTGACCAGATTGTCAACACCCTGACCGCCAGTCGGGAAGAAGAGTACCATCTTCGGGTTTTTTTCTTTCTCCCCCTGCAGGACATTGAAGCCATTCGTTACCGTCAGGAGGTCATGCGTGACCTTGAAGACGAAAACCTCGCAGAGAGCATCAAAACCTTCTCTCAGGGGATGCATGCCGTACGTACACAGCTTGCACTGAGCAAAAAGCTCTATTACAAGCATAACAAAGAGGGATGGTTTCTTGAAGCGGTGGCAACATACTGCGAGACAGTTGAAAAGCTCGCACATTCCCTTTCGTCCTCAGCGATACAGTCCCGTGGTCTTTGTGCTTTTCGGGAATACCTCCTTGGGTATATTCGCTCCAGCCGCTTCGTGACTCTCAAGGAGGCCACGGAGAAGTTACGACGCGATCTGGCGGATGTAGAGTACTGTCTCATCATCGATGGGGGTCGCGTAAAGGTCCGAAGGTACGAGCAGGAAGCGGACTACAGCAAAGAAATTGAAAAGACTTTTGCGAAATTCAGAAAGGATGCGGCCAAAGACTACAAGATTCAGTATCCACAGCGTGTGGAGATGAATCATGTTGAAGCGAAAATTGCAGAGCTTGTGGCCAGGCTCTTCCCGGAGGTGTTCTCCTCCCTTGAAGCATACTGCGCAGAGAACGCCGATTTTCTCGACGGGACCGTTGCAACCTTTGACCGAGAAATCCAGTTCTACCTGGCCTATCTTGAGTACATCGCACCTCTTCGAAGAAAGGGCCTCCAGTTCTGCTACCCCGAGGTATCTGACACTTGCAAGGACATCTGTGCCCATGAGACCTTTGATCTTGCACTGGCCTACCGATTGATGAGTGAGGGGAAAACGGTTGTCACAAATGACTTCTTCCTGCAGGGACAAGAGCGGGTATTTGTGGTATCCGGTCCCAATCAGGGAGGGAAAACAACCTTTGCCCGGACCTTTGGACAACTTCACTACCTGGCCAGCCTGGGATGCCCGGTACCCGGAAAGGTCGCACGCCTCTTCCTCTTCGATCGGATATTCACCCATTTTGAGAGAGAAGAGGATATCAAAAACCTCCACGGCAAACTTGAGGACGACCTGGTCCGAATGCACACCATCCTTACCCAGGCAACCTCAAAGAGCATCATAATCATCAACGAAATCTTCAATTCCACCACCCTGCACGATGCCCTGCTGCTCAGCCGAGAAATCATGGAACGAATCCTCCAGCTCGACGCCCTGTGCGTTTGGGTAACGTTTGTTGTGGAACTGGCCTCTTTGAGCGATAGGATTGTCAGCATGGTCAGTACTGTCTCCCCGGACAACCCCAGCGTGCGGACGTACAAGATCCTTCGAAAACCCGCCGACGGTTTGGCCTTTGCCCTGCTCATTGCGGAAAAATACCGGCTCACCAGAGATCAAATAAAGGAGCGGATCAAACCATGAAGGTCTTCCTCATGTTCCGCGATCACAATTTCACCCTAAAGAAGCAACGCTCACCTCTTGTGGAAGAGCTCGTGAAAGACCTGGAACTTGCCGTTCTCTGGGAAGCCATGGCACTTGGAGATGACTACCTCTATGAGGTTGCGCGGGAAGCCTTCCTTGCAAGCTGCGGGGACATCGAGACCATCCTCTATCGTCAGAAGGTTCTTGAGGACTGTATCCGCAACGCTTCTATCGTCAGGGACATGTATGCCCTGGTGGTGAAGGCTATAGAGATGAGGAAAAGGTCGTACCTCTCGGGTATTTTTTCCCGTTACCCGTCCTCCATTCTTTCTGGCGCTGTGGGGCTTCTTGAAGTTTTCGTCGAAATGCTCAGAGAGCTCAGAAGTTTTGCCGACCGGTATGCCCACCGATTCACGTCAGAAGGTTTCACAAGGTTTTTCACCATGTTGCAGGAAGAACTCGACGACGCTTACCTTGCGATAGTCGAGGAGCACCTAAGGGAGCTGAGGTTGAAAAGGGGAGCGCTCATCAGCGCCCGGCTGGGAAGGGGCAATGTGGGCGAGGAGTACACTCTTCGGAAACCCCGGGACTCCAGAGGCTGGAGAGCACCGTGGCAGAGGAGATCTCCGGTGTATTCCTTCTCTATCGACCCCCGAGATGAAAGCGGAGCAAAAGCCCTGTCAGAGTTGAGAGACCGAGGAGTCAACATTGCAGCAAACGCCCTGGCCCAGTCGGCAGACCACGTGGTGAACTTCTTTGAGTCTCTCCGTCTGGAACTGGCTTTTTACGTCAGCTGTCTCAACCTTTACGACCAGCTCACCGCCCTTGGCGAACCGGTGACGTTCCCCGTGCCTTTCCCCAAAGAAGAAAGGAAACACCTCGCCTCCGGACTGTACGACCCCTGTCTTGCTCTGGTGACAAAGAAGAAAGTGGTGGGGAACGACCTCGATGCCTGTGGAAAAGACCTTATCATTATTACCGGAGCGAACCAGGGTGGGAAATCAACCTTTTTGCGCAGTATAGGCATTGCACAACTCATGATGCAATGCGGCATGTTTGTCCCCGCCGAATCCTTCGGTGCTAACCTCTGTGAGAGGCTTTTCACCCATTTTCGACGGAGAGAGGACACGACTCTGAAAAGCGGAAAGCTTGACGAGGAACTCAAGAGAATGAGCGACATCGTCGACGAACTCACCCCGAATGCCATGGTGCTGTGCAACGAGTCCTTTGCTTCGACAAACGAGCGGGAAGGTTCAGAAATCGCCCGCCAAATCGTCAGCGCGTTTCTTGACAGACGTATCAAGGTGGTCTTTGTAACACACCAGTACGAGTTCGCCCGCAGTTTCCTCGTCTCGAAAATGGACAACGTCCTCTTCCTGCGTGCCGAGCGAGAAAGCAACGGAAAACGAACGTTCAAAATCGTTGAAGGTGAACCCCTGCAAACAAGCTACGGAGAGGACGTGTACAGGAAAGTTTTCGAAACATCAGAAAATGAGCTTCCCGAAAAAAGCTCTTTACAGCTTTCCTGGAGGTGAAATGATGAGGCATCTGCGCTCTTTCAAAGAGGGTGCAACAGTCGACCTCTGTAGGTCCTGGAGCGGGGATTGGAACCTTTGAGTACGTGAAACGGAGGGATTTCCATGCGTCAGCAGGAAGAACTGGTACCTAAAAAGGCAAAGAACCTTTCTGTTCTCTTTGAAGAAGCCATCAAGGAACTCGAAGCCCTGGGATCCGAGTTTGAGAACGAGCGAAAGGCCCTGAGCAATCTGAAAGAAAGGCTGCTCCAAGAACGCTTTCACCTGGCGGTTCTTGGGCAGTTCAAACGGGGAAAGAGCACGTTCATCAACGCCCTTCTTGGAGAAGAAATACTCCCCACGGCAGTGCTTCCCTTAACGGCTGTGCCCACCTTCGTTCTCTTTGGCCCCAGGGCTCGAGTGCGAGTCCTCTTTGAGGAGGGAAAGGAGGAAACGTGGGAGGGAGAAAACCCGGAAGAACTCTTGCATTTTCTCTCCCAGTTCGTCACCGAAGCAAGAAATCCGGAAAATACGAGGAGTGTGTCCCAGGTCGAGGTATCGTACCCCTCGCCACTCCTTGAGGCCGGGGTGGTGCTCATCGACACCCCCGGGATTGGGTCAACTCTCCGTCACAACACTGAGGCCACGCTGAACTTCCTGCCCCAGTGCGATGCAGCAGTTTTTCTCCTCTCCACCGACCCCCCGGTGACCGAAGCGGAGGTCGAGTTTCTGCAGTCCGTACGTTCCAAGGTTGCCCATCTCTTCTTCGTCCTCAACAAAGTGGATTACCTTAAAGAGGAAGAGTTGACCTCCCTTTTCTCCTTCATTAAGGACGTGCTACGAAAGGAAGCAGGAATAGAGGGCGAACTCCCCATCTTCCCTGTTTCGGCCCGGCTGGCCCTCGAGGGGAAGAAAAAAAATGACCCAGACCTCCTCTACCGAAGCGGTATCCCCAAGGTTGTACAGTACCTCCTGACTTTTCTTGCTCAAAAGAAACGCGATACCCTTCAGGTTGCCCTGGCAAAAAAGGCCGTCAATGTCCTGGACAATCTTGTAATGCACCTACGCCTTGTGCTCCGTTCTTTAGAGATGCCACTTCGCGACCTTGACGAGCGCTTGCGAATTTTCACCGAGAAAATTCGGGAGGCAGAACGTCAACGCGTTCAGCTTGGAGACCTTCTCTCCGGCGAAAGAAAACGAATGGTGGCACTGCTTGAAGAACAGGCAGAGCACCTTCGAAAAAAAGCCAGAACCCACCTCCTCACAGTTGTCGAACAGTGCCTGGCCACGCAGCACACTCACCCCGAAGAGGCTATTCGGGCCACCCTTGCCGAAGCCATCCCCGCCTTCTTTGAGCGCGAGCTGAGCGAAATCGCTAACGCATTTGCGAAGAGGGTCGCTGAAGTTCTCGAGCCTTACGAACAAAAAGTCCAGGAACTTGTTGAAACCGTTCGACGAACGGCGAGTGAGCTCTTCGACA
>APKF01000151.1 GCA_000353875.1 Candidatus Caldatribacterium californiense OP9-cSCG | reverse complement strand
TCCCTTACACTTCACCGAAAAGCTCGGAGACCTTTACCATGTATCGACGGCCCTACTGGGTGACCCACAAATGGTATACTCACTTTAGCTTCCTCCCTGAAGGAGTGCTCTCGGCACTGCTTCCGGCAAAGGTCCGTCAGGCAAAAATCGTTCGCCAGATCCAGCAGGAAATCGAGGAACTGGTGACCAGTAACGTGGAAAATCTGCGCTGGGCAACGCTGCAGAACCTCAATCAGACCTTCCACCAGTTTGCTGAAGCCCTGGAAGAACAGCTCGAAAAGACCATCGCCGCAACCTACGGCGCCATCGAAAAAGCCCACCTCAGGAGAGTGGAAAAAAGCCAGGACCTCCAAGCAGAGATCGCCAGTCTCAGTGCAGCCTCTCAGGTATTCACGGAGCTCCAGGCCGAATTTGCTTCCTTCACACAGTACCAGAACCTTTAGGTTCCGACTCGCCTTTCACATAGAGGAAAAGACGCAGATCTCGGTCAACCTCTTTCGGCGTCCATCCCCGAAAGGTCCAGACGTACGACACGATACGGGTTCCATCTCTGAGTTCCCGGAGGAGTTTCTCCTTCAGGGCTTCGTTCACGTGCTCAAAAAGAAAAAGCGTGATGACGTCCGCCCGGGAAAGATCAACGGAAAAAATATTCCCAAAAACCACCCGAACCTTTGACCGGAGCCCCGAAAGGAGCACCCGGAACCAGGCAAGGAGGAAAAGCCAGGGATTGAGCTCCACTCCTACAGCACAGGCACCGTACTCCCGGGCAGCACAGAGGAGAATCCTCCCGTCTCCACACCCAAGATCGTACAGGACCTCTCCCGGTCTGATTCTGCTCATCTCAAGCATCCGCCGCACCCGCCGCATGTCCGTGGGTTGCCAGGGGATGCCCCGGAAGAACAGTGGAAAAAGCCAGAAAAAGAAGAGCGCAAGAAAAACGGAAAGCAAGACAAAAGCCAAGCTCATCCTCTTACGAACTCCTCAGCCCGGTATGAACTCCGCACAAAGGGACCACTGGCCACACCCCGGAACCCGAGACGAAGCGCATACTCCCGGTAGTGTTCGAAAACTTCGGGAGGCACATACGCAGCCACAGGGAGATGCCAGGCGGTTGGCCGGAGGTACTGACCAATGGTGACGACATCACACCCCGCCTCTTTAAGGTCCCAAAGGACGGCTTCGACCTCCTTTTGGGTCTCGCCAAGACCAACCATAAGTCCTGATTTCACAAGAATCCCGGGGTAGTGCGCCTTGGTCCTTCGCAGAAGTTCAAGAGACCTCGCATAGTCCGCCTGAGGACGCACCAGGGGATAGAGCCGGGGCACTGTCTCCACATTGTGGTTGAGCACATCAGGGCGGGCGGCAAGGACGACCTCCAGGGCTTCTACGCTCCCCTGGAAATCGGGAACAAGCACCTCCACCGTGGCCTGCGGAAGACACTCCCGTATCGCCCGGATGGTTTTCGCAAAGTGTTCCGCTCCCCCATCGGGAAGGTCGTCCCTGGTCACGGAAGTGACCACCACGTGGTACAGGTTCAAAGTTCTAGCTGCTTCGGCCACCCTCTGGGGCTCCTCGGGATCAGGAGGAAGGGGTATCCCCTTCTTCACCGCACAGAAGCGGCAACTCCTCGTACAGGTATCCCCAAGAATGAGAAAGGTTGCCGTCCCTCGGCGGAAACACTCCCCGAGGTTGGGGCAGCGGGCACTCTCGCAGACCGTGTGGAGGGAAAGGCTGCGAAGGAGCTTCTCAACCCTTTCCCATTCTTCCTGCGGCGGAAACCGCCGTCGAATCCAGGGAGGAAGACTACCCATAACTCTCCTCCATAGCAAAACCAAAAACTTCTCCGAACTTCTGAGCAAGAAGGTGCTTCATCCTCTGGAAATCGTCCTGCCCAAAACTTCTCCCCAGAACTTCCTGAAGGGCCGTCACCCCGAAACCCCGTATACCACAGGGAACAATGTACCCGAAGGGCGCAAGGTCCAAAGCGACGTTCAGAGCAAATCCATGATACGTCACCCAGCGCCGCACGGCAACCCCAATAGCGGCAATCTTTCTCGGTCCATCCCTTTCCACCCACACCCCCGTGTACGGAGGGAAACGAAAGGCCGAAACCCCAAAATGGGCAAGAAACCGGATGAGTACTTCCTCCAGGGACCGCAAAAAGGCGTGAACGTCCTTCTTCCAGAACCGGAGGTTCACCAGAGGGTACCCCACAATCTGCCCCGGACCGTGGTAGGTCACATCACCCCCCCGTTCAACCTCATACACCTCAATGCCCTGTCTTTTGAGGGCCTCTTCCGAAAGGAGAAGGTGTTCCTTTTTCGCACCCCGGCCCAGGGTCACCACCGGGGGGTGTTCGAGAAGAAGAAAAACCCCGGGGCGGTTTTCCTCGGCAATCCTCTCCACCAGGGCCCTCTGGAGAAGAAGGGCCTCTCCGTAGGGCACCTCAGCAAACACCTGATAAGGAAAACGAACGTTTCTCACGGGAATATTCCTTACGCGTTCTGGTTTTTACAGGTAGAAAGGAGGGAGAGGCATGCGCACCAAAGAGGAAATTGCCCGGGCGTTACAGAATTTCTCATACCTCAAGGAACCCATTATGACCTTCTTTGTCACCTGCGATCTCTGCGGCAGAGATGCCGACTGGCACATTTCCCTTGGCCTTGACCACGAGTTCAACCTCTGTTACCTCTGCATGAGGGCCATCGAAGAGCACATCCAGTCCCTCGCCCAGTACCAGCGCGTGTAGTTCATGTCCTCTTGAGCACGCTCTGACGATACCTCTCAGCCTCAAGCCCAAGGAGTTCCTCCTGTTCTTCCCGACTCAGAACCCGAGGGCTCCCGAAAAGCTGAGCAATAGCTGTAATTTTTGCCGCCTCTTCAAGGATCTGTGCCCGGTAAAAGGCTTCTTTCAAGGTCGCACCCACCGTAATGGCCCCGTGGTTCACTAAAACCACGGCTTCGGCATTCTGTACTGCCTCTTTCACCGCCTGGGCCAGCCGTTCCGTACAGGGGAGGATGTACGGGAGAACAGCTACCCGCTTAATGAGCGCGACAAAATCCGGGAACATCGGTTCAATGCTTCCCCCACCGCTTGTCACCCCGATGACGAAAGGTGGGTGCACGTGGACCACCGCATTCACGTCCTCCCGGGCAAGGTAAATCGCCCGGTGCATGGCTACTTCAGATGATGGTCGACCCTCACCCAGAACCGCTCCA
>APKF01000150.1 GCA_000353875.1 Candidatus Caldatribacterium californiense OP9-cSCG | reverse complement strand
TAAGGTCCACAGCTACATAGTCTTCAGGTGACACCTCTTCAAAAGAAAGACCGCTTGGGGAAATGAGCATTTTCTCCGCACAGCGAGCGCTGATGTTCCCACCCGGGCCCACAGCCAGGCCACTTTCAAGGATTCGTCGACCGAAGTTTGCAAGTTCTTCCCGGAGTCTTTTTTCGTCCATAGCCTTCCCTTCTTTCTGAGTCTTTTTATTATACCGCAAAAACCGGGGCTTAGATGCACCGTGCTCCGTTTTCTGAAGGATGCTCCTGAACCATGGTCAGGAATTCCCGGGCAAGCAAGGGGTCAAACACCCGGCCACTCTCTCTCCGAATGTGTGCTACAGCCTGAGCAAAAGGTTGCTCCAGGAAGGCTGTGCAAAGGGCAATAATCCTTGAGAGAAGGGGGATTTCCTCTCCCCGGAGTCCCCGGGGAACACCTTCCCCATTCCACCATTCGTGGTGCGCAAGAATAGCCTCAGAAAGAGGGGCAAGACGAGGGATGTTGCTTGCGATGAAGTACCCGGACTCCGTATGACGGCGAAGAAAGGTCTCCTGGTCAAGTCCTGGCCATTCTCCCCGGCGGGCAAGGGGAATCACGCCAATCTCGTGGAAACGGGCAAGAAGGACGAGCTGCTCCTTCTGGGATTCGGAAAGCCAGAGTCTTCTGGCAAAGCGAAGGGCAAGCTTCTCCATTTCCTCGAGATGGTGTTTCCCAAGAAGCCCCTCAAGGAATGTCTCAAAGGACTTAAGAACCCCTTCGTAGAAGCGCTCCCGTCCGGCGAGCTTTGCCTGGTACATACGTTCTTCGGCTTCCCGAACAACGTCCTCAAGGCTCTGGGAAAGATCTCCCCTTGTTGCCCACCCCAGAGCAACACCCGCAGGAAGCATCGAGGTTTCCCCTTTCAGCCTTTCCTGAATCCTCGCACATATCTCCGAGGCCACCGTAGCATCTGCTTTTGGCAGAATCACCGCAAACTCGTCTCCGCCCCAGCGAGCCACAACGTCCTCCTTCCGGCAACTTGCGCGGAAAGCCTCGGCTACCATCTGCAAAAGGCGATCTCCCTCAGCGTGCCCAAAGGCGTCGTTGACAATCTTCAGGCCGTTGACGTCACCTACGATGAGGCTTAAAGGAAGGACGCGGGTGGTGTTCAGACGGGTGAGTTCCTCCTCAAAGTACGCCCGGTTGTAGAGGCCGGTAAGGACATCCCGGAAGCTCGCGAGACGAACCGCCTCTTCGGCCCGTTTTCGTTCGGTCACATCCCGGACCGTCACCACAATACCCTGAATAAGGGGGTGCGCAAGAAGAACCCGGCCAATGGCCTCCATCACCCGCCACTCGCCGCTGCGGTGTTTCAGGCGGAATTCTACCCGCCGCACTTCACCCTCTTCCCCCCGGAGGAAGAAGTGCTGCACCTGCCTTGCATCCTCGGGATGAAGGAAAGAAAGGGCCAGAGTACCCTGAAGCTCTTCGGGAGCATATCCGGTGACGTTCTCCACCGAAGAGGTGGCGAAACGAACTCTCCCATCCCTCTCAAGAACGAGCACCGCATCAGAGCTGTACTCAAGGAGAATCCGGTAGTACATCTCGCTTTTCCGGACGCTTTCCCGGGCAAGGATTTCCTCCGTCACGTCTTCAAGCGTTCCCTCGTACACATCATCCCTCACAAGGCGAGCGTTCTCCCGCAAAAAGCGCAACGTTCCTGTTTTCGTCCTCCAGGTGGTCACCACACCCCGAATGGCTCTGTCTCGCTTCAGGAGTTCCTCAAAAGAGGAGAGGGTGAGGATGGCATCCTGACGGAAGAAGGCAAGACCGAGTTCCTGCAACTCTTCAAGTGTCTGGCATTCCACAATCTCAAGCATGCGGGGATTGGCCTGGAGTACTTCCCCACCAAGGCGTGCCTGGTACACTCCCACCGGGACTCCCTCAAAAAGCCTCCGGAAGCGGGCCTCGCTCTCCTCAAGGCTCCTACTCCGTGCAACGACTTCCTCAAGGAGGGTATTGACCGCGCCCCCAAGAAGGGTCACCTCGTCCTTTCCCTGCGTCTCTACCCGAAGGGTGAAATCCCTGCTCTCCCACACCTTCCGGAGAAACGCGGCAAGGTGGAGAATCCGCCGAACCACAACCCCTTCAAGGAGCAAAAGAAGGAAGACGAGAACGGCAACGCTCCCTGCCACATGAGCCCGTTCAAGAAAGGCCCCCACCCTCTGTCCTCGCTCCGCAAAACTCTGGAAATACGGAAAAGTCAGACTTGCTCCCCCGTTCCCGATAACGTAAGGAATGGGGACACTCACCAGCACCCGGAACGGCGCAATCTCCTGCACCGTGAAGGTTCCCGAAGGAGAAGGGGAGTCCAGAGTAACGAGCTTCACCGAAGACCCAAAAAGATCCGAGAGGTGCACGAGGAAATGCTCGTCGACCTTTCGGGGCCATGACGAGAAACCCCCGGGGAGGACCAGAGAGGTTACTCCGGAGGATCCAGGAAAGGGCGAAAAACCAGGTTTCCTTCCCCACGGAAAAGAACCCGCTCTTCCGGTCGAGGAGATACCCCCGGGACAGAAGCCCTCCAAGGGATTGCACAGAAGAGATGAACCCCTGGGGAAGGGCAAAAGGTCGTTGGGTATACGGGTCAAGGCTTTTCCCGTAGACCAGGGTTCCGTCCTCTCGGAAAAACCCCAGGAAATGAATGCCCAGGTTTGGGAAAATATCGTCAGTGCAGTTCACCTCTACGTACTCCGGATATTCCCCCTCCACGAATCGGTAGGTATCATCCCAGAGCGCCCAGTCGACAACGATGCGCTCGAGATTCTTCTTTTCCCCTTCCACAAGGTGGAGGAGCTGTTCCACCCTTTTTGTGAGGTTCTCCCTCTCCAGGGCGAGGAACTCCCGGACAAGGATGTGGCGGAGGGCAAAAGCGGTCAAAAAGAAGGAAACGAGGGACACCACGCCCACAATGGCGACAACTCTGTACCGTAACGACACTTCTCCCCCTCCTCAAAACCAAACACCCAAAACCTACTGGGATTGTAGAAAAAGGAGGAGAAGATGTCAATACCAGAACCCGGGACCCTCGGGAAGAGCCCCGGGATTCCTCAGTGCACCTCCTGGAGACGGGGGAGGATGAGGTTTTCGAAAATCTCCTTCAGATGCTCTTCCCCCACACCGGACACGATCTCCTCGTTGATCCGGATGTTGGGCCCTTTGGCGCAGCGTTCCAGGCAGAACGTGGCTCCAACGCTTATCCGATCCTCAACGCCGTACTCTTTCGCCATCTTGAGGAGCCGCTGGAGGATGTTGTACGACCCCTTGAGGTAACAGCTCGTGCCCACGCAGACTGCAACATCCACTTTCCGGGAGCTTTTAGCCTCCTGGATGCGGATGACTTCGTTGGAAATCCTCCGGCGAGAGTAGTAGTGGGTGTGAAGGTACCGCTCGGCAAGTTCACTCCCCGGGTGCTTGAGCCACCGTTCATAAAGGAGCTTTACCGCCGGGTTATCCTGGGCCTTACGCACGGGGCTTAAGCGGTCGGCGTTATAGAGGCCTTCAGCACGTTTCTTGAGCACCGTCTGGTAGTCGGGGTAGGCAAGAGGCATACCACCACCCCCGATGCATCCTCCGGGGCAGTTCATGACCTCGATGAAGTCGTAGGAGCGCTTCCCTTCCCGGACTTCCTGGATGAGCCGCTGGGCATGGGCCAGACCGTGGACGATCGCCACCCGCACAGGTCTCCCGTCGAAATCGACCTCTGCTTCCCGGACGGACTCAAAGCCCCGGACGGTTTTGAACTCCACTTCCCTGAGCTCCTTTCCGGTGAGGCGTTCATAAGCATAGCGCAGAACCGCTTCGGTCACGCCTCCGGTAACCCCAAAGAGAACACCGGCACCGCTTCCTGCACTGAGAGGGGTATCAAAGGGGATGGGGTCAAGCTCCCGGAAGTCGATATTGGCCATTTTAATCATCTTGATGGTCTCCTGGGCAGAGAGGACGATATCCACATCGGGAGTCCCATCGTGGACGTACTCGGCCCTTCGGGCCTCGAATTTCTTCGCCACGCAGGGCATGATGGAGACCGAGACGAGACGCTCATTGGGCACGTCCTCCATCTGGGAGACAAAATTCCGGATGACCGAGCCAAAGACCTGCTGCGGCGAACGGACCGAAGAGAGGTGCTCAAGGTAGAAGGGGTAATTCCGTTCGGCGAAGACCACCCAGGATGGGCAGCAGGAGGTGAACTGTGGCAGGCGGGAATTGCTCTGGAGCCTCCGGAAAAACTCTTCGGCTTCCTCAATGACCACAAGATCCGCACTGAACGAAGTATCATAGACCCGGTCAAAACCGATTTTCTTCAGAGCGGCAACGATTTTCCCGGTAGTGATTTCCCCAGGAGGAAGACCGAAGGCTTCACCAATGGCCACCCGGACTGCCGGGGCAATCTGCGCCACCACGAACTTCTCCGGATCGAGCACCGCCTTCCAGGCGGCATCAACTTCTGACTTCACGACGAGTGCCGCCGTCGGACAGCGAATGGCGCACTGCCCGCAGTACACGCATTCGACCTCAGAGAGCTTCTTCCCGAAGGCCGGTTCCACCCGTGCCCGGGCACCCCGATGGGTGAAGTCGTAAATCCCGATGCCCTCGATTTCCCGGCAGGCCCGCACACAATCACCGCAGAGGATACAGCGATTGGGGTCCCGCACGAGAGCAAAAGTGGAGTCATCCTTGGGGTCTTTTTCGGTCCTCTCGCCAAATCGGACTCTTGTGATACCCATGCGGGAGGCCATTTCCTGGAGGCGGCAGTTCAAATTCCGCTCACAGACCGTACAGTCCCGGTCGTGATTGGCAAGATAGAGCTCTACAATCATCTTCCGGGCCGCAAGAACCCTTGCGGTATTGGTGTGGATGACCATACCGGGTTCGGGGGGCGTGGAACAGGAGGGCATGAGACCTCTTCCTTCCACCTCCACAAGGCACATCCGGCAGGCTCCGTATACGCTCAAATCCGAGTGGTAGCAGAAGGTGGGGATATCGATATCGGCCTTCTTCGCTACTTCAAGGATGTTCTTTTCTCCCTCAAGGGGGATTTCCTGGCCATCGACGATAACGACCTTCTTCTCTGCGTCACGCATTGCCCTTCCTCCTCCACTTGATGACAATGGCATCAAAGGGACAGGCTTCAAAACACGAGCCACATTTGATGCACTTTGCTTGGTCGATCACATAGGGCACTTTGGGACGACCCGAGATGCACGAAACCGGGCAGACTCGGGCACACTTGCCACAGGCGCGGCACTTCTCCGGGTCAATCCAGAACTCCCGCATCGCCTGGCACACCTGGGCCGGGCAGACCTTGTGCACCACGTGATCGATGTACTCGTCACGGAAGTACCGCAGCGTCGTGAGCACCGGGTTCGGCGCCGTTTTCCCAAGGCCGCAGAGTGAGGCATCCTTCACCACGAGAGCCGTTTCCTCAAGGAGGGCAAGGTCTTCCAGTGTGGCCTTTCCATCCACAATCTTCTGGAGAATGTTGAGCATGTGCTTTGTTCCCTCCCGGCAGGGGACACATTTCCCGCAGGACTCACTCTGGGTGAAGCTCATGAAGAAACGGGCAACTTCCACAATGCAGGTGTCCTCGTCAAGGACAACAAGACCTCCGGAACCCATGATCGCCCCGGCACCGCAGAGAGAATCGTAATCCACCGGAAGGTCGAGAAAGGCCTCCGGAAGACACCCTCCCGACGGCCCGCCAATCTGCACCGCCTTGAAACGCTTACCGTTCTGGATGCCCCCGCCAACGTCAAAGATGAGTTCTCGCAGGGTGATGCCCATCGGAACTTCAACAAGACCGGTGTTTTTCACCTTTCCCGTGAGGGCAAAGGTCTTGGTACCGGGACTCGTTGCAGTACCAAAAGATCGGAACCACTCTGCTCCGTGGAGGATGATAGCCGGAACATTAGCCAGGGTTTCCACGTTGTTGATGACCGTGGGTTTGCCAAAGAGGCCTTTCTGGGCCGGATACGGAGGTCGGGGGTTGGGCATACCTCGTTTCCCCTCAATGGACGCGATGAGGGCAGTCTCTTCCCCACAAACGAATGCCCCTGCGCCTTCTTTAATACGGATGTCAAAACGGAACCCCGTCCCGAGAATATTCTCCCCCAAAAGACCTGCCTGGTACGCATCCTGGATGGCTTTGCGTAGCCGCTTCACCGCCAAAGGGTATTCTGCTCGAACGTAAATGTACCCTTCCTGAGCTCCTATGGCATACCCGGCAATAACAAGACCCTCAAGAACTGCATGGGGGTCGCCTTCCATAAGACAGCGGTTCATGAAAGCCCCCGGATCCCCTTCGTCTCCGTTACAAATAACGTACTTCTTATCGGCCTTGACCATGCGGGCAAACTGCCATTTCCTCCCTGTGGGGAACCCTCCACCTCCCCGGCCTCGAAGACCGGACTTCATGATTTCCCCAATTACATCTTCAGGAGTCATCTCCGTCAGAACCCTGGCCAGGGCGAGGTATCCGTCTCGGGCAAGGTACTCATCAAGGTTCTCCGGATCGATGGTGCCACAGTTCCGAAGCACCAGCCGAACCTGTTTCCGATAAAAGGGGTCGTCTTTAATCAAGGGCCAGTGTTGTACTCGGCCGTCGGGCAATACTTCGCTTTGAACCAGGCGATAAACAATGTTTCCTTTTTTCAAGGTCTCCTCGACGATCTCCTCAACGTCTTCCGGCCTTACGCGCAAGTACTGTATTCCATGGGGTTCCACACGAACCCTCGGGCCTGTTTCGCAAATCCCCATGCACCCTGTAGGACAGAGAGCAAAATGCTGCTTGACAACATCTTCCCTGTCCAAAACCAGCAAGACATCGAGACCCTCCCGGGCGAGAACTTCCGCAAAACGCCTGTACACCGCCTCAGCACCCTTGGCAAGACACCCTGTGCCCATACACACGAGAACCCGCTGTTTTTGCTGTTGCTTCTTCAGAGACCCAATGTACTCTTCGAGGTCGCTCCGCGTTGCAAACCTCACGAGACTTCACTCCTCTTTTCGATCTCTTCGATGATCTGTCGCGCTCTCTCTTCATCCATAGGGCCAAACACTTCATTATCGACGGCCATCACCGGAGCCAGGGCGCACGCTCCAATACAGGCCACCGTTTCCACGGTGAAAAGGAGGTCCGGAGTGGTATTCTCCCCTTCCCGAAGACCCAGGTACTCTCGCACTGCTCTCAGGACCTTTTCCGAACCCTTCACGTGGCATGCCGTGCCGTCGCAGACCCTGATGATATGTCTCCCCTTCGGTTTCAGCGAGAATTGAGCATAGAACGTGGCCACCCCGTAGACGTACGCCGGAGAAACCCGCAGGGCCGTGGCCACATAGGTGAGGATTTCTTCCGGCAGGTACCGGTACTCTTCCTGGATTTCCTGGAGGATGGCAATGAGGTTTGCAGAATCGTAACCGTGCTTTTCGAGGATTGCGTTGACCTTTTCGAAGCTTCGGCCCAGGGCAACTTCTGGCTCAAGCCTTTCCACAGGTCTCACCTCCGCTAACAGTACTCAAGATGCACCATCTTTTCACGCCTGCGCAGCTCCTCGGCAATCTCTTCAAGAATCCTGGCTTTGAGAGAAAGCTCTCCTGAGAGCCTGGGGTTTTGATGCGCAGGGTTGATGGCCCGCCCACCGATGATGGTGATTTCATCAGCCTCAAAAAGGAGCGCAAGGAGCCGGCTTGCACCGTCTTTCTCATACCACACGTCCTCCTCTCTCACCCCCTGGCGCAGACGCCGGAGAACCAGAGAAAGGGTGAGCACTCCCTCGGTCACAAGGTCCACACCCTCAAGAATCCCCACGGGAGGTACGTCTTCCCGCAGGGATGCAAGATCCACCCGGATTTCTCTCCCCAGAAACCGGGCCAGGATATTCCCTGTTGTGCCCCCACACACCGCCTTCTTCCCCGGGAAAGAGAGCACGCGACGCACCACTTCTTCGTCTTTTGCCGGGTCCTCCGGTGGTCCTGCCCAGAGAATCAGACGCCGGGGAAGGCGGATTCTTGCCACCACACAGGTAGCATCATCTCCAGGCCTTCCCTGATAGAGCTTCTTCGTAGTCTCAATAATACGCGAGGCCAGCGTCACCGCATCCATGTGTTCGTTTACCGTGCTCTCAAGGAACGAGGCGATTTTCTCCCACCTCCACCCCAGGTTCCAGAGCCCACCAATGCCGGCGTGCACCACTCCATCGGTGACGCCCACAATCCAGTCGTTCCGCTGAAGGCGTATGTTGGCCTCCAGGATAACCCTTTTCCCGATTTCCCGCCTCCGTCGTTCAAGGTACATGACCCTTCCGTTCCGGACCCAGAAAAGCGGAGGATTGTCAAACTCCGCAATGTACGCCTCCCCATCGGGGAAAATCTGCACCACCGAAAAGGTGCTGTACGCGATTTTCCGCACCCGGCACACCGGGAGTGTCTCGGCCAGCGTTCCCACCACATCCTCAAGGGAAGAGTTCCGTCGGAGCATCGAAACGATAATCCGGGAGGTGAGGGTGGAAAGGATATTCGCCTTCACCCCACTCCCCAGACCATCAGACCAGGCAAGGACAGTCATGTTGCCGTCCTTCTCGTAGCACACGCTGTCCCCGCAGAGTTCCTCGCCCCATTTCGCCACCTGGGCACAGGCAATTTCAACAAAAAGGTCTCTCATTCTTCCAGCGTCTCTCCCCGGAGGATGCGCATGAGCTTGTTCAAAAGAACCTTGGTTTCCGCTGTCGTTTCCCCAAGGAGACTGGCAATCTCCTGAGCCACCCGCATCTGGTTGGCAATGACCTGCTGCGCCTTTTCGATGGTCTTCTCCCGGATGGCTTCCATCATCGCCTCCTGCTCTCGCTCCTTTGTGAGGTCCACGAAAATCCCCATCAGGAGGTGCGACTTCTCAAGGAAAAAGACCGAAAGCCGCACAAAGAGGTTATGGTACTGGGGATAGGTCACTTCACAGGTTGTGGCCTTTTTCGTTCGCAAAACCTCTACAAAAGGCGAAGGATCCAGAAACTCGTCAATTCTCTTCCCGATCACCAGCTTCCCCACAAGGCCAAGCATGCGCCGCAGGGCAGGATTCATCTCCACAATGCGGAGATCCTCATCCACAAGGACGATACCATTCGGAGTTACTGTCATAAGGAAACTTGAAAAAGACTCGGCCCTGGTTCGCATAAAGGGGATGCACATTTCCGCCTCGGCCATACCCTGGTACACCGCTTCTGCTTTTTCCCGGCAGGTGTTGTACCCGCAGGCTCCACAGTTGAGCTCGTCCTGAGGCGTAAATTTCCCCGTGAGCGCAAGGATACGGCGAATTTCTTCTTCCGGAACCTCGGGCCGTGGCACCGGAGACGGAGAGAATGTCCGGCGAAAACTCGGCGGATCAAGGCATACAATGGGTTCTTCGCACTCCTTGAGGAATTTTTCGGTGTACTCAAGGACCCGTTCTCGCCGTTCGTATGGGGAAAGGGGCGAGGAGAGAACCGGACCGTCAATGCATCCCCCCTCACAGGACATCATCTCAATAATCCTGAAGCGAGAACGTTCCGGAGAGAAACTCTTCAAGAATTCCTTGCAGCGGTCAACCCCGGTGATGGTGAGAATATCCCGGCAGAGGAGCTCCCCCTGAAGAGCAGCACTCTTTATGAGTCCCCCTTCAACGGGAAACGCCCGGGCAAAGCGGACCTTTCCCGGAGAAAAGCGGTCCTCAGGAAGTGCAGTAAGCTCAAGGTGTGCTTCTTTGAACCATTCCCGGAGTTCCGAAAAGGTAAGGACAACATCCACGTCACCCCGAACCTCTTCTTCCTCAGCCTCGGCTTTCTTCGCAATGCAGGGTCCGATAAAGACGATAGAAGCTCCGGGGAATTCCCGTTTCAGGAGCCGTCCATGGGCAACCATGGGGGAAACGACCGGAGCAAGGTACTCGATATGCTCCGGGAAATACCGGGTGATGAGGAAATTCACCGCTGGGCAAGAGCTCGTGATGAGGTTCTCCCGGCCTTCCTGAAGGAGGAGGGCATGTTCCCGGGCGACCCATTCGGCCCCTTCGGCCGTTTCTCGAACCTCGGAGAAACCAAGCATCCTGAGCCCCCGAATGACCTGCCCCGGAGTCGCCTCGGGGAAAGCGGCCACAAACGAGGGGGCAACGCTTGCAATGACCGTCCCGCCGCTTGCGATAAGTTTTTTCGCCTCCTCAAGGTCGGAGCGCACCTTCTTTGCTCCCTGAGGGCACACAAGGACGCACCGTCCGTCCTTTATACACCGCTCATCCACAACCTCTGCATGGCCAAGGCTAATCCGGATGGCTTTCACCGGACAGTGACGGATGCACTTGTAGCAATCCCGACAGCTCGTGCGGATCGTGCTAATGACGCTCACGGGAACCCTCCTGGATCCGGGGGAGAACCTTGCTCTCGAAAATTTCCCGAAAGTTCTCCGGAGAAACCCCGCTCAGGATTTCGTCGTCCACCACCACCGTGACACCATCCTCCGTGCATCGTCCAAGGCAGAACGTCCCTCGAAGTTCCACCTGGGACTTGAGGCCAAGCTCCTCAATGAGACGCTCACACTGATGGATGATGTCGTACGCCCCTTTTAAGTGGCAGGAACTCCCCACGCAGATAGATATCGTGACCATTTTCACGCTCCTTGCCGAAGGACATGCCGACTTTGTGGCCGTCGGGCGGGGGCTCATCGCCGATCCGGACTGGGTGAAGAAGGCCGCCTGGGGGAGAGAACGAGAAATCAATCACTGTATCAGCTGTAATGTCGGTTGCATCGGGGAACTCTTTGCTAACGGGAAGGTCCGCTGCGCGGTGAACCCCTGGGCTGGACGGGAACTCTTCTTTGACGAGCGAGCAAGGGCCCCGGAGAGGAAACGGGTGGTGGTCGTCGGTGGTGGGCCGGGGGGGTATGACTGCAGCGCTTGTTGCTGCGCAGCGGCAACACGAAGTGCACCTTTTCGAAAAGGAGAAAGCTTTAGGAGGACAGCTCCGCTTTGCTGCCCAGGCTCCCCATAAAGAGAAGCTTCTGTGGTTTGTAGAATACCTTGAGGAAATGCTTCCGAAAGCCGGAGTCTCAGTGCACCTTGGAAGTGAGGCGACTCCAGAAACAGTACTTGCCCTCAAGCCCCAGGCCGTTATTGTGGCGAGTGGAGGAACTCCTGTTATTCCTGAGTTCTCCGCTCTTGATCCTTCCTTTGCCTGCACGGCCTGGGATATCCTCCGGGGGGAGTGTGGTGCTTGAAGCAAAAGATGTCGTTGTCGTGGGTGGAGGAGTTGTGGGATGTGAGGTTGCCCTTTTCCTCGCCGAGCGGGGCAACAGGGTCACCCTTGTCGAGATGCTCCCCCACCTTGCCGTGGATGCAGAGGTCATCACAAGAATCGAGCTTTTGAAGGCCCTGGGTGCCTCGAGCGTCCGTATCATGACGAGTACCCGGTGCATGGACGTCGAAGGGCGAAGGGTCGTGTACCTGTGTGACGCCGATCCGAGAACTTCGGAACTCCATCCAGAGTACATCGTTTTTGCCCTGGGAACGCAACCCAATCGAGCGCTCTTCGACGAGCTCTCCGGGAAGGTTCAGGAGCTCTTCCTCATCGGTGATGCTCGGGAACCCCGGAAAATCTTCCACGCAGTCTACGAGGGGGCTCTGGCGGCAACTCAAGTGTAGATGGCGCACGTTCTCCTTATCAATCCCTGGGCGTACGATTTCACCGCTTTTGATCTATGGAGCAAGCCCCTGGGACTTCTGTACCTGGGGGCGCACCTCAGAAAAAGAGGCTTCAGGGTAACGCTCCTTGACTGCCTGGACCGGGGAGACCCGGATTCCTGTGCACCGAAAAACGAAGGGCCGCGGAAGCTCAGGGAGGCAGGATGTGGAGGGTACTTCAGAGAAATTCTCCCAAAGCCTGCCTTTTTCTCCTCCATTCCCCGGTACTTCAAGCGCTTTGGGATGCCCAGGGAGAGGGTTCTCGCTCGTCTTTGGAACCTCGACCCCCCAGATGTGGTTTTGGTGACCTGCGGCTTCACCTACTGGTACCCGGGTGCTTCGGTTTTTGCGGATATCCTCCGGCGCATGTTCCCCAGGGCATTCCTCGTCCTTGGAGGTGTGTACCCGACACTCTGCCCGGATCACGCAGAGCGTCTTGGGTTCGACGCCGTGGTTTCTGTGGCTGACCCCCTGAGTGTCTCCAGGCACCTTGAGGGACTTTTGGGTACGAGCCTCGGCATCCGGACGTACGAGGATTTCTTTGCTGTACCACCGGCTTTTGAGCTCTACCCGAGGCTTTCCTACGGGGTTGTCCTCTCTTCCCTTGGGTGCCCCTTTTCCTGCACGTATTGCGCCTCCCGAATCCTTGCTCCGTCGTTTTCCAGCGCCCTCCGCAGGATGTAGCTGAAGAAATCCGCTACCTTTTCGGGCGCTTCGGTGTTCGCCACATTGCGTTTTACGATGACGCCCTTCTTTTCCGTGCAGAATCTCACTTTCTTCCCCTTGCGGAGTACCTTGTGCGCCTCAATCTCCGGTTTCCTTCCATCTCCCCAATGGGCTTCATGCCCGGTATGTGACCAGGGAGGTTGCCGGTTTCCTCAAGAGAGCAAACTTTTCCACCGTCCGGCTGAGCCTTGAAACTGCTGTATCCCCCTGGCAAAAGCAGAGTGGTGGGAAGGTCACTAACGAGCTCTTCGAAGAAGCAGTACACGCTCTGCAGGAGGCTGGGTTTTCTCCCCAGGATATTGAAGTGTACCTGCTTTTCGGCTGGCCGGTGGAAGAGGAAGGCGATGTTGTGGCCTCGGTTTTGTATGTACGGAGCCTTGGTCTTGTGCCTCGCCTTGCCCTCTATGCCCCGACTCCAGGAACGAAAGACTACGAGACTTTCTTTTCCCATGAAGAGGAACCTCTCTGGCACAACAAAATCGCCTTTCTCTATCGGCGTGGATGGAGCAAGCTCTATGAAAAGTTGCAGGGGAAGGAGAAGTGTTAGATAATGGTTGTGGAGGTGTGGCAACATGGAAGTGAGGTGGTTTGGGCATTCGTTCTTCCTTGTGACCACCGAGAAAGGGAAGAAACTCGCCTTTGACCCCTTTGATCAGAGCGTGGGGTATCCGCTCCCTGAAGTCGAAGCCGATATGGTCCTGGTGAGCCATGAGCATTTCGACCACAATAACGTGGCCCTGGTTCGGGGGTACCAGGAGGTCATTCGTCAGCCCGGGGAATACAGAAGAGGCGATATACGAATCCAGGTTTTTTCCACCTTCCATGATGAGGAAGAGGGGAAAAAGCGGGGGAGGAATAACGTCTTCCGGGTTGAGGTTGACGAGATGGTCCTCATGCATGTGGGGGATCTTGGTACGGTTCCCCGGGATGAGGAGCTCCAGGTCTGGAAGCCGGTGCATCTCCTCTTTGTTCCCGTTGGGGGTGTTTACACTATCGACGCTCGGGGAGCCCAGGAACTCGTGGGCAAACTCTCCCCATCCATCACAGTCCCCATGCATTACAAAACG
>APKF01000149.1 GCA_000353875.1 Candidatus Caldatribacterium californiense OP9-cSCG | reverse complement strand
GGTAAGCCCTCCGGGGACGAATTCCTCAACGCTTAGGCGAACCCCAACAACGAAGTCCTCCCCCACGAGCTCCCGGATGCGCGCAAGAATTCCGAGGAGAAACCGCAGGCGGTTCTCAAAGCTTCCGCCGTACTCATCATCCCGCTTGTTGGTGTACGGGGAGAGGAACTCGTTCAGGAGATATCCGTGGGCCGCATGAACCTCAACGCCGTCAAAACCGGCAAGCTTTGCCCGGAGCGCCGCCTGAGCGAACTTCTCCACGAGCTCACGGATTTCTTCTCTCGTCAGCGCTCGAGGCATGACCCCGAGGAACTTACAGGGCACAGGAGATGGAGCAACCGGTTGCAATCCATCCGTCGTCGAGGGTGTACACTGCCGTCCACCGTGCTGAATCTGGAGGAAAGTCTTTGCCCCCTCCGCATGGATAACCTCGGCAAGAGCACGAAGGCCCGGGAGGAACTTGTCACTATCAACGGCAATCTGCGCGGTGAGGCTTCGGCCCTGGAACATGTCAACCTGCGCATTCTCTACGATGATGAGCCCCACTCCTCCCTGGGCCCGCCTCCTGTAATAGGCCAGAAGCTCAGGAGTCACCTCACCAAAGGCACTTCCCAGGTTCGTCGCCATGGGAGGCATGACGACCCGGTTCCGTACGCTGCACCTCCCGATTTTCCCCGGTGCAAAAAGATGTGGGTACTGCATATTCCCCCTCCTCTCTATACGTACTCTGCGAGCTTCCGGGCCGAACCCTGAATTTCGTAGTACGTCACGATGAGCTCTTCGACCTTCTCCGTCACCGCTTTCTGCGCCTCTTCTATCTTTCCGTGGGTTCTCAGCGCCTGCTCATAGGCCTGGCGGATTTCGGTGCCCACGTTGATTTTGGTGATGCCGTGGCGAATGGCCTCAAGGACGTACTCTTTCCGGATTCCCGTAACCACCGTGGAGGACAAGGGGAATGCCCGGTGCGCCGACGAGAGA